>CBFHVU010000044.1:0-15313 GCA_965659465.1 uncultured Paracoccaceae bacterium | reverse complement strand
GCCGACGTGAATTGGCGTCACAACTGACCAGCGGATTGGCCCATGATTTTTCCAATCTGCTGACCATTATCTTGGGCGCGCAAAGCCGGCTGAACCAGCTGGATTTACCGCCCCAGGCCAAAACCCTGATCCAAGCCACCCATGACGCGGCCCGTCGAGGGGGGGATTTGTTGAATACCATTGCCGGCATGACCGGCACCCGCACGCCCATGCCCAAGGCCACGCGGCTGCGCGATTTGGTGGACAATCTGACCACGATGGCGAAATCGACCCTGCCGGATCAAATCCAGCTTAAGGTATCGAATAGTACGGACGATCGTTTGTGGTTTTTGGATCCGGGCATGGTTCAGGATGCATTGCTAAATCTGATCCTAAATGCCCGCGATGCCTGTGGCGGTGCGGGGGTGATCACGGTAATCGTTGATGTGGTCAAAGATACCTGGATCGAATTTACCGTCTGCGACACCGGCGCTGGATTTACGCAAAGCGCACTCAAACAGGCGTTTGAACCGTTTTACACGACCAAAGGTGATCAAGGCACGGGAATGGGCCTGACAATGGTCTATGACATCGCCAAAATGTCGGGCGGCGATTTGTTGTTGCGAAATGGTTATCGCGGCGCACGGGTGATCCTGCGGCTGCCTGCACGGCGTGCTATGTCCCAAACGGCACCCGGTTTGGCATTACTGATCGATGATCAATCGGATTTGCGCGATACAATGCGTGTAATGCTGACGTCACTGGGTTACAGCGTCGTCGAAGCGGCATCCGCTAACGAGGCACAGGCCCTGTTACAGGGCCTGCCCGAGGTCACCCTGATCCTAAGTGATCTGCAATTAGAGGGGGATAAAACTGGTGTTGCCATTGTCGATGAATTGCCCGAAAATCACCCTATGGTTATTTTCATGACGTCCCTACCCGCCCATCATGAATTGACCCAAGCCGCCCAGCGGCGCGCGCCGGTTCTGACGAAACCATTTACACAGGCGCAGTTGGGACAGCTCTTGCAAGGAACTGATACAGCATGACGACGCCTTTGGTCACAATTTTGGATGACGAACCAACAATCCGATCCATTCTGGCCGCAACACTTGAGGATGCTGGGTTCCGTACCATGGGGTTTTCCCGCGCGACCGAGTTCGAGGCGTTTTTGCAGACCACAACCCCAGACGTCTGTTTGGTGGATCTGGGCCTGCCCGATCGCGATGGGTTATCATTGGTCCATCGGCTGGCCTTAGAACAGGGGGCGGTGGTAATCATTATTTCAGGTCGCGCACAGGTCCAAGATCGCGTCACGGGATTGGAATTGGGCGCAGATGATTACATCATCAAACCCTTTGAACCGGCCGAAGTGGTCGCACGCATCCGCGCCCGCATGCGCAAGGAACGCACAAAAAGCATCACCGGCGATACCGCCAGTTTCGAAGGATGGACCGCCTATTTCGATCTTTATACATTGGTCGACGCACAGGGCGGAGAAACCCCGTTCAGCCATGCCGAGGGCGAAGTGCTGCGCCTGTTTTTAGAAAGCCCCAAGCGTTTGGTCAGCCGCGCATTCATGCAAGAGCGTTTGGGCGGCGGTGCCGGCGAAAGTTTTGATCGTGCGATGGATGTGCGCATTTCGCGTCTACGCACAAAACTGAAAGAGGACCCCAAAGACCCTAAACTGATCAAAACCATCTATGGCGCCGGCTATATTTTTCTGGGCGATGTGGTCTGGGACCGCTGAAACGACTATGGCGTTGGACCACAGGGCACGCCGACAATCCACCCCTCGGCCTGGATCCGGGGATCTGATATTTGATCGCACCCATGTAACCTCTGCCATTCATCGGATGTCATTTGGCGCAAGTGGTCTGCCGTGCGCCAGACCTGACAGGCATCCTTGATCTGGAAAATTTCGGTGTCATAGAGGCGGCGCAAATCTGCGTCACTGGGCTGTGAAAACAGGCTGGGATAAATTTCTGCGACCACCAAAGTCGGACCACGCGATGGGATATTCCCGTCAAAGGGCCAAAAATGCGCAGCCGCGCCATAGCGGTCCATTAGCTTGGCCAGATAGGTCATGCCCAAAATGGCCTGCGATCCAACCGAACCAGTCGTAAACAATTTCCAACTGGACTGCGCTGTTTTCGATGCAATTTCAGTAGCACGGTATTCGCCAAACCCATGATCGCGGCGCGCGGATCCTTTGTGCGGCAGATGATCAAACTGTTGATTTGCGGGGCATCCCCAAAATGGGCCAACGCCAGACAGCCGCGCATTGATCTGATCAGCTACCGCAAAGCGGTTGTTGCTATTGTCCTGTCCATCTTGAACGTGACGCTTGAAATAGTGCCAGATTGACTTGGCATCCGCCTGCCCCGTCACCGCAGGGACAAACCCCATTGGATAGCCAAATGAAAAATCAAAACCCAAAAAGAATACTTCGCCCCGTGCCAAGGCCGCATCAATCGCCGTGATGCAGGCGGCAAAACAGGCATGACGCGTGCGGAAATATTGGGGATGATCCACCTCGGCTTGGGTAAAGCCGCAGGCATAAATCGCATCGGCAACAGGTGTTTTGGGCGATGGGGTGGACCGCGCTGACCAGTCTATGACAAGCCCCGCATCAAACATTCAAACCCAAATCATTCAAAATAAAATCTGCAATCGCTGCAGTATCATCCAGATCAAAAACAGGACAATCCACAGCCAGATCACAATTCGCAGCAACCGCGCGAATTGTGGGATCATTGACGGCGATCAATGGCTGTGCCGTTTCATGGCGATGCGCCTCGATCTTGGGGTGGGTGTCGCGTTTGTATCCTTCGACCAACACCAAATCAACGGGGCTAAGACGGGCCAGCAATTCCGAAAGCGGAGGTTCGCCCGCGGGGTTTTCGTGCATGATGGCATAGCGTGCGGCCGTGGCCAAAATCACCTCGGATGCGCCGGCACTGCGGTGGCGGTGGCTGTCTTTGCCCGGTTGGTCAATATCAACGGAATGATGGGCATGTTTGACGGATGAAACCCGCAGCCCACGGGCCACAAATTCGGTAATCAACCGTTCCATCAACCCCGTTTTACCAGAATTTTTCCAACCCGTGACGCCATAAATCTGCATTTTCAGTCCGCCAATTTTGTCATCGCTGCGGCATAATCATCCGGCGTGTTGATGTTAAAAAACGGGTCCCATGGTTGCGCAGGCCAATCCACTGGGACCGCCACATGTGACATAGCCCAGCCCCACAGTCGCCGCTCTCCCGACATCAGATAGGTTTCAAGATCAGAAATCAAGGACACAGACCAGATCCCACAGGCGGGATGCACACGCCCCCCTGACTGCGCCACCGCGATGGGTGCCGCGACCTGTGTCATCTGGGACACAAAATCATTCGGGAAAAACGGCGTGTCCACGGCGACCGTTATCACACGATCTGCGCCCTGTTGCTGGGCAAATGTCATCGCTGCATGAATGCCTGCCAACGGCCCCAAGGATCCAGATAAAATATCCGCAAAACACGAAAACGGACCGTTCAGGATGGCATCCGCTGACCCATTATAACTGATCGCAACGTGATCGCATGCGCGTGACAATCGCGTCGCCACATACTGGGCCAAGGGCACACCCTTTGCATCCAAGGTTGCCTTATGCTGGCCCTGCATACGGCGCGATTCCCCGCCCGCCAAGACAACTGCACAAGGGGGCGTCATCAACCGCTACCCCTGAAACGCCTGTTCAGCGGCGCGTTTATCGGCGCTGTCAGTTTCGCGCACTGTTGATGCGGTCACATTGGGCAGCGTGCCAAATTGTTCCATCAGACTGCGCGGGAACATCGTTGTTGAAATGGTGTCAAACCCGGGCAACTGCGCCAATAATTGTGATGTACTGCTGGCACAAAATGCCGATGATACGGGGCCATTGTTCAGCGCCAGCTGCAATGCCTGTTCTGCGACCTCGGGGGTGACGGGGATTTTCTGGATAACGACATGATGGGTAATTCGCGAATGGGCACGCACATAGAAATCAACCATTTTTGGCGTCATTCCAAACAAAACATCATCACGTTCAATCAATAATTCGTGCTGAACGGTTCCCGCAGGATCAAAAATGACACGCTGGGATCCGTTAATCAGCAGGGCAGAATGTGCGCCCTCTCCGCTGCGGTTATTGACCATCGTCAACAGCGCAATTTCAGGGGGGCCATCATGGACGTATTCTGCAGCGTGCACCCTTTCAGGTGACGCATTGGGAACAGGGGCAGAGCAGGCAGCCAAAAGGGCAACCAGCCCAAGACAAATCCACCGCATACCTGCCCCTATTGCTTTAGCTATTAAAAATCGCCAAAAACACCAAAACCGCGATGCTCGCGATTGCGACGCGCACGGACCATGAGATGAATCCGTCGAATGTTTTTTCCTGAACAGAGGTATCCATTGAACCGTGTTTATGATCTGCCATTGCCATAACCCTTCTAATGCTAGCTACGGCTGATTACCGCAATTTTTCCGGCCTGTCACCCTATGAAATTTGGGATTTTACTGTCAAATTGCCACATAGCGATAGGCATCGTCATCATCAATAAACCGTCGCGCCCGGCCCGCTTGGTACAAATGGTTCAAATGCGCCACCGCCTCAACCAGTGCCAAACCATATTCACCGGCCCCGATTTTCCTATGATATAAACAGCTGAACACTTGTGTGGCGGATTTTGGTTCGGTCAGATCAGCCCATAGCCGGTCCAAAGCGTGATGATGATTATCCACCAATTGCGTCATGCGGTGCGGTAACCCACGAAACGGCAATTTATGGCCTGACAACACCAAATGGGTATCACGCGCCAAGGGGGTCAATCGGGTGCATGATTCGATCCAATCGCCCACAGGGTCAGCCTCGGGTTCGGTCGCATAGACGCCCAGATTTGGACTGATTGATGAAATGATCTGATCGCCTGCGATAACAATTTCCTGATCTTGCGACCACAGGGTTGCATGTTCGGGCGCGTGGCCATTGCCGATGTGGACATCCCACGCACGCCCCGCCAGATGCAGGCAATCGCCCTGTTTGATCCGTCGATACCCCAATGGCATATGATGCACAGCATCCACAAAATTAAACGGTTTGCCCGACATACGTTCGGCCAAAATATCCGGGGCCATTCCCGCACGTTTCCAAAACAGGATGGTTTCAGCAGGGGGCAGATCCTGGGCATCCAGATATAGCATCCGCGCCATCAACCAAGCCGTTCGGGTCATCATCAGATCAGCCCCGAATTCCTGTTGAAACCAGCCGGCCAATCCTACATGGTCGGGGTGGTGATGGGTCACCAACACCTGTTTTACCGGCAGTTGTGCCAAAGGTCCTGACAGCAAATCGCGCCAGATCGCGCGTGTTTTTTTGCTGGACACCCCTGTGTCAATCAATGTCCAGCCATCCTTATCTGCCAAGGCATAACAATTCACATGATCCAAGGCCATGGGCAGGGGCAACCGGATCCAATAAATATCGCTTGCCACCTCAACCACCGCGCCTGTGGCAGGTGGATCGGGGTATGGGTACTCTAACACCGAAGTTTTATGACCTTTAGCTGCCATCAGGCGACCAAATCATCATCTGTTAACGCATAAAGTTCCTCTGCCCCTTGGCACGCAGCCACAATCAGGCCCGCATGTTCAGGCAACAGGGATTTGATGTAAAACCGCGCCAATGCAGAACGTGGGCCGTGACCTGCATCGCACAGGCTGGCGCGCATGTGGTAATACCCGCCCAAAACACGCGCATAGGCACGCAAAAACGATGATGCCCCGGCAAAGCGGTCGTTCAGGTTGCCCTGTTCGACCATCCATTCTGTCGCCTCGCGTAGTGTTTCAATCGCCTGCCAAACCGGCTCGGCCAATTCGGACCCTTGGGCGCGCGCCGCCTCAATCGTGCTTTGCATTTCATCCAGCAGGGCAAAGGCCGCTTCGCCGCCGTCCATCAATTTGCGCCCGACCAGATCCATGGCCTGAATACCGTTTGTGCCTTCGTATATGGCGGTGACGCGTACATCGCGCAGATATTGGGCCGCGCCCGTTTCCTCGATAAAGCCCATGCCGCCATGCACCTGCACGCCCATCGATGCCACATCAATGCCGGTGTCGGTACCAAATGCCTTGGTGATCGGAGTTAAAAACGCGGCACGCGCAGCCCATTCGGGGGCACCGGTTGCCGTTTGCATATCAATCGCTATAGCATTGGCCAACGCAATGGCGCGGGCGGCAAAAATGTCGGCCTTCATTGTCATCAGCATGCGGCGCACGTCCGCGTGATCCATGATCGTGCCGCCACCGTTGGCAATGGGGCTGCGCCCCTGAACGCGCCCTTGGGCATAGGCAAGCGCATGTTGAAATGCGCCCTCGGCCGCACCGATGCCCTGCCCACCGACACCCAAACGGGCGTTGTTCATCATGGTGAACATGGCGCGCATTCCATCATGGGGTTCGCCAATCAACCACCCCGTTGCACCATCATATTGCATCACGGCAGTTGGGCTGCCGTGCAGGCCCATTTTATGTTCCAAAGACACAACCTTTAACGTATTTGCCACGCCCGGATTGCCCTGTTCATCAGGAATAAATTTGGGCACCAAAAACAGGGAAATCCCCTTGGTTCCCGCAACCCCATCGGGCAAACGGGCCAGTACCAAATGGCACACATTGCCAGAAAAATCATTATCCCCCCATGAGATATAGATTTTTTGCCCAGAAATCGCAAAGGTGCCATCGCCGTTCGGCTCCGCCTTGGATCGCAATGCGCCCACGTCGGAACCCGCCTGCGGTTCGGTCAGGTTCATTGTACCACACCACTCACCCGAAATCAGTTTCGGCAGGTATAGATCCTTGATCGCGTCGGATGCATGGTGTTCCAATGCCTCGATCTGACCTTGGGTCATCAATGGATTGAGCTGCAATGACAAACAGGCCGACGCCATCATTTCATTGACCGCCGTGGTTACCGTCAGGGGCAACCCCATTCCACCATAGTCAACCGAGGCCGATGTCGAGACCCACCCCCCATCCGCAATCGCACGATACCCCTCGGCAAAACCGGGCGAGGTACGCACCACCCCATTTTCCAAAACCGCGCCTTGAACATCGCCATTGCGCTGCAAAGGGGCCATGACATCTTCGCACATTTTTGCCGCTTCTGTCAGGATGGCATCGACCGTGTCAGGGCCGGCATCCTCAAATCGCGGTTGCGCGCAGATCTGTTGGTAATCCAAAACTTGGTTCAGCAAAAACGAATAATCTGAAACTGGCGCGCGATATGGCATGATGTTCCCCTAGTGGCTGACGCCCCGTCACGGGGGCTTGGATTGCCCCAAATCATAGGGTATTGGGGACTGAAACAGCAACTGAAACGCAACGTCATAATTTTTTGAAATGTTCACCAAGCGTCTGACTGACACACCTGCCGATATTGGAATCGCTGCAGCCATTTTGGCAGATGGCGGGTTGGTGGCGTTCCCCACAGAAACCGTATTCGGATTGGGCGCAGATGCCCACAACCCGCATGCAGTGGCCGGCATTTATGCAGCCAAGGGCCGGCCCAGTTTCAACCCATTGATCGTGCATGTGGCCGACATTACCATGGCGCAGCGCTATGTTCACTGGACGGATACCGCGCAGCAGGTGGCACAGGCGTTCTGGCCTGGTCCGTTGACATTGGTTTTGCCAATGCGCGGCGATGCTGAACTGGCCCCTGCCGTGACAGCCGGATTGCCCAGCGTGGCCATTCGCGTTCCGCGCCATGCGATCGCACAGGCGGTACTGCGCGACTTTGGGCGGGGAATTGCGGCGCCATCGGCCAACCCATCGGGTAAACTCAGCCCGACACAGGCAGATCATGTAATCCAAGGGTTAGAGGGGAAAATCGACGCTGTGATTGCGACCAGCCTGTGTTACGAAGGGTTGGAATCGACCATTCTATCACTGTTGGATGCGCCCACCATCCTCCGCCCCGGGACCATTACGCCCAGCCAACTGGCCGATGTTTTGGGCACCCCACCCAACCAAAGAACTGTAACCGCTGACCATGACAGCAGTGACGACATTCAGGCACCGGGGCAATTATTGTCCCACTATGCCCCCAATGGATCGGTGCGACTGAATGCTAGCACATGGCAGGCCGGTGAAAAACGGTTGGGGTTTGGGGATGTCGTGTGTGATTTAAACCTATCCCCCTCAGGTGATTTGCGCGAAGCTGCGGCAAATCTGTTTACCATGCTGCATCAAATCGACAAATTGTCAGGGGACAAAATCGCCGTTTCCCCCATTCCCCAGATTGGATTGGGCCTAGCCATCAACGACCGGTTAATGCGCGCCGCAGCGCCCAAACCGTAATCACAGCCTAGGCATGACCCGCTGTGGTCGACAACAGGCGCGGATCAATTCCAGATTGCTTTAACGCCAATTCCCATTTGTGATCATGGTCCACCGAAAAAATCAACGCGGGATCAGCATCCACAATCAACCAAGCATTGCGGGCGATTTCAGATTCCAGCTGACCATCGGCCCAGCCTGCAAATCCCATTGCGACAATGGCATTTCGGGGTCCCTGCCCCTGTGCCAAATCTGTAATCACATTTTTCGTGGCACTTAACGCCAATCCATGAGGCAGCGCTTTGCAATGCTGCGCGTCGCCGTAATCATTGCTGTGCAGTACAAATCCGCGCTGCTTTTCAACCGGCCCGCCAAACACCAGCGGGATGTTTTGGGGATCGCGGATATCCACATCCAGATACGAACATAGGCGTGAAAAATTATGATTCTTTAAGGGTTTGTTCACGATCAGCCCCATCGCCCCCTCTTGGGAATGATCGACCAGATACACCAAGGAATGCCCAAACTGTGCATCTTCCATGGCGGGCATGGCAACCAAAAACTTGCCCCCGAAAAAGGCCCCTATCTGCGCTGTATGAAATATATCTGCCATGCCAATCATTCCCCACTGTTTCAAACGTATCGCTTATTTGTGACTTGGCAAGTTATAAATTTTGGACCACTAATCAGCTATGAAACAAAAAACGATTTTTGCCATAACCGTTGGGGCCACCTTTATCGGATCGGGACTGTCCCATGCCGCAGGGCTGGAATCGGCGCGTTTGATCAGCGGTTGGCAAAACGCGGATGGAACCCATGTGGTGGGTTTGGACCTGGAATTATCACAAGGATGGAAAACCTATTGGCGCAGCCCCGGCGACGCAGGTTTCCCGCCCGAATTTGACTTTAGCCGCAGCCAAAACGTAAAATCCGTAGAAATCATTTGGCCCGCCCCAGAACAATTCGGGTCTGAAGGGTTTGAAACACTCGGCTATCGCGGCGGGGCCACATTGCCGATGAAAATCACCCCCATTAACAGCGGAGCACCCATTACAGTGGCGATAGAGGCCAATATCGGTATCTGCGAAGATATCTGTGTACCCGTGACTGTGTCATTGTCAAACACCGCGCAGCCCGGGCGAAACGACCGAGCCCCTGAAATATTGGCAGCGCTTGCGCAGGCCCCCTTTTCCATGGCGGATTTGGGGCATCCTACGATCACCTGCGATTTTGTGCCCGATGCAGATCGGATGAATGTCACCGTCACCGCGACACTGCCCCGTCTGGGCGATTGGGAACGCAGTGTGGTTGAATATATGGACACTGACCTATGGGTGCAAAACACGGCAACCACCCGCCAAGACGACAGGTTGGTTGGTCAGGCAAAGTTGATCCCAATGACGGGCGCAATGGCCGCAATTGACCGATCGCGCCTGCGCATATCAGTGCTGGGCCCGAATACTGTTATCGAACAATTCGGCTGTCACAGCCGCTAGGTTTGCCGCTGTCGCACCCATGTCATCGCCTGTGCTGCATGGGTCACGATTGTCAAAACAATCACAATCAAAATTGCGCCCAGCAAAAACAGCGCCAGTGCGGGTCCAGCACCGGACGACAGCCCAAACATGTCCGCATATTTTTGGATCACAGCAGGCATCTCATCGGTGACAATCACGGCGCCCAATGTAACCGCCAACCACGCAAAAATCAGTGCAAAGGCCGCCGTGAACATGCGTTTGACGCGAACGTGTTTCGCCCTAGACGCATGACGCAACGCAACAAAGTAGCGTTTTACATCGCTTTGGATCACGATCAGCGACGGCACAACGATCAGCACCAAAATCATGCCAAAGCCCAAGCCATAGACCAAGGTCACTACTGTGGGCTTTAGGAACTGTGCTTGGGACGATTGTTCATAGAGCAGCGGACCCAAGCCAAACACAGTGGTCAATGTCGTCAACATCACAGGCCGCAGCCGATCTGCGGTGGCGTCAATGACGGACGGGATCAATCCGCGATCCTTGGCGTATTCGTCGATTGTGGTGATCAAAACGATTGAGTCGTTGATAATAATTCCTGTCATCCCCAACAGGCCCACGACCGTAAACATCGACATCGGGATTTCCCAAATATAATGGCCCCAAATGGCACCCACCAAACCAAAGGGGATCACCGTCATAATCACCACGGGCCGCGTCCAGCTGGCAAAGACCCAAGTGAGCGTCAGATAAATCCCCAACAAAACCAAAATCAGTCCTGTTTTTGCATCCGACAAAAATGCGCCCTCTTGTTCGCTGAGCCCTGACATACGCCATTCCACCTGACGGGTTGACGCGATTTCTGGCAAAATCTCTTCTTCCAACGCGCGCATCACTTCGTTGGCGGCATCTGCGTCATCTTCGGAAATGTCGCCCGTCACCGAAATCAGGCGAATGCCGTTTTCACGCCGCACCGTAGAAAACCCCGATTTGCGTTCAACGCTGACAATATCAGCCAAGGGGACATAAACACCGCTGGGCGCGCGCAGCTGCATGCGATCCAGAAAATCTGAGGTCACTTCGCCATCAGGTAATTCAACACGGATTTCCGCACTGCGCACACCCATTGGGAATGATGCGGCCTCAATTCCATTCAGACGGTTACGCAAGACTTGGCCCAACCCATCAATGGTGAACCCCAAGGCTTGTCCCTGTGCGGTCAGCTCTAGGACCAATTCCTCTTTGTCATAGGCTAAATCATCCTCGACCGCGGATACGATTGAAAATTGCGCGACGGCGGTTTTCAAATCTTCGGCCGCACGTTTTAACGTATCAGACGATGCGCCATAGAACTGCACATCCAGTGCATCCCCACCCGGACCAGATCCCCAACTGCGGAACGAAAAGCTCTCTAACAAGGGGTGGTTTTGCACCTCAGCCTGCATGTCGCCCAAGAATTTATAGCTGGAATAAGGACGTTCATCTGCCTCGATCAATTCAATCGAAATGCCCCCTAGCAAGTCGGCAGATTTCGTATCAGCACCTGCCAAGCCGCGCCCTGCGTTTCCACCCACCTCGGTTAAAACATAAGTCACGGGATTGCGGCCATATTCGGCCTCGTAGCGTGCGCCAACTGCATCAACTGCGCGCTGCAATTCATTGGCCATTTCCACGGAATCGTCCCGTGTTGCCGTGTTCAGCATGGCAAAATTACCGGTGATCGACGCCTGTTCTGGCGATGAAAAAAATCGCCAATTCACCGTTCCATTGATCACCAAAACAGCCTGCGATGCCAGCAATACCACTGCGCCCGCAAACATGGCATAGCGGGCCTGAACGATCCAACCAATAACATGCTTGAAAATACGATCACGGAACCATTCAAACCCAAGGTTCACATAATAACTGGGCCGATCATACCATTTGACAGTGGTTCCGTCGGTAATTGAATGGGCCATGTGATTGGGCAGGATCAAAAAACATTCAACCAACGACGCACAAAGCACCAAGATCACCGTATAGGGAATATCGGCAATCATATCGCCAAATCGGCCACCAATGGCAGTTAATCCCAAAAATGCGATCACCGTTGTGATTGTCGCGGCCAGAACCGGCATTGCCATCCGCTGTGCTGCGGTTTCTGCCGCAACAATCGGGGGCAACCCCATTCGCGCACGTTGATCAGCGTGTTCGCCCACCACAATGGCATCATCCACCACAATGCCCAGCGTTAATATCAGCGCGAATAACGAAATCATATTAAAGGTAATGCCCATCACATACATCAATGCGATCGCAGACAGCATCGCTGTCGGAATGCCTGCGGCGACCCAAAACGCCGTCCGTGCATTCAGGAATAAAAACAACAACCCCAGTACCAATACCAATCCAGACGCGCCGTTTTGCAGCAAAATATTCAAGCGTCCCGAAATATATTCGGCGCGGGTACGGATCAATTCGACAGTGGTGCCTTGCGGCAGGGTCAATTCCAGTTTCTGCGCCACCTCTTCGACCACGTGCTGAATGGCAATGGCGTCGCCTTTTTGGGAACGATCCACACGGATCGACACAGCTGGATTGCCGCGCACGAAATAACTGCGCCCACGGTCCATGCCCAAATCCTGCACGGTTGCGATATCGGATATGGTCAATGTTGATCCATCGGGGCTGGACCCCAAAACAATCTGTTCGATATCTTTGGCCGTGCGTTTTTCAACGCCCGTTCGCACGCGCGTATTGGCCCCTGTCACATCCCCTGCGGGATCTGCATCGACCTCTTGGGCGATGGCATTCGCAATATCGCGCATGGTGATATCATACTGGATCAGGTTGACGGTTTGGACCTCGACCAACACTTGGGGGACCGCCAGACCTTGGATCGTGGTGCGCGTGACACCTTGGTCAAACAGGCGCATGACAAATTCATCCGCAAATTGGCCCAACTGTTGGATATCAAGCGGCCCTGATATGACAACATCGGTCACGCGGTCGCTCCAAGAGGATTGCACGATGGTAGGATCCTCGGCATCCTGGGGCAGGCTGGAAATGGTGTCCAATGCGCTTTCGACATCTGCCTTGGCGCGGGCCATATCCCAATCGGGTTCGAATTCCAGCCGAATGCGCGCACTGCCTTCGCGCGATGTGCTGCTTGCTTCGGTCACGCCCTCGACAGCCAATAATGCGGGCTCCAGCGTTTGCACAATCGCGCTGTCAACGTCTTCGGCGCCCGCGCCTTGCCATGTGACGCCGACAGAAATGGAATCCGACACAATATCAGGGAAAAATTGCGCCCGCATACGCGGGGTTGCCATCAATCCCGCAACCAGCAAAATCACCAATAACAAATTGGCCGCCGTGCGATGCCGCGCAAAGTAGGAAAATAATCCGCCTGCCGATTTTGGAAGATCACGCGCCATGGTTAACTCACATTCTGCTTTCTAAGCGTTCAACGACATCTGTTGGAACTTTTTCCTGATTGAGTTGTGCCAAGATGCGTGTCTTGGCATCCTGCGGCATGCGCGTGTTTCCTTCGACAAAGGCAATCAGTTTCGCACGCCGTTCAGGCGTCAGGACCACTTCGGTGGGTTCTGGCGCGACCTCAAGTCCATCACCGCGCAACGCTTTGACCTTGATCCCTTTGCCCAGCAATGGGGTTTGCTGCATCACAACATCGCGTCCCGCCAAATCGCGCGAACGCACGATGACATCATTGCCCTGACGGCGCAGCAATGTCACGGCCACAGGGTCCAATCGGTTGTCGTCCCCAACCGCCAATACGGTTTGATCGGGTGACAGCGCCGTTGCAGGCAAACGGACCGCATAATTTATTTCGGGCTCTTGCACCGACACAGTCACAAAATCACCGGGTTTCAACCCAATGGGGTTTTCGATGCGTGCAAATAACAAACGCCCTGTCTGCCCCTGCGCCACCGATCCGCTGTCACGGCTCAACACGCCGTTTGACGCCAGATTGCGCCCCGTTGACGACAATGTAATTTCAACAGGCAGAGCCAGTAACTGACCCTGAGGATCCAGCAGGCGGCTGTATTGTTCGGTCGAGACACGGAATGCCACCTCTAGTGCCGCTGGATCAATCAGCTGACCAATGCGTTCATTTACACTAACCAATCCACCTTGTACCAATGTCACCCCTGACAGGGTGCCCGAAAACTGGGCGGTCAAAACCGTGTCATTGACGCGACGTTCGGCGTCTTGGGTGGCCAATTCTGCGCGGGCCAATCGGGTTTGGGCCTGTGCTTTGCGTGCTTGCGCTTGGTCAACGGCACTGCGTCGCGCCAAAACAGACTGCGCCGCGGACGATGCTGCCAGTTCTGCCGTCTCGACGGCCGCTGCTGTGCCAACCCCGCGTTTTTGCAAATCCAGCTGACGGGCTAGTGCCGTTTCGCGCAAACTGGCCTGCGCCAGCGCCGCATCCAATTCATCGGCGGCCAGACGGATGGCGCGTTCGGCCTCGGATATTTCGGCCTGCGCATCCATCAAATCAGCACGCGCACGCGCCAGTGCAGATTGTGCATCCGCATCATCCAACCGCACCAGCACTTGGCCCGCTTGAACTTGACCACCTTCGATAAAGCTGGGATCCAAGAACACGACCTGCCCCGCGGCAGCCATGCGTAAATCCAAAGTCCGGCGGCTTTGTACCTCGCCGAAGACGTCCAGAGTTGGTGATAATGTTGCGGGATCGGCCCGCATAACGTTCACGGTAAAGGTCCGTTCGCGCGCCTGTGGTGCACGGGTTTCTTGGTTCATACGATCCGAAATGGCCATTTTGACCATTTGCGCGGAATAGGCCAATAACCCAAGTGTCACAGAAAACAGGAACAGGCCGATTAGGCTTTTTCTAATAAATCGCATTCAGCGACCTTTCTAAAATATTTCGCACGAAGCTACGAATGGGAATCTAGGCGAAATTCGCCGAATGCCAAGGGGGTCGGACAATTACACGCAGCGCCGCGTTATTTCCGTCGCAGATGTTCGTCTAGTCGTGGCAGAATTTGCACAAAATTACACGGGCGATGCCGGTAATCCAGCTGTTTGACTAAAATTTCATCCCACGCATCCTTGCACGCGCCTGTGGATCCTGGCAGTGCAAACAGATATGTCCCCCCCGCAACGCCGCCTGTGGCCCGCGATTGAATGGCAGACGTGCCAATTTTTTGCATGCTGATGATCGTAAAGACGGTGCCAAAGGCATCGATTTCTTTTTCATAAACATCGCGGTGCGCCTCAACCGTGACATCGCGGCCGGTCAGTCCCGTGCCGCCCGTGCTGATGACCACATCCACCGCAGGATCGGCAATCCACCCGCGCAAAATGGCGGCGATATCGGCCCGATCATCCGTCACAATTTTGCGATCTGCCAAAATATGCCCTGCAGATTGCAGCCGATCCACCAATGTCTGACCCGATGTATCCTGATCCAAGGTCCGTGTATCTGACACCGTTAATATGGCGATGCGCACAGGGATAAA
>CBFHVU010000043.1:0-15314 GCA_965659465.1 uncultured Paracoccaceae bacterium | reverse complement strand
GATACCAACAGTGTTGCGTGCGCCATAAATCATTCTTGACAGGATATCGCGGCCAATTTGGTCTGTGCCAAACATATGGTCCCCACCCCACGGAGCATAGGGTACGGGAAATACCTCGGCCTGGCCATAGGGGGCAATCCATGGGGCGAATACGGCGACGATCACATAGGCTGCGATTACGATCATCCCGAACCGCGCCGTAATGGGTGATTTTTTCAACAAGATTTTTGCGCGGTCCCAAGCGGTCCTTTTGGCTAAGAATGATGTTGCTTCGTCTTTGGCGGAATAGGATTGTGATGTCTGGGTCATTTTGGATGTAGCAACCTTGGATTGGTGATAATTCCGATCACGTCAGCAATCAGGTTCAACAGAATATAGGTGATCGCGAAAATTAATGCGCAGGCTTGAACAACCGGAATATCTCGACTGGTCACTGAATCGACCATCAACTGGCCGATACCAGGATACACAAAAACCACCTCAACAACGACAACCCCGACAACCAAATACGCAAGGTTGAATGCAATCACCGTGGCAATCGGCGCCCAAGCATTCGGCAAAGCGTGTTTTAAGATAACTTCGCGTTGGCTGGCCCCCGTCAGACGAGCCATTTGAATATAGGGTGATGCCAGCAAATTGATAATCGCCGCCCGTGTCATGCGCATCATGTGGGCCACGATAACCAGCGTCAGCGTCAGCGCCGGCAAGGCAGATCGATAAATGCGGTCCCAAAATTCCGTCGATGTATCAATATTGGCAAGCGACGGGAATATTGGGTTCAAGGATGCCAAAAACAGGATCAGGATATAGGCCACAAAAAATTCAGGAAATGAAATCGTGGTCAGTGTCGCAGCGTTGACTGTTCTGTCATAAATGGAATTTCGATAAAGTGCCGTCGTAATCCCCAAAAACAACGCCAAAGGTACAGCAATTGCGGCGGTCATGCCAGCCAAGAACAATGTATTTTCCAGACGCGGGCCTACCAAATCCAGCACGGGACGCGACCGGTCAACACCCGATGACGCGCGGCCCGAGAATGATGTGCCTAGATCGCCTTGCAACACGTTTCCTGCCCATTCGAAATACCGAATATAGGCGGGCTGGTCCAAACCCAGCTCTTTACGAAAGGCAGCAACTGTTTCTTCGGTGGCAGCTTGGCCCAGAACGGCCTGACCAAAATCACCGGGCAATAGTTCAATCGATTCAAAGATAATAAAGGAAACAACAAAAAGAGTCAGAAAACCCAACCCAAGCCGTTGCAATACGGTGGTCAAAACAGGATGCACAGCAAATCCCTTAATTGTCTATTCTGTCGGATAACAGACGCCGGCATCTGCCGGCGCCTTGACGTAATGCGTTTTAGGCAAACCACCAACGCTCGGCCGCTTTGCCGCCGTCCGTATCCCAGTTTGCAGCCACTTTGTCGTCGTGACCAATTTTCTTGGATACTGCATTGATATAGTTTGCAAACATTGGGCAGATGGTGCCACCGTCGTCGTTTAACAATGACTGACATTCCGCATACATTTCTGCGCGCTTGGTGTTATCCAGCTCAGCACGTGCATCGCGAACAATCGCATTGAATTTATTGGCAGCATCTGTGCCTTTCCACGCCGTGTCGTTCCATTCGGTGTCATCGGTGTAGGCGGCCGAGAACATCCAATCTTCGGTTGGGCGCCCACCCCAATAACACGCGCTCCAGCCTTTTTTGTTCCACACGTTTGACCAGTATCCATCTTTGGGCTCACGGACCACTTCGATATCAATGCCAGCCTCGGCTGCGGATGCCGCGATCAACTGGGCCGCATCAACCGCGCCAGCAAAGGCCGCGTCAGATGTGGACAGTTGGATTTTGCCTGAGTGGCCTGATTTTTTGTAATGGAACGCCGCCTTTTCTGCATCAAATTCACGCTGTTCCAACGCGCTGTTGTGGAAACGGTTGGCCGTTGAAATTGGGTGATCATTACCCAAGGCACCATGGCCCAACAGGATTTTATCAACCAATTCCTGACGCTTGATCGCATATTTCAACGCCATACGCAGGTCATAGTTATCAAACGGTGCAACATCCAAACGCATCGGGAATGTGTAGTGCAGCGTACCTGTCAGTTCCATGATGTCCAACACAGGCGCGCGCGCCAGCAATGCTACGGTTTTGGGATCAACACGGTCGATCACATCGACATCGCCGTTCATGATGGCGTTTTGACGGGCTGTCACATCGATGATGGACAGCAATTCAACTTCGTCGAAATGCGCGCGGCCCTCTTTCCAAAAGTTTGGATTGCGTTTCAATTTAGAACGTACACCGGGCTCAAAGCTTTCGAGGATGTAACCACCGGTGCCAATGCCCGAATTATAATCAGCCACGCCATCAACCGAAGGCCGGATCGACAGGTGATAATCACTGACGATAAATGGGAAGTCAGCGTTTGCTGTCGCCAGTTTGAAGATGACGCGGTTATCGCCATCTGCTGTCATGCTTTCAACGGCGCTTAGCAAACCCTTGGCAGCTGACTTTGACTCTTCGCCCATATGATGCTGGAACGATGCAATCACGTCCTGCGATGTCATTGTTTTACCATTATGGAATTCAACGCCTTTGCGTAGGTTGAAAACCCATGTTTTGGCATCGTCGGATTCATAGCTTTCGGCCAATTCTGGTACAAGCTGACCAGTGTTATCAACCTCGGTCAAGTGGTTTGAAAAACAATAGCCGTTAGCCAATGTGAAACCGTTTTCCGAATTTGCCGAGTCCAACGTATCAGTTGTGGATCCGTGCCCCATACCCCAGCGGAACAAACCGCCGCGATTTGGCGTTGCAGCCTCTACACTTGACGCAAGGCCCAAAGCAGCAGGAACAGCCAAACCAGCACCAATCACAGATGTGATAAATTGACGGCGATCAATGGATCCCGCTTGGTACCGGCGCTCTTGCGCATTGATGAAATCTGATTTTCTCATTAGTTACTCCCTAGTTTGATGCGCGCTTTTCTAACCGATGGGCTCGGTCCGTTTCTGACCCAGCACTTCGAAACGCTTTCTTATCCATCAAGTCTTACACAAAAAAAAATGCCTGCCTACCCCTTTGCGCTGCAAGTAAATCGGAAAAGTAGGATTTTTTGATCAAAATTGCGGATTTATTTTTTTTGTTTTTTTAATTCAGCATATTAAAAATAAAATATAATGCGAAAACTATATGATTTTTTCCCAAATTACAACGCAGACACACCCAAATGTGATGTGAGGCCGCACGGAAATGGTTTTAGTTGACCCTAGGCCATGGCCGCGCAAACCCCGCACAATTGACCATGCGTTCAAAGAGGATATCATAAAAAATAAGGCGCCGGGGCCGACGCCCCAAATCCTTGGTTGCCCCGACCCCAGCCCCATAAAAATTGCGTTAAATTTTCGGTGCTAGGCGCTTAAATTTCCATCATGATCAATGGTCACTGCACGCCCCATCATAGCAGACATTTGTGCAGCCTGCCCCATGCGAACGGCCCAAATCCCGTCATCCAAGCTGACTTCGGGTGCCGATGTACCATCCGCAACCATCTGCAAAAATCTTTGGTGCTGATAGAAAGTGGATCCATTGTGATCCCCCGCGGCCAACAATGTTGGATCCACTGGAATTTCCGTTTTGCTAAGGCCCTTGCCCGTGCGCGGACTGACAACAACATGGGGCACAGGGGCTGCGCCCATTTCAGCCGGCCAAAAACGTGTCGGTCCTGGAACAAACGATTCAATTTTGCCAACAGGTCCAGTCGCAGACAGTTCTTCTTGATAGGCCGAGCCTTCTGCGAACATACAAAGTTCTAGCAAAGCACGCGCACCATTTTCAAAATCGACGATGACATACCCGTTGTCCCAGATGTCAGATGGAACCCCATCATAGACCTCGTCCAAATGATTAACGTTCTGCCCCCCCGAACACATGATTCGGACGGGGTTTGAGCCAAGCGTAAACCGCATCAAATCAAAGAAATGGCAGCATTTTTCCACAAACGTTCCACCCGACTTGGCATTGTGACGATTCCAGTCGCCTACCTTTGGTAAAAATGGGAACCGGTGTTCGCGAATCGACAACATTTTTACGCCCCCTGTCACCTCTTCGATCTGTGACAGAAAATGTGCAATCGGTGGCATATAGCGGTATTCCATCGCAACCCACACCGGCGCGGTATAGTCGCGTTCAAACGCACGCACACGCGCCAAGTCATCAACATCCGTGAACAGAGGCTTTTCCACCAAAATCGGACGATGACGCGACTTTGCGATCTGTTCAAGCTGCGGCAGATGCAAATGATTGGGCGAGACGATCAATAATACATCAACGCTTGGGTGATCCAAAACCTGCTGCATCGTCTCAACACAGTCGGCATTTGGGGCCAGTCCAGCAGCAGCGGCGCGCATCTGTGCATCAGGTTCAAAAATGGCCGCAACATGGGCCTGAGGCAACAATGCAATGTTGCGCAGATGTTCTTGGCCCATCATTCCGCAGCCAATAATTCCGTATCCGATTGTGGGTGTCATAGTCTCTCCTACTTGATCCGCGATATATAGCGGGCCACATTTGTATTGATCCAATTGTATGAAAATTCTATCGGCCTGTTTTCTTGGTCCCAACTGGTGCGAATAGCACAAAGAGTTGGAACATCTGCAGGCCAACCAAAATCGTCCGGGGCCCATTTGGGCGATTGTTTAAGTGTCAGTTGATCCTCGGCATGGGTAATCCATAGGCCGAGGCGTTTACGGTACACCATATACAGCGCATCCGACAAATCTGCGATGGTCAGCTTTGGACAAACGGCTTGATCCAGCCATATCTCTTCGACGACGGCAGGAACATTATTTAGACATCGTAACCGTCTGATTCGGTGCGCCAAGGCGCCAGAATGTGAATTGTTCCACTCTGTTGGTTTGGGCAGTGTATCGACCGACAAGACCTGCGCTGTAGGCAATCCACCACCGTCAATCAGCTCAACCCGAAATAACGAATAGACAGACGCAATGTCATTTTGTGCCCGCACATAATTGCCAGAACCATGAACACTCTCTAACACGCCTTGGCCCTGTAATTCTTGCAATGCCTTGCGCAGTGTTCCAACCGATGTCCCTAGTGATTTTGCCATTTCACGTTCGGGCGGCAGACGTTCGCCATCCATCAACCTGCCTGCCGCAATATCACGGATCAACAGCTCGCTGATTTGCACGTATTTTGGCAAAGATTGATGTTCCATTTTCGATCCGATTTGCAAAATTGATACACTATTGATTTACATTAATTCAGGTGTTAAGCAAGAGAGAAATTAGCCAATAGGAACCAAAAATGACGATTGTCCCAATAACGTCCCCCGATCTTGATGCAGCCGAGGTATCTTGGTTTTCAGCCCTGTGTTCGGATGATTACGAATTTCTTGGCGTCCCTGACGGAAAATTGCGGTCATCTTGGGCGCATTGCAGCGCCATTGTCCAAGAGGCAGAAGCACAAGGTTTTCGCAACATCCTATGCCCGTCGTCCTATCAGGTTGGCCAAGATACGCTAAGTTTTGTGGCCGGATGCGCACCGATCACATCCGACATCAATATGTTGGCCGCTGTGCGCTGTGGCGAAATGCAACCCATAATGCTCGCACGCACAATTGCGACGCTGGATCACATGCTGAATGGTCGATTGACCGTTAACATCATCAGCAGTGATTTTCCCGGAGAAAAGGCCGACAGCAGTTTTCGCTATCAGCGATCACGCGAGGTCGTTGAGATCCTTAAGCAAGCCTGGACCCAAGATGAAATCAATTATCAAGGTCAGGTGTATAACTTCCAAGGACTGACAACGGATCCAGTGCGCCCGTACCAATCAGGCGGTCCACTGTTGTATTTTGGTGGCTATTCCCCGGATGCGTTGGAACTGTGTGGGCAGCATTGCGATGTCTATTTGATGTGGCCCGAACCCAAGGATCAACTGGCCGAACGCATGAAGGCCGTTCACGCCGTGGCCGATCGATACGGGCGCACCTTGGATTACGGTCTGCGCGTCCATGTGATTGTGCGCGATACCGAACAAGAGGCCCGCGAATATGCCCAACATATCGTATCAAAGCTGGACGATGAAGCAGGCAGCGCAATCCGCGAACGCGCATTAGACAGCGGGTCACTGGGTGTGTCCCATCAGGCCAAAAACCGCGATTTGGCAGATATGGAGGGGTTCATCGAACCTCATCTGTGGACCGGTGTCGGTCGCGCACGTTCCGGATGCGGTGCGGCGATCGTCGGATCGACCGACCAAGTTCTGAGCGAATTAGAAGCCTATCAGAAAATGGGCATACGCGCATTCATTCTATCCGGATACCCACATATTGATGAATGCCGCCACTTTGGCACCAAAGTGCTTCCGCAAATGAAAACATGTTCGCTGCCAGATGTCTATGGCCGCGTCCCGTCACACCCCCCAATGACACCGCTAAGCGTAGGAGAACGCCGCTAATGGATCGTATTTCGATTACTTCTGACCTAGATTTTTCACGCATTGTTTACGGCATGTGGCGTTTGGGCGATGATGCTGACACCAGCGTCGACCACGTTCGCAATAAAATTGCGGCCTGTTTGGACCAGGGAATCACCACCATGGACCAAGCTGATATTTATGGAGGCTATGAGGCGGAAGAAATCCTGGGCGCAGCCCTAGCGGGTTCATACCTGCGCAACAAAATCGAAATTGTCACAAAATGCGATATCGTGGCCCCTGTTGGCCGTTACAGCGATGCGCGTGTGAAATATTATGACACCAGCCGCGCCCATATCAACGCATCCATTGATCATTCGCTACGATTGATGGGGATTGACCACATTGATTTGCTGTTGATCCACCGTCCTGATCCGATGATGGATCACAATGAAACCGGCGCCGCATTGGATGACGCAATCGCGTCAGGCAAAGTGCGCAGCGTCGGTGTTTCAAATTTCCGCCCCTATGATTGGAAGTTGCTGCAATCGGGGATGAAGAACACATTGGTCACCAATCAAATTGAACTAAGCGTGACGGCAAATGACGGATTTACAAATGGTGACGTTGCGTTTCATCAAATGAACAATACACCCATGATGGCATGGTCGCCTCTGGGCGGTGGCAGCCTGTTTTCCGATCCAAACTCGGCAATCGCGCAAACCCTAAACGCTGTGGCACAGCGCAATAAGGCAGACATCGCAGCAGTGGCTGTTGCATGGTTGTTGGCCCATCCGTCCAAGATTTTACCTGTGATGGGAACCAACAATTTGGACCGCATCAAGACATTGTCACAAGCAATGGATGTTTCGATTGATCGTCAAACGTGGTTTGAAATCTACACCGCCGCATTGGGACGCGAGGTGGCGTAATGGGACAGCCGATGCCAGCTTATACAGATCCCGCACTCGACCCCAAAGAATTGCGCTCTGCGCTTTCACAGTTTGCAACCGGTGTGACGATTGTTACCTGCAACACCGATGATGGCCCTGTCGGGATGACCGCCAATAGCTTTAACAGCGTCTCATTGGATCCTGCTTTGGTGCTATGGTCGATTTCGAAAACGTCGCGGCGCTATGACTATTTTGCGACGGCAAAACGGTTTGCCATACACGTCTTGGACGCAGACCAAGCGAATCTTTGTATGGCCTTTTCCAAAAATGCGCAGGCCTTTGACGCAGCAGAACACTGGAGCACCAGCGAGTCCGGCGTACCATTGATCGATCATTGCCTATCACGTTTTGAATGTGAGACATTTGCTATGCATGATGGTGGAGACCACACAATTATTATCGGAAAAGTATACGGACTGACCACAGGACAAGGACGCCCGCTGATCTTTTCACAGGGAGAATTTTTGCCCTAAGATACTGATATAATTTAGATTTTAAGCTACATGACTATCATGCTAGAAAAAACTGTTTGCGCTACCAGTTTTTTGACTTTATGCACTCAGTACGTTGACCACTGTCGTATTGGATAGTAGCGTTTCAAGGATTGTTCGGGGTTACTCGAATCTAATCAATGTCATGGCGTTTAGGCGCATATCTTATTTCGGGGAGGAAATAATGACCTTTAAAGTGAAATCTCTGGGCACTGCTGCCCTAGCGACCATCATGATGGCAGGCTCAGCCTATGCTGGCAGCCACAGCGATGTTTGTAACACACCCTCTGCTTTGGGTGATCTGGGCAATTTCGAAGGTGAAGTGATCACCATCGCAGGCTCGATGGAAGGCAAAGATGAAGAGATGCTGACAAACACCATCTCTTGCTTTGAAAAAGCAACTGGGGCCGTTGTTAAGTATTCCGGTTCACGTGACTTTGCAGCGTTGATCGTTGCGGATCTGCGTTCCAACAACGCGCCAAACATCGCGATTTTCCCACAGCCAGGTTTGGCGGGTGATATGGCGAAAGAAGGTCATCTGGTTCCCCTAGGCGACGATCTGGCAAACTGGATGGCCAACAACTATGGCGCGGGCCAATCTTGGGTTGATCTGGGCACATATGCAGACGCAAACGGCAAGAAAGATTTCTATGGCTTTGCGTATAAAATGGACTTGAAATCACTGGTTTGGTATTCACCAGAGCAGTTCGAAGACAACGGCTATGAAATTCCGACAACCATGGAAGAGTTGATCGCCCTGTCCGACCAAATGGTCGCAGACGGCAACACACCGTGGTGTATCGGTGTTGAATCCGGCAACGCAACAGGCTGGACCGCGACAGACTGGATGGAAGACATCATGCTGCGCACAACAACACCTGAGAACTATGACCGCTGGGTATCAAATGACCTGCCGTTCAACAGCCCAGAAGTTGTGAACGCAATGGAACTGTATGGCAAATTCTCACGCAATGACGACTATGTTGCGGGTGGCGCGTCTTCTGTTGCGACAACATTCTTTGGCGACGCGCCAAAGGGTCTGTTCTCATCACCAGCAAGCTGCATGATGCACCGTCAGGCATCGTTCATTCCTGCGTTCTTCCCGAAAAAGGGTGAAGAAGTTGCAAACGGCGAAGCAGATTTCTTCTACTTCCCTCCATTTGCATCTGAAGACCTAGGCAACCCTGTTTTGGGTGCGGGTACATTGTGGACAATGACAAAAGACAGCCCTGCAACACGTGCATTCTTCCAGTTCATGACAGAAGCATCAGCACACGAAGCATGGATGTCACAAGGTACATTCCTGACAGCACACAAAGGTGCAAACCTGGACGCATATGCAACACCAGCGCTGCGTAAGCAAGGTGAAATCTTGTCAAACGCGACAACATTCCGCTTTGACGCATCTGACCTGATGCCAGGTGCGATTGGCGCCGGCGCGTTCTGGTCAGAAATGACAGCCTTTGCAAACGGTCAAGACGCAAAAACAACAGCCGATAACATTCAGGCTGCTTGGGACGCGATCAAATAATCGACCCGTTTGGTAAAAAACTCAGAAGGAGCGTGAAGAATTTCACGCTCCTTACTACATAAACACTTCACTTGTTTTGACTCGGGATAGGAAAATTTCCATGCGCACGATCAAGCCCGTCATCGCAAGCAACGGTTTGGCAATTTTGTTAACAATCGCCATTTTGTTGCCAGTCATAGCTATCACTGCTTATATCGCAACAGCACCCTTAGATGATGCCCTTGCGAGTCTTGGCCTGTCGCTTCGTGAACAGTACGCTTGGAAACTGTCAGAGTTTGATACAATTCAACGATTTTCCAAAATTGGTTTCGCCATCCGCTCTGTGATCATCGCGGTTGCCGTATCCTTTTTGTATTTTGGCATATCGAACTGGTTGAACATGGGGTTGGCGCGCGTGCGTGCGCCTGGATCACTGGGACGTCAGTCAACGATTGTCGAAGCGATCCAGCCTTGGATCTTTGTCGGTCCAGCTGTCGTATTATTGCTGTTGTTTTTGTTGGTTCCAGCCTTCTCAACCCTTAGCCTGTCGTTCCAAGAGGCAAGTGGCGAATGGTCAACGCGGAACTACGCATTCCTATGGGATCCTGATGCATTGGGGTATTTGCAGTTCCGCTTGGCAATGCGTAACTCTTTGATGTGGTTGGTTTTGGTGCCGACGGTCTGTATCAGCCTTGGACTACTGATTGCGGTTTTGGCGGATTCGGTCAAATGGGGCATCGTCGCCAAGACAATTATTTTCGTTCCCCTAGCCATTTCATTTGTGGGTGCAGCTGTTATTTGGCGTAACATATTCGCCGGTGGCGGTATACAAGCCCAAGAAACCATAAACGGCCTGACACCGTCTTATCAAATCGGCTTGCTAAAGGCATTGCTGGGTCATGGCGCGGAATACAACGAACCGTTGTACAACTTGAAATTCTGGGGCAACTTTTTCCTTATGTGGATCTTGGTTTGGGTGCAGACCGGTTTTGCCATGGTGATTTTTTCCGCCGCGCTGCGCGGTGTTCCCAGCGACACGATTGAAGCGGCCACCATTGACGGTGCGAACCCCTATCAAATGTTTTTCCGCATCAAGCTGCCACAGATTTATTCTACGGTGTTGGTGGTTTGGACAACCTTGGTGATCCTTGTCCTTAAGGTATTTGATATCCCCTACGCTCTTTCGGCGAATGACGATGACAAATTGCTGTTGGCCACGATGATGGAAAATGCGCGCAACAACTGGTCTATCGGCGGTGATAACGTGGACAACCTGTTTGCAGCGATTGCTGTGATGCTGATGTTGACGGTTATCCCAAACATGATTTTCAACGCGTGGCGCATTCGCCGCGAACAAAAAGAAATGGGACATTAGGGGGCAAGCATATGATCAATCGCACGTTACGCCATGTTGTTTTGGCGCTGATCGTCTTTATATGGGTCGTGCCTTTTGTGGCCCTTGTAACAACATCAATTCGATCCGAAACAGCATCTAAAACATCAGGGTTCTGGACAGCATTCACACCGACCGAACTGGGCCATCGGTTCAGCACGCATGACGGTGATGAATATCAAAACAATGTTGTCTTTTCAGGCAATATTTTTGATCGCCTGAACCCCGAAGAATCCAATTACGAAATCTCGGGCGAGGTCACATCAATCCTGTTCAAAGGTCGTGTGCCTGACCCAGAAAATGCGGAAAAAACAATCCTGATCCGTAAGCTGGTTAAACCCGGCGAACCGATGGAGGTGCGCGACGGTTCGTTTGTGTTCCAGTCCAACGGTGATTTTGAATGGACCTTCCCAGAGGCGACGTCGCCCAAGGCCAAAAACCTAGATGCGTTCATTATGCAGGACCCGACATTCGGCCCGGATGCCTATATCGAAGTTCTGTTTGAGGATAAAAATGTTCCAAACGCGTTGATTTCATCGTTCATTGTGACCATTCCAGCCACGATTATTCCAATCACGATTGCAGCATTTGCGGCCTATGCCTTTGCTTGGATGTCATTTCCGGGGCGTGATTGGCTGTTTGTGATTGTGGTATCATTGATGGTGGTTCCCACGCAATTGGCGTTTTTGCCCGTTCTACAGGGCTTTAGCGGGATTGCGTCTTGGGCCACACAGTTGAATTCTTGGCTGACCGATTGCGAAGTCACAGACACCTGTCAGGTTGCGTCGAAATCCTTTGCTGGTCTGTGGATCACGCATACCGCCTTTGGCCTGCCGCTGGCGATTTATCTGCTGCGCAACTACATCGTGGGCCTGCCCAAGGAATTGTTGCAAAGTGCGCGCATCGATGGGGCAAACCATTTGCAAATCTTCACCAAGATTATCGTGCCACTATCTGTCCCTGCCCTGGCATCGTTCAGTATTTTCCAATTCCTATGGGTTTGGAACGACTTGATCGTTGCCCTCTATATCGGACCAAACAATGCCGAGGATCTGGTGTTCCCAATCCGTTTGCAAAAACAGCTGGGCACGTTCAAAGACCAATTACACCTGTTGAACGCATCTGCCGTGATTTCAATGGTGGTCCCTGTGATCGTATTCTTGTCGATGCAGCGTTATTTCATTCGTGGCCTGTTGGCCGGCTCGGTCAAAGGGGGCTGATATGTCTGACCTGAAATGGTGGGAAACCGCTGTTATTTATCAAATCTATCCGCGCTCTTACCAAGATTCCAACGGCGACGGCATTGGTGACCTACAAGGGATTATTTCCCGCTTGGATTATATCGCCGGACTGGGTGTGGATGCCATTTGGATCAGCCCATTTTTCAGATCCCCGCAAAAGGATTTCGGCTATGATGTCTCGGACTATTGCGACATCAACCCTGAATATGGGACGCTGGACGATTTCGATCAAATGATTGCCAAGGTTCATGATCTGGGCATGAAATTGATGATCGACATCGTTCCGGCGCATTGTTCAGACCAGCACGAATGGTTCCAAGAAAGCCGTCAGTCCCGCGACAACCCCAAAGCGGATTGGTTCCACTGGGTCGATCCTCTGCCTGATGGGTCGGCACCCACAAACTGGTTGTCGTTCTTTGGCGGGCGTGCTTGGACGTTTGAACCACGCAGGCAGCAATATTATTTGCACAATTTCCTGCCCGAACAGCCGAACCTAAATCATGCCAATCCTGATGTGCGTCAGGCTTTTGTTGATATTGCGAAATTCTGGTTTGATCGTGGGGTGGATGGGTTCCGATTGGATGCGGTGCATACGATCAACGCAGACAGCGCGCCCTATCAAAACAATCTGGCGAATCCTGATTTCGTTTTGGGGGAATTGCCGCAACAACAACAGCCATTTTTCCGTCAGTTGCACGACAGCGCGCAATTAAACCAACCCAGCGTCCAGCAATTCAGCGAAGCCTATCGCGCTTGCGCCGACGGCTATGAGGGCGATCGGTATTTGATGGGTGAACTGCACGGCGATGACCCGATTAAAGCCAGCCAAACCTTTACTGACACTGGCCGTTTGCATGCCACATATAACTTTAACCTGTTGGCGTGGGATGGTTTGTCGGTTGACGGCCTGAAACAGGCAATCACCAGCGCGGTCGCGGCGTTTAATGGAACGGGTCGCTTGTCATTTGCGTTTTCCAACCACGACGTACCCCGTGTGGGCACACGCCAGCTGAAAAACCTAGGTCTGAGCGACGCACAGCGCCCTGCGATGCAATTGCTGTTGCTGAAACTCGAAACCTGTCTGATAGGATCGACCTGCGTTTACATGGGCGAAGAATTGGCCCTATCCGATGTCCAAGATATCCCAGTCGACAAAATGCAAGATCCCTGGGGGATCGAATTTGCGCCCGTGTTCTTGGGGCGCGATACATGTCGCACGCCGATGGTTTGGCGCAAATCCGAACCAAACGGCGGGTTTTCGTCAGCCAATCAAACCTGGCTGCCTGTCGCTGAACAGCATCTGGACAGCGCTGGACTGGACGAGGCCGCGCGCAAAGGATCGGTTTACAACCAATTCGCCGAATTCCTCGCATGGCGCAAACAACAACCAGCATTCATGTCGGCCAATGTAATTTCCGATATCACTGGCGGTCCACGCCAAATTATTTTCGACAGAACAAGCGATCAACAGACACTGCGCTGTTGCTTTGACTTTGACACACTGACAGCAACCTTTGAGGAGGTTTAAATGGCGCAAGTTGAGCTGAATAACGTAAACAAATCCTTTGCCCAAGTGGACGTGATCCGCAACGTCAACCTTGAAATCAACAAGGGCGAATTCGTTGTATTTGTTGGCCCCTCAGGCTGCGGCAAATCCACATTACTACGCTTGATTGCGGGCCTTGAAACATTGACATCTGGCGAAATTGTTATCGCCGATCGTCCCGTTATGGACCTGCCCCCGTCTGAACGCGGTATTGCAATGGTGTTCCAATCCTACGCCCTATATCCGCATATGTCCGTGTTCCACAACATGGCCTTTTCCCTTAGCCTGCAAAAACTGTCCAAGGCAGAAATCAAAGAGCGCGTCGAAAACGCTGCGCGTATTTTGCAAATGGAACATCTGCTAGATCGCCGTCCTGCGGCCCTGTCCGGTGGACAGCGTCAACGTGTGGCCATTGGTCGTGCGATTGTGCGTAACCCCGAGGTTTTCTTGTTCGATGAACCCCTGTCAAACTTGGACGCTGCCCTGCGCCATGATACGCGCGTGGAAATTGCCAAGCTGCACAAACAACTGGGCGCCACAACAATCTATGTGACCCACGACCAAGTCGAGGCGATGACATTGGCCGACAAAATCGTCGTGTTGAAAGACGGCGAAGTCATGCAGGTCGGCGCACCCATGGAGTTGTTCAACGAACCTGACAATGAATTTGTGGCCAGCTTCCTAGGCTCGCCCAAAATGAATTTCTTTGACGGAACATTAAGCGATGTTGCCAGCGATGCCGGCACAGCTGGTTTCACTGGCGAAGGCCTGACCATTTCAGGCGTACGTTTGGTATCCAAGAACAAACCAGCAGTATCTGCAGCAAAATTGGGCATTCGTCCCCAACATTTGCGTTTGGATCCAAATGGCATGCTTAAGGGTGAAATCACGCTGGTCGAACGTTTGGGTACGGAAACGGTGGTTGAATTAATGTCATCCAACGGCACCAAATTCCGGTTTGCATCCCCTGAATCGCCTGACATGCAGGCGGGCGATACTGTGTCATTTAGCTTTGATGCGGCGCAGGCACATTTGTTCTGATGCAATCGCCGGTCTACCCCCTTTATTGTGGTAGCTGCGTGGATCTAGACATCTAAACCTTTGGGGGCCGCTCTGTGAACTGGCCCCTTTTTCTTTGTGACACAGGCCCAGATATTATGACATCATCCCTAGAAACCCGCATCAATGACATCCTAGACCAACTCAGCCTAGCGGACATGGCCGCCCTGTTATCGGGCGAAGATTTCTGGTCCATCGCAGCATTGCCAGACCACGGCATCGGGAAACTGCGTGTCACAGATGGGCCTAATGGCGCACGGGGGTCAGGATCGTTTTTCCAAGATGGCGCCGAGCGTGTATCATCCGCCTGTTTCCCCGTGGGCATTGCCATGGGGGCCACATGGAACACAGACTTAATTTATGACATGGCCCAAGCCATTGGCCAAGAAACCAAATCCAAGGGCGCACAGGTCTGTCTGGCCCCCACCGTGAATATTCACCGCAGTGTAACCAATGGCCGCAATTTCGAATGTTTTTCCGAAGACCCCGAATTGGCCGCCGCCCTGACCACTGCCTATGTCCAAGGCCTGCAAAGCCAAGGGATCGCCCCCACGATCAAACATTTTGCAGGCAACGAATCTGAAATCGAACGCACCACCATCGATTCTCAAATCGACGAACGCACCCTACGCGAAGTGTACCTGCGCCCGTTCGAGGCCGCGGTAAAGGACGCCCA
>CBFHVU010000042.1:0-15660 GCA_965659465.1 uncultured Paracoccaceae bacterium | reverse complement strand
TGCCCTGATAAGCACTCCTGATCGCAACAATATTAATGCGAAAGCCGGATTTTATCTGAATTCCATCGCGTATCAGGGCCGATCAACGGAACACGGTTGTACGTTTCCCAAACACGCGGAATTTATGATATCTGGGCCGACTGGCATTGATCGAATTTGGGTCAAAATGAAATATCCCAAAATCGGCTCAGGCACACATGCGGGTACATTTTTCATCAGACTGATGGGTTATGATCACAGTGGTGAACTGATTAAATGCCGTATCTGCGTCAACCGCCGCCAACCTTTGATTTTTCCAGCATCTTGGGTGGTAAACCCGCCAGCCAAAATTTCGATTGAATATGTGCCATTCAACATGACCGATGAAAATTGCATTTCTGAAATTGGCCTCCAAGAAATTTAGGCTGAGGGAAACACGAAACACCGGTCGCGTGGTATCGTCAGCCATAGCGGCTGGCCTGACTTGGGCAAAAACACGTTCGGGACGGTGGCCTTGATCACGGATCCGTCATAGTCCATACAAAATTCAACCAAGCTTTCACTGCCCATGAACCGCGCACGTTCCACAACACCACGCGCTGCAACACCTTGGGATTTCGTGGGGTTGGGTCCACGGCCCGCGCGGTCAAAATCGATGCGAATGTGTTGGGGACGAAACACGATATCCACTACTGTGCCATCCTGATACCCAGGTGCAAAAAACTGCCCAAAGGGGGTTTGCGCCAAGGCGCCGCGCACCTGCGATTGAATTACATTCACATCGGAAAAAAACGCAACGGCCGCCCGATCCACCGGCGCATTATAGATGTTATAGGGGGCCCCTTGCTGCACAATCCGCCCTGCCCGCATCAGCGCAATTTCATCGGCCATGCGCATGGCCTCTTCTGGTTCGTGGGTCACCAGCAAAACGGCGGCATCCTCAGCCTTAAGGATCGCCAATGTTTCATCGCGAATCCCATCGCGCAGACGGTTGTCCAATCCTGAAAAGGGTTCATCCATCAGCATAATCCGCGGACTGGGGGCCAAGGCACGGGCCAAAGCCACGCGTTGTTGTTCGCCACCAGACAGCGAATGGGGATATTGGTCAATCAGACGGCGCAGGCCCACCTTGTCCAACAGCGCCTCGACACGGGTGCGCTTTTGATCGCGCGTCCCCTTTAGGCCAAAGGCCACGTTTTCTGCAACAGACAAATGCGGAAACAGCGCGAAATCTTGGAACATCAACCCTATACTACGACGTTCGGGCGGCACGCGAAATACGGTGTCACAGATCAGCTGTCCATCGACCCAAATTTCGCCGCTGTCTTGCATATCCACGCCCGCAATCATGCGTAACGTGGTTGATTTACCGCAGCCCGATGGCCCCAACAGGCATGTCACCTGACCCGGCTGAATAGCCAAAGACAGGTTGTTTACAATTTCAACGCCGTTGATCACACGTGTCAAATTTTTGATCTGCAACCGTGGCGGTGTCGCGGTGGAATGATCCGTCATCCTATGTCCGATAAAAGTTATCAGGTTTATGAAATAACTGGTATCAGCCCCGATCCGGTGACGCAACCCGCGTTGATCCAAAAACACAAGCCACAGTGCCGCAGATCAAAACGCCCAAGCAGATCACAAGCAATTGTTCATATTTGTGCCCATCAAACAACAGGCTACTGGCCCAAGTTGATGCGCGCGCGAAATATATCACGCCGCCAAAGATTGCTGCTGCAAAGGATACAAAGAATGCCCAGGTAGCAACCTGTCGGTTCATCAAAACAGATACGACGATCATAGGTGTCAAAAACATGGATGCGGTGCCAGACACAGCGACCGCATCAAACAACGTGGCATTCCCCCACAATGTCAGCGCCGCCCCTAGGATCAAAAATGCCACCATAACCAATCGCCCGCCCATCAGGTTACGCGGAGCGATGCGCCATTCTTCGACCATTAATCGCGCGGCGGATGCCAATGCACTGTCCAATGTGGACACGCCTGACACCAATAATGATACCAACAGAGCGGCAAATATGGGCGCGGGAAACATTACGGCCCATGTGCCCAACAAATCATTTGCAATGTCCTTCTGCATCAGCGCGGCATGGATCCCGAAAAACCCAAACCCAATGATGCAGGCAACCGAAATCACAAAGGCCCAGATAAATGATTTTTGCGTGGTCTGTTCATCCGCCAAAAACCCACGATCCATCATAACAGGATCATGCAACGGATAGGATGGCACCTGCAGGAACGCGACCAGCAACAGGATCCACCCGTTATATCCCCCTGCGGTCCCACCGGCGGTCAAAACGGCCCCCATGCTGAAATTGGGCGACAGGATCAGATAGCCAAAGGCCGCCCCAAAGATCCCCAGGAACAAGAGCATTTGCAAAACATCCGTTCGCAGCGATGCACGCAATCCCCCCCATGCGGAATAAATCAGGGTAAAGGCGGACAAAACAATCACTGACACAATCGAGGCGGCCCCAAATTCAGGAAAAACCACCTGAAAAATCAGACCAATCACCAAGAGATTTGCGAACACTTCGGACAGCAGCCGCAGAGCCACGACAGTATTATAGGCATGCGTTCCCGTAACGCCAAAGCGCGTGTTCAACCAGTCCTGGATCGAATGATACCCATCGCGGCGCAAACGGCCCACAAAAAACCCACCAGTTAAAAACGACAGATAATAGGCGGCATAGGCCAAGGTGCCCGCAATCCCATAGTAATATCCTAGTATCGCCGAATTCAGCAGGGATCGCGCAAAAATCCATGTTGTCACTTGGCTTAGGATCAGCGTCCACAGGTCCGGCGCATGCCCCTGACCATCGCGGCCCGCGAAAAACCCGTCAACCGTTACCGCCTGACGCACCGAGTAGGCCGACAACGCCAAGGCAATGGCCGTGCCCACCAAAACATAGATTGCAATCATGTCTATCCCCTTATGTCACTGGCAAAACCGCTAGCCCACGAACGATAATAGCGCCATCGCGAAATGGCGCTATGACAAAATGGTGATGGTTTTGCAATCAAAGCGTGCTGTTCATCGCCCCGCCATCGAGCAAAATGTTTTGCCCAATCATAAAACCCGCATGTTGTGAACACAAAAACGCACAAGTGGATCCAAATTCTTGGATCGTACCGTATCGGCGCACGGGGATTGTTGCGCAGCGGTTTTCTTTGGCCTGTTCGATTGAAATATCTTGGGCTTGGGCCACCCCTGTATCCAGCGACAGCGCACGGTTTGTATCATGGATGCCTGGCAACAGGTTATTGATCACCACGCCATGGGGGGCAACCTGACGTGCGGTTCCGGCCACATAGCCAGTCAAACCGGCGCGTGCCGAATTTGACAGCCCCAGTTGCGCGATGGGCGCCTTGACCGATCCGGATGTGATATTGACCACCCGACCCCATCCCTGTTCAATCATCGCCGGCAAACAGCGTTTCATCAAATCAATGGGTGTCAGCATATTCGCGTCCAGCGCTTTGATAAAATCATCGCGGTCCCAATCGCTCCAAACACCGGGGGGTGGGCCGCCGGCGTTCGTGACCAAAATATCAATCTGACCCGCCGCCTCTAGCACGGCATCGCGTCCGTCAGATGTTGTGATATCTGCTGCAATTGCAGTGACGGATACCTGAAACTTTGATCGAATTTCATCCGCCGTTTGTTCCAAAATGTCTGCGCGACGACCATTCAGGACCAAATCGACCCCAGCTTCTGCCAAGGCGATCGCACACCCTTTGCCCAAACCTTGTGATGATGCGCAGACCAATGCACGTTTGCCTTTAATTCCCAAATCCATAATGTTTGCCTTTTCTCACTTTGCCGGTTCTTGCCTAGCCGGTCATTACATGCCAGAAACAAATCGATATATACCAATTCGAAACTGGCCATTTATTCACATGCCGATCGTTATACAGGTCGTAGACAACAGCGCCAATACGAATTCAAATTCGAATTTGGACACTGTGTTGCCTTGGACCGCAACATGAAATGTATCTAAACCGACCGAAACCAGTTTCAAAACCAAAGTTCACAAATCCACAATATAACGGACAATAAACCACTGGAAATCACCCAGGCTGCGCGCAGATTTGGGACGATGAAACTGGGTTTTCTGTGATTGCCAAGCCATATTACATTGGATATAGCAACCCTATGACACAGACATCAAATCATCCCGAATTGCCCGCAGAAATCGCACGCCGCCGGACATTTGCGATTATTTCGCACCCTGACGCCGGCAAAACCACGCTGACCGAGAAATTTCTGTTGTTCGGTGGGGCCATCCAAATGGCAGGCCAAGTCCGCGCCAAAGGCGAAGCGCGCCGCACACGGTCCGATTTCATGCAGATGGAGAAAGACCGCGGCATTTCTGTCAGCGCCTCCGCCATGTCATTCGATTTTCTGGATTATCGGTTTAATCTGGTCGATACCCCCGGTCACAGCGATTTTTCCGAAGACACCTATCGCACCCTGACTGCTGTGGATGCCGCCGTCATGGTGATTGATGGTGCCAAAGGCGTCGAAAGCCAGACGCGCAAATTGTTTGAGGTATGCCGCCTGCGCGATTTGCCCATTTTGACGTTTTGTAACAAAATGGACCGCGAAAGCCGCGATACATTCGAAATTATTGATGAAATCCAAGAAAACCTAGCGATTGATGTCACCCCAGCCAGTTGGCCCATTGGGGTGGGTGCCGATTTTATCGGCTGTTACGACATGCTGCGGGATCGTTTGGAATTGATTGACCGCGCCGACCGAAATCGTGTGGCAGACAGCATCGAAATCAACGGGCTGGACGATCCGACATTGTCCGAACATGTGCCCGCGCATTTGCTCGAAAAACTGCGCGAAGAAATTGAAATGGCCCGCGAATTGCTGCCAAAACTAGACCCACAATCGGTCCTTGAGGGGCATATGACACCCATTTGGTTCGGCTCTGCGATCAATTCCTTTGGCGTTAAGGAATTGATGCATGGCATCGGCACCTATGGCCCCGTGCCGCAACCACAATCTGCCACCCCGCGCCAGATCGGCCCTGATGAAACCAAAGTCACGGGCTTTGTGTTCAAAGTGCAGGCAAACATGGATCCAAAACACCGTGACCGCGTGGCCTTTGTCCGGTTGGCATCTGGGCATTTCAAACGCGGAATGAAATTGACACATGTTCGGTCAAAAAAACCTATGGCAATTTCAAATCCGGTTCTGTTCCTAGCTTCGGATCGGGAATTGGCCGAAGAGGCATGGGCCGGCGACATCATCGGCATCCCCAACCACGGACAGTTGCGCATTGGCGATACCCTGACCGAAGGCGAAGCACTGCGCGCAACCGGTATTCCATCATTCGCGCCCGAATTGCTGCAAACGTGCCGCGCGGGCGACCCAATGAAGGCAAAGCATCTGGAAAAGGCCCTGATGCAGTTCGCCGAAGAGGGCGCCGCCAAAGTGTTCAAACCCACCTTTGGATCAGGCTTTATCGTTGGCGTTGTCGGTGCGTTGCAGTTCGAAGTTTTAGCCAGCCGCATTGAATTGGAATATGGGTTGCCCGTTCGGTTTGAACCATCGCAATTTACGTCTGCACGATGGATCAATGGCGACAAAGTGGCCTGTGAAAAATTCGCAGCCGCGAACAAACAACATATCGCAACCGACAATGACGGTGACATGGTTTTCCTGACACGTTTGCAGTGGGATATCGACCGTGTCGAACGGGACTATTCTGATATCACGCTGTCAGCGACCAAAGAAATGATGGTCTAATCCGCGCAGGCCATCAGGCAAAGGCACAAAGCAATACGCGCATAAGGCATTGGTTGACCTCGTGCGTATTTTTCTATATGCACACCACACAACAGGCATGGCCTGACCATAGGTAATTCTCGGGCGTCACCAGTCCGGTTGTAACGGATAAAAATGACAAAGTTCACAGACCTAAATCTGAACCCGAAAATACTAAAAGCGATCGAAGAAGCGGGATACGAAACCCCCACCCCGATCCAAGCTGGGGCAATACCAGCCGCGATTGAGGGTAAAGATGTTTTGGGCATCGCACAGACCGGCACCGGCAAAACCGCCAGCTTTACACTGCCAATGATCCATATGTTGGCCCGTGGACGTGCGCGCGCACGGATGCCGCGGTCGTTGGTGCTGTGCCCCACGCGCGAATTGGCGGCGCAAGTTGCAGAAAATTTCGACACCTACGCCAAGCATCTTAAGCTGACCAAAGCGTTGCTGATCGGTGGTGTCAGCTTTAAAGAGCAAGACATGTTAATCGACAAAGGTGTCGATGTTCTGATCGCGACCCCTGGACGTTTGCTCGACCATTTTGAGCGTGGCAAATTGCTGTTGACCGGCGTTCAAATTATGGTCGTCGACGAAGCCGACCGTATGCTGGATATGGGCTTTATCCCTGATATTGAACGTATTTTTGGCCTGACGCCATTCACGCGTCAAACGCTGTTTTTCTCGGCAACGATGGCACCTGAAATTGAACGGATTACGAATACATTCCTATCCGCACCAACACGTGTCGAAGTCGCGCGCCAAGCCACAGCATCAGAAAATATCGCCCAAGGCGTTGTCATGCTGCAAGCATCACGAAGAGATCGCGAAGCCAGCGAAAAACGCAAAACGCTGCGTGCCTTGATCGACATGGAAGGGGATGCCTGCACCAATGCGATCATTTTCTGCAATCGTAAAACAGATGTCGACATCTGCGCAAAGTCGCTGAACAAATACGGCTATCAAGCCGCGCCAATTCATGGCGACTTGGATCAATCGTTGCGAACCAAGACACTGGATGATTTTCGCGAAGGCAACCTGCGTTTTCTGGTGGCCTCAGACGTGGCCGCCCGTGGGCTAGATGTGCCATCGGTTAGCCATGTGTTTAACTTTGACGTACCCGGCCATGCCGAGGACTATGTGCATCGGATCGGCCGCACAGGTCGCGCTGGCCGTTCAGGCAAGGCATTTATGATTTGCTCAAAGCGCGACGAAAAGGCATTGGCCGCAGTTGAGGCATTGATTAACAAAGAAATCCCTCGCGTCGAGAACCCGAACAAAAGCGAACCAGAACCGCAAAAGCAAGCTGAACAGCAACAGCAAAAACAACCCAAGCCCGTTGCAAAGTCTGACATGACGCAGGATGCATCCAAAGAGCGTTCACCGCGTGTGCGAAATTCATCGGCGGCGCGCGATCGAAAACCCAATCATGGTGATAATAAGGTCATCGGGATGGGGGATCATCTGCCAAGCTTTATTGCACTTAGTTTCGACGAACGGCGCGCCGGTTAACACAATAGGCACCGTTTTTGCATAGCTTTGCACCATGACAGGTGCAAAGGAACATGGTTTATGCAAAATACCGCTAAGTTACAGATGGATACTGCGCTAAAGCTGGCTGCGGAATTGGGGTTAATGACCCAAATTTACAATAACAGACTGGCCCAATTGCTGCGTGGACATGATGTAACCTATCCACAATATGTCATTTTGAACCATATTTTATCATGCGGGACCAAAGGGGCGTCGATTAGTCAAATTGCAGACGCCGTAGAAGTTTTACAACCTGCAGTCACTAAAAGTGTCAAAAAATTCACGGGTGTGGGCTATGTCCAAATTCAAGGCGTCGAAACAGATAATCAGTCAAAGCGTGTTTTTATAACACCACAGGGGGCGGGTTTCATCGGTCGCCTACAGGCCGAATTGATGCCCGATGTCCTGACATGCTTTCAGCACTGGGACGAAAGCCGCCTAAACAACTTTGCCCATGACCTTAGCGCATTTCGACAGTTCCTTGAAACAAACCGCGTCTAACCGATTGATGCCTTACATCAGTCGGCTGATAATGACGGTAACTTCTGGTTTTTTCCCGATTTCAGTCTGACAGGTTTGACGCACTTGGCGTTTCAAGCGGTCCTCTAGCTTGTCGTCATCTGTGATCGTCGCCGACCCTGCACGACCGATTGCCTGGCTCAGATCCTCTTCCAGTGCATCGGTCAGCGATGCATTTGACCGTCCTGTTTCCGGCAATCCCATCGTATCACACCATGGTTCACCCAACAGTTCATCATCTTCGTCCAGAATGATGGATACGGTCACATGCCCGTTTAATGCCATACGAATACGATCACGAACAATACCGTCGAATGCGCCATATTGCGTAGATCCGTCCAGATATCGGCGGCCAGTGTCGACATATTCAGCAACCTTGGTCGCGCCATCTAAAATTTCAATCATCATTCCGTTGACGCAGACAACGGATGCGATGCCCGCTTCGTTTGCCAGTTTGGCATGTTCACGCAAATGGCGATGTTCCCCATGCATCGGGATAATCAAATCTGGTTTGACCAAAGCATGCATCTGTTGCAAATCCGGACGGTTTGCATGGCCCGATACGTGATAACGGCCATTGCTGTCATCAACAATATCGACGCCCTTTTCAGACAGCTGGTTCATGATGCGAATGACACCACGTTCATTGCCTGGGATCGTTTTTGACGAAAACAGAAATAAATCATTTTCTTTCAACGTCATGCCCATGAATTTACCATTTGCCAGCTGCGCGGTTGCGGCACGGCGTTCGCCTTGGCTGCCCGTGACCAACAGCATCAGGTTTTCGCGTGGAATATTGACTGCATCCTCTGGGCTGACAACATTTGGGAAATCAGATAAAACACCCGTCGCGATTGATGCCTCGATCATGCGACGCATTGCGCGCCCCATCAAACAGATTGACCGCCCTGCCCGCGCACCGGCATCCGCCAGTGTTTTGACGCGCGCGACGTTTGACGCAAATGTCGTTGCCACAACCATTGCAGGCGCGCTGGCAACCAACGCCTCGATATCAGGGCCCAGAACCGATTCTGAACGTCCCGCATGCGGAGTAAAGATATTCGTGCTATCGCAAATCAAGGCTTTCACACCGCCCTGCGCGACCGAGGCCCATAGATCAGGGTCAAACGGTTCGCCAACGATAGGTGACGGATCAAGTTTGAAATCACCTGTATGTATCAACCGCCCCTTTGGCGTATCGATCACCAATGCGCTGCTTTCTGGAATGGAATGCGACATTGGCAAGAACCCAACAGAAAATGGCCCCGCTTTCGTTACAGCGGGCCATGCTGAGACGGTTTTAAAGGCCTGTTCAGAATGCCCAGCGTCCGCAAGTTTATGGCGCCCCAGATGGGCTGTGAATGCACGCCCATAGATCGGCGCACCCAGTGTGCCCCATAGATGGCCAATGGCACCAATGTGGTCTTCGTGGGCGTGGGTGATGAATATCGCCTCAATCTGATTGCGGCGTTCTTTCAGCCATGAAATATCGGGCAGGATCAGATCAACACCAGGCGTGGTGTCCATGTCTGGAAATGTCACACCCAAATCAACCACGATCAGACGTTCCTTGCCTGCAGGTCCATAGCCGTAAACATAGGCATTCATCCCAATTTCACCGGCACCACCAAGAGGCAAATAAATTAGTCGATCAGCGGTCATTCTTTATCCGTTCAATTTGTTATAATCATGGATCAAACGCAATCCATGCATGGTCAGGTCATCCTGATAGGCGTCGAATACGTTATCAGCCGCGTCAAACAATGGGGCCAATCCCCCAGTTGCAATCACGCGCATCGGCCTATCGTGTTCTGCCTTGATACGGGTGCATATCTCTTTTATCAAGCCGATATAGCCCCAAAACACGCCTGATTGCATACAAGCCACGGTATTCGTACCAATGACAGACTGCGGCTTGGCGATATCAACGTGGGGTAATGCGGCAGCCGCCTGATGCAGAGCGGACAGTGACAGGTTGACACCTGGGGCAATCACCCCTCCGATATAGGCACCATCATGATCGACCACATCAAATGTGGTAGCCGTGCCAAAATCAACCAATATCAGGTCTCCGCCATATAAATCATAGCCTGACACAGTATTGACCAATCGATCGGGGCCAACGGATGTACCCTGATCCACACGCACATCGCAGGGCAGCAAACAGTCAGGTTTTCCAACCACCAAAGGGCGCGTGTTAAAGTAACGATCCGCCAATACCCGCAGATTGAAAACAACCCGTGGTACCGTAGATGAAATCACAACATCGGTAATATCGGCCTGAATTTTATTCAAAGACATCAGCGTACTGAGCCAAACAAAATATTGATCCGCCGTGCGTTGGTGTTCCGTCGCCGTACGCCAGGTCGCAATAAATTCCTGTCCGTCCCAGATCGAAAAAACTGTGTTTGTATTCCCACAATCAATTGCCAACAGCATCAGTGTCGTCCTTAAAAAATACATCCGCGGCTGCAATCGCATGCCGGCCTTGTGCATTGTGTAAAACCAATTGCCCGTCCAAATCAATGGTATCAAAGCGACCGGTGATTGTCTGCTTTACAGTTTTTGCCGTGATTTGTTCACCCAAACGCGCCGCACGCGCCAACCAGGCATCGCGTATCGCAGAAAATCCCAATGTCGCAAATTGGGTTTCAAAATGCGCATAGCTTGTTGCCAAAGCATCAAGAAAATCTTGTGGCAAAAGGGACATGCCCAATTCAGACAGAACAGAAACTGGCCGCAAAGCCTGTGGTTCCAACCGGTCCGTCGCGGGTGTGTTTAACAAATTCACCCCGATACCAATTGCTAACCCTGGGGATTGCCCAGTCCGGGGCAAGGTTTCCAGCAAAATTCCAGCCAATTTCGAACCGTTTAGCAAAACATCATTTGGCCATTTCAACGTAAACACATCGGACCGACGCGTTAGGACCGTCAGTGCATCATACAAAGCCAAAGAGGCAACAAACGACCGTAAAGCCAATTGATGCGCCGGCTGGTCCGGTATCAAAACCAAAGTTGCCGCAAAATTCCCATGCGGGTCTGACCATAGGCGTCCACGACGGCCCCGCCCCTGTGTTTGGCGCAGGCCTAGGATCCATGTGGGTCGTGTGATTGTCCCTACGATGCGTCCCGCTTCGGCGTTGGTGCTGTCCACTTGGGGCAGCACCAGCCGATCGTAGCCCTGTGGAAACTTATTGGACAAGTGTTGCTGCCGCCGCCATCGCGGCACTATCAACACCAAACAGTTTTAGGGCAATACCAGCAATCATTATAATGGCCGAAGTCATTAGCATGGCTGTCAAAACTGGCGTGCTGCGATGATCCAATGCATCCTCTTGGGACTGACCAAAAAACATCAAAAACACAATACGCAGATAGTAATACGCGCCAATCACCGAGGCGATCACACCCGCAATTGCAAGCCAGGCTAGGTCAGCATCTAATGCAGCTTGCAAAACTTTCAACTTACCAAAGAAACCAACGGCCGGTGGCAAACCCGCTAGGCTGACAAGCAAAACCAGCATTGCAATCGCTTTGGCAGGTGCCGTGCGTGAAAGCATATTAAACGCCGAAATTGAGGTCACGGGCTGCCCATCCTTTTCCATACTTAGGATAAAGGCAAAGGTACCAATGTTCATTGTCACATAGATCGCCATATACAACAGCATTGCTTGGACACCAAACATTGTGCCAGATGCCAATCCCATCAACGCATACCCCATATGGGCGATGGACGAATACGCCATCAATCGTTTGATATCCGTTTGTCCGATCGCGGCAAAGGCGCCCAGGAACATGGACAAGACCGATAACAAAATCACAACCTGTTGCCACTGTGCTGTGACACTGCCGAATGCGTCGTGCACGACACGGGCAAACAATGCCATTGCCGCCACTTTCGGTGCAGTCGCAAAGAATGCTGTGACAGGTGTGGGCGATCCTTCGTAGACGTCAGGTGTCCACATGTGGAACGGCACGGCCGACACTTTGAATGCCAGGCCTGAAACGACCAAAACCAAACCGATCAACATTCCAATCGATCCGCCATCATGCGCGGCGGCTGCGATGCCTGCAAAATCTGTGGTCCCAGAGAACCCGTAAACCAATGACGCACCATATAACAGCAAACCAGATGACAGCGCACCAAGGACAAAATACTTCATCCCTGCTTCAGTCGACTTGACGCTGTCACGACGGAACGACGCGACCACGTATAGTGCCAAAGACTGCAGTTCCAATCCCATGTACAATGACATCAAGTTGCCCGCAGACACCATCATCATCATGCCGACAGCAGCCAATGCAATCAAAATGGGATATTCGAATTTCAACAATCCGCGGCGCGTCATGTATTCTTGTGACATGATCAAAACAGCGGCGGCGGATAGCAAAATTGTAACCTTGGCAAAACGTGCAAAACCATCGTTTACAAACATTCCGTCAAAAGCAGTAGTGTTTCCTGTTATTCCGGACACCCAAAGGACAACCACCAAAAACAGGCCCGCGGTGACCCACGTCAAGATTGGGGCCAACTTATCTTGGCGGGTATACACTGCCACCAACAAGGCAACCATTGCGTAAACTGAAATAACGATTTCCGGCAGAATAATATTCAAATCGGCTTGGACCATTGTCCCAGTCTCCCGTTAGTGTGCTGCAGCCTGAGCTGCTGGCAGGATGTCAGCAGCCGCAAGGGCGGTGTTATAGTTTTGGACCAATGCTTCTACAGATGGTCCAATGATGTCCAAGGCCAGTGCAGGATAGATCCCAAGGATCAGCGTCATCGCCACCAAAGGTGCAAATATCGCACGTTCGCGGCCTGTCATATCTGTGATCGAACGCAAGGATTCCTTGACCAAATCGCCCATGACCACACGGCGATACAACCATAGCGCATAGGCCGCGGACAAGATAACGCCAGATGTTGCAAATGCTGCGACCCATGTGTTGACTTGGAATATCCCCATCAGGGTCAAAAATTCACCAATAAAACCAGACGTCCCAGGAAGCCCGACGTTTGCCATGGTAAAGAACATGAATAACATCGCATAGGCTGGCATGCGATTGACCAGTCCGCCATAGGCATCGATGTCACGGGTATGCATGCGATCGTAAATCACACCCACACACAAAAACAAGGCACCGGAAATAAAGCCGTGGCTTAGCATTTGGAAAATTGCACCGTCGATACCTTGCTGGTTTGCCGCAAAGATACCCATTGTCACATAGCCCATGTGCGCAACCGATGAATAGGCGATCAGTTTTTTCATGTCTTCTTGGACCAAGGCGACCAACGATGTGTAGACAATCGCAATCGCCGACATCCAGAACACCAGATCCGCCATAACGGCCGAGCCTACAGGGAACATCGGCAGGCTAAAGCGTAAGAAACCATAGCCCCCCATTTTCAACAGGATCGCAGCCAGAACCACTGACCCCGCCGTTGGCGCCTGAACGTGCGCATCGGGCAGCCAAGTATGCACAGGCCACATTGGCATTTTAACAGCAAAACTTGCAAAAAATGCCAAGAATAACAGAGTCTGTAATCCGCCGACGACATGGATCCCCAAGACCTCAAACGAACTTGATGCGAAATTTGTCGTCATCAATGTGGGAATGTCGGATGTCTGTGCAATGAAATACATCGTAATCATCGCGATCAGCATCAAAACGGACCCAAGTAGTGTATACAAGAAGAATTTGAAAGACGCATAAATTCTGTTCTTGCCGCCCCAGATCCCAATAATCAGGAACATCGGGATCAAACCTGCTTCAAAGAACAGATAGAACAAGAACAGATCCAAGGCCATGAACACCCCCAATATCAGCGTTTCAAGCACAAGGAATGCGATCATATATTCTTTGACACGATGCGACACATCCCAAGACGCATAAATGACCAAAGGCATCATGAAAGTTGTAAGCAGCACAAACAAAACGCTGATGCCGTCGACACCCATTTTATACTGCAACCCAAGGATCCAGTCCGCCGTTTCGACCATCTGGAAGCCCGTATTTTGGGGATCGAATTGCGCCAAGATGAACAAAGACAGCAAAAATGTTGCACTGGTTGCAATCAATGCAAACCGTTTCGCGACCAAATCAGCAGCAGCATCCTGACCACGCGCCAAAACCAACAAGATCAGCGCAGCCAGAGCAGGCACAAATGTGACAATGGAAAGAAGATGGTTATCCATATCAGTGTGCTCCTCCGCTGAAGCTCATCCAAGTAATTAGAACGACGATGCCGATGACCATGGCAAAGGCATAGGTAAAGATATAGCCAGACTGCGCGCGGCCAGCCAAACGTGTCAGGAATGGAACGATACCCATGGCGACACCGTTGATTGTGCCGTCAATGGTTTGCGTATCGCCGCGTTTCCACAAAAACCGCCCCAACGCCATCGCAGGTTTTACAAAAATGGCATCATAGATTTCGTCGAAATACCATTTGTTCAACAAAAACAGATATAATGGTCGCTGCGTTTCCGCCAATTTCTTGGGCATTTCCGGATTCCAGATATAGAACCATAGCGCCATGATAAATCCGATCAGCATTGCAACAAATGGGCTAACCTTGACCCATTTAGGGGCATGGTGCGCCTCGTCCATTACATGATTGTCGGGATGCATGAAAATCGCGCCTTGTGGGGCAACGCCAGCTGCGGCGTGATCATCACCATGCGATGCCGTTTGGGTTCCATGGCCCTCATCCACTGCCTCGGCGTGGGTGGGGATGCCAAAGAATTTGTTGACGCTGTCATGGTCACCGAAAAAGCTGTTGTACCAGATCATACCTGAAAACACTGCGCCTAGGCCCAATATACCCAAGGGGATCAACATAACCATTGGGCTTTCGTGGGCGTGTTCATGCGTATGTTTGTCGCCACGCGGTGCACCGTAAAAGGTCAGAAAAATCAAACGCCAGCTGTAGAATGATGTAAACAGCGCGGCAATAACCAACATCCAGAACGCGTAACCACCTGCTGTACCTGCCCATGCGCTTTCGATCACGGCGTCCTTGGACAGGAACCCAGCAAAGCCGAAATGTGTCAGCGGAATGCCAACACCGGTGATCGCCAGTGTGCCAATAATCATCGCCCAATAGGTATAAGGGATTTTGTGACGCAGACCGCCATAATTGCGCATGTCTTGTTCATGGTGCATCGCATGGATCACGGACCCCGCACCCAAGAATAACATCGCCTTGAAAAAGGCGTGCGTGAACAGGTGGAACATGGCCACGGAATACACACCAACGCCAGCGGCCACGAACATATAGCCCAGCTGCGAACAGGTTGAATAGGCAATCACACGTTTGATATCGTTTTGCACCAGTCCAACGGTTGCCGCAAAAAACGCCGTTGTTGCGCCTAAGAATGTGACAAAGGCCATCGCCTCAGGTGCGTACTCCATCAGCGGCGACATACGGCTGACCAAAAACACACCTGCGGTCACCATGGTTGCGGCGTGGATCAGCGCGGACACAGGGGTCGGGCCCTCCATCGCGTCAGGCAACCATGTGTGCAGGATCAACTGGGCTGATTTCCCCATTGCACCCACAAACAGCAAGAATGCCAACAGGTTCGCGGCGTTCCATTCAGTCCACAGGAAATGCAGCTGCATATCCGCCAATTTCGGAGCATAGGCAAAGATATCATCAAATTTGACGCTGCCTGTCAGATAGAACAGACCGAAAATCCCCAAGGCAAAGCCGAAATCACCCACACGGTTGACAACAAATGCCTTGATCGCGGCAGCGTTTGCAGATGGTTTTTTATAGTAAAACCCAATCAACAAATAGGATGCAACGCCCACGCCTTCCC
>CBFHVU010000041.1:0-16100 GCA_965659465.1 uncultured Paracoccaceae bacterium | reverse complement strand
AAGACGCGATCTTACCCGTTTGGCCGGCGAGATTGCATCAGTTCAAATATATACAAATACGGCTTTTTTCACTTTTATCTTGGCAAAGGTGCATTATCGGCTTTAATCACGGGACGTAAATGAATAAATAGGTACCATAGCACGAAAGGGCGTGGGCCCGACACTACAGGAGAGAATGGATGCTGAACAATATTGGTTTGCCCGGATTACTGTTAATCGCAGTTGTTGTGTTGGTTTTATTTGGCCGCGGAAAAATCAGTTCTTTGATGGGCGAAGTCGGCAAAGGCATTACTGCGTTCAAAAAAGGTGTGAATGACGGCACCAAAGAATTAGAAGAAGACGCATCAGAAATCGCAAAAGACGTCACACCATCATCGGATAAAGACAAGGTCTAATCCATGTTTGATATGGGATGGTCGGAACTGCTGGTTATCGGCGTTGTCGCATTGATTGTCGTCGGTCCCAAGGATTTGCCAATTCTGTTTCGACGCGTGGGTCAATTTGTGGGCAAAGCCAAGGGCATGGCCCGCGAATTTAGTTCGGCCATGAATCAGGCGGCGGACGAATCTGGTATGGCCGAGGTGAAAAAATCGCTGCAAGCGGCAGCCAACCCGGTACAAACGGGATTGGACAGTGTAAAATCAGCCGCAACCGATTTTGCCAAATATGATCCTGATAGCGAAACTGGAAAACTGGCGGCCGATCGCGAAGCGGCCCGTAAAAAAATTCATGATGCAACGCTTAAGCGGGCAGAGGAACGTCGCGCCGCTGAACAGGCCGCAGCGCAGGCTGCCGCTGACGAACAGGCTATGTCTGAAACGGGTGACAACAGCACACCCGCACCGGATAAACAGCCTGCTAAGGACACCAAATGACAACGGACAATCTAGACGACTCATCTGCACCTTTGATCGAACATCTGGCCGAATTGCGCCAGCGTCTGATTTATTCTGCCTCGGCTTTTATCGTGGGCATGGTGATTTGTTTCACTGTCTGGAATCCCATTTTTGATTTCCTGACACACCCTCTGTGCTCGGCTATGGCGGTGAAAGGACATTCTGACTGCGGATTGATTTTGATCAAACTGCAAGAAGGTTTCTTTGTCGCGATTTCGATTTCGTTGCTTGGCGGTTTGGTTCTGTCATTCCCGTTTATTGCATTCCAGATGTGGCGTTTTGTTGCGCCTGGGTTGTACAAATCAGAGAAAGGTGCCTTTTTACCTTTCTTGATTGCATCGCCTTTCATGTTCTTTCTGGGTGCCTCGTTTGCCTATTATGTTGTGACGCCATTGGCTTTTGACTTCTTCTTAGGGTTCCAGCAGGCTGGATCCGTATTGGGCGAAGGATCCACAGGCGAAAATGCAGTTGCGGGTATTGCATTTCAGGGCTCGGCCCAAGAATATCTAAGTTTGACCATCAAATTTATCGTAGCCTTTGGCCTATGTTTCCAGTTGCCCGTGTTGTTAACATTGCTTGGCAAAGCGGGTTTGGTTAGTGCCGAAGGTTTGGGCAATGTGCGAAAATACGCCGTTGTTGCAATTTTGGTTTTGGCCGCGTTGGTAACGCCGCCTGATGTGATTACCCAAGCGATCTTGTTTGTTGTGGTCTATGGTCTCTATGAAATCTCTATTTTCCTGGTTGCACGGGTCGAAACCAAGCGTGAAGAGCGTTTGCGTGAAGAAGGCTATTACGACGAAGAAGAAGAGTTCGATGATCCGTTGATGAAAGAGTTCGACGAGGAAAAAGATGACTGATCAAAGCGATCTGTCGCGAATTGCAGAGGCTTTAGAGCGGATTTCGCCTGCGCCTGCACCCGCGCCAAATTTTGATGTGGCAGATGCGTTTGTCTGGCATACATCACCCGATCGTTTGGAACCTGTCGTACAGGTATCACGCGTTGATTTGTCCTTGTTGGTGGGGGTGGACCGATCGCGGGAAACTTTGCTGGCAAATACACTGCAATTCGCCAAAGGCTATGCTGCCAACAACGCGTTATTGTGGGGCGCGCGGGGCATGGGGAAATCGTCGCTGGTCAAGGCGGTGCATGGGCATATCGTGGATCAGGGCCTGCCGCTGAAAATCGTTGAACTGCAGCGCGAAGACCTGCCCAGTGTCACCCGTTTGATGAACCATTTGCGCGCGGTTCCCTATCGGTTTTTGCTGTTTTGCGATGACCTTAGTTTCAGCCACGATGATCAACATTACAAATCGCTCAAGGCGATTTTGGATGGTGGGATCGAGGGGCGGCCAGAAAATGTGTTGCTATATGCGACATCAAACCGTCGCCATTTGATGCCCCGTGATATGATCGAAAATGAACGGTCCAGCGCGATTAATCCCGCCGAGGCTGTCGAAGAAAAGGTGTCGCTGTCCGATCGTTTTGGCCTGTGGCTGGGGTTCCATCCCTGTTCGCAGGACGATTACCTAACCATGATTTACGGATACTGCGACGCCTACGGCATTGGCGTTGATCGTGATACCATCCGCGCCGAGGCGATCGAATGGACCGCCACCCGTGGGTCGCGGTCTGGTCGTGTGGCATGGCAATATTTTACCGATTTGGCCGGACGCCAAGGGGTGCGTGTGTAAACGCACCCTAATTTATTTGGTCAAGTATTGCATCGGGTCGACGCTTTCAAACCCTTGGCGAACTTCGAAATGAACATAGGTTGGATTGCCATCGCGGACCTTGCCTAAAACCGCCCCACGTTTCACGCTAGATCCCTTAGACACGGCGATGTTTCCAACATTTGCATAGACGGTCAGCAGGTTATCTGCATGTTTGATCACAATGATCGGCACCTGATTTGCATCTGCGGTAATGGCGGCAACGGTGCCTGCCTCGGCTGCGACGATGGATGTGCCTGCGGGGGCGGATATGTCGATACCGTCGGTTTTTCCCTTAACATATTCGCGAATGATTTTACCCTTAACCGGATAGGCCAAGCGAGCGCCGGACGGTGTGGCAACTGGCTTAGGCGCACTTTGCGCAGGCTGCGCGGTGGGTGTTGGCACAGGTGTCGCTGTTGGCAGCGGTGTGCTGGCGCTGGGGGGAACGGGGGTTGGGCTGCCAACACCTGGTGCGCTGATGGGTTCTGGCGCAGGCTTTGGGGCGGCTTGCCCTTCGGCCAAGGGTACCAATAAAATTTGCCCTTCGCGAATGGTGAAATTCGCATCCAAACTGTTCCATTCCGCCAAAGACCGAACCGATACATTGTATAACCGTGAAATGGTAAATGCGGATTCGCCGCGGACCACTTTGTGGCGGACCGGTTCAATTTTGGGATCTGACGGTACGGGTTTTTTCCATGCCGCAGACGGTGATTGCGGGGCTTGGTCAATCGCAGACTGGGCCAAGCTGGTCACATCAATCGTACCGCTGTTTGGCGCGCCGGATGTGGGGGCGGTCGCGGGATCATTTGGTTGTGGACCGCTGCTGGCGATACGCGATGGCAGCGCAACAATGGCTCCATCGCGCAGCCGCTCATCAACTTTTAATCCATTATATTCGGCCAAGGCGGCCGGATTTTGGTTTAGGCGGGTTGCAATGGATCCCACGGTTTCGCCGCGCTTGGCAACGACAACCTGATATGTGGGATATGAAATCACACCGCGGCTGTCAGGTTGCGGACGGTTTTTTAACGCCTGATTGACAGCTTCGGATGTATCGAAATTGTTGTTGCGAAAATCCAGGTCAAAGTCGTTCAGCGATCCCAACTGGCACCCAGATATCAAAAGTGCTGTCAAACTGACCGCTGAAAAACGGGTAATGTTTTGTAATGTCACTGCCATCTCAAATGCTCCTACGGTCATTATTTGACCTTTGGTCTTATATTAGCGTTCTTTTTCCAATCCTTCAACGAGCGGGACAAAACGAACTGACCTAAGTTCGTCATAGTCAAAGCCCGCATCTGTGCGCGTCACACGGATCAGGTGTTGTACGTGGTCGGATTGACCAACGGGAATGACCATGATCCCACCTGGTTTTAGCTGTGATAACAATGTACTAGGGGGGTCCTCAGCCGCTGCCGTCACGATAATGCGATCAAAGGGGGCCTGATCAGGCAATCCGTGGCACCCATCCGCCAAAATCGGCGTAATATTGCTAAGGTTCAGTGTCTGAAATGTCTCAGCCGCCTGTTTGACCAGAGGCCGATGCCGTTCCACCGTGTAAACGCGGCGCGCCAGCTGGCTTAGGATGGCCGCCTGATATCCTGATCCAGTGCCCACCTCTAATACTTTGTCGCGGGGGCTGACTTTTAACGCTTGCGTCATTAATCCCACGACTGATGGTTGGCTGATCGTCTGGCCACAGGCAATGGGCAAGGGCACGTCATCATAGGCACGCGCGGCAAAGACGCCCGTTACAAACAGGCCACGGTCAATGCGTTCCATGGCAGTTAATACATGGGTATCTGTCACACCTTTGGACCGGATACCAAAGATGAACTGCATTTTGCGTTCAGCGTCCTGGGTCATGTGTCCATACTAAGATGATCTAGGGCATCATATGCTGTCATATCCGCACGCAGCGGGGTGACAGATATATAGCCCTCTAGGTTTGATTGCACATCTGTATCAGGTTCCGCAGGGACGTGTTGGTCGCCCCCCTGGATGAACAGAAATTCGCGTCCCGAGGCGGTTTTATGCGGATGGGCTGAAAAATTGGACCCCTGTCTGCGCCCTTGGCGCACGATACGCTGGCCCAACACTTGGTCCGCAGGAACAGGGGGGAAATTGATGTTATAGAACAGCCGGTAATCGTCGCGTTCCGGTGGCTGCGCGCTAAGGAGGGCGCGCACAATATTGGCCCCGTGAACGATACTGGCGTCAAAGGGATCGTCCAGTTTTGCATTTTTTGGACCGAAATATTGCGACAGGGCAAAGGATGGAACGCCTTGCAATGCGCCCTCCATCGCGGCACCGATCGTCCCTGAATACAGCACATTTTCAGCCGAGTTATTGCCGCGGTTTACACCGGATAAAATCAGATCGGGTTTCTTGTCAGCCATAACGTGATACAGCCCCGCCAAGACACAATCGGCTGGATTGCCTTCTATCGCGTAGCGGCGTTCGGACAGTTTGGTGATGAGCATTGGATTGGTATAGCTGATGCAATGGCCAACGCCCGATCTTTCCTGCGCGGGCGCAATGGTCCAAACTTCGCCGTTGGGGCCGGCCAGTTCGGTCGCGATGTTCATCATCGCGATTAGTCCAGGTGCATTTATTCCGTCATCATTGGTAATCAAAATGCGCATGCTGTGCCCCTGTGCTAACCTATGTCTGTTTCTGACATAGATTAGGGCACAGCGCGCGGCAAGCCCTGCGTGAAATCAAAGATTAAGTGTTGCCAAAAGGCGTGCCGCCTCAGCCATTGGGTCAGCCAAATCATCGCGGTTTTCACCGGGATAAAACCGTGCGCGAACGGCCGTTGGCATGGGGGCAGGGTTTAACACGTGGACCATGGGCCCAGTTTTTGCTGTTTCTGCCGCCCAGCTGTTGACCAATGACATTTGTGCGGCCTTGGTCGCACCATATGCCCCAAAGAATTTTTCACCTGTATGGGCGTCGTCAAAAAACACGGCCTGACCTGTATCGCCCAACAAGGGCGCCACATATGTAATCAATGTGGCCGTCGCAGTGACGTTCAGGTCAACGGATTTTCCGAAATCCTTCATATCCAGTGTCGATGTCAGCATCAAAGGGGCCGCATGAATGGCCGTATGAAGCCACAGGTCAATTTTGCCCCACCGATCATAAATTGACCGACACAGATGCGCCATAGCGTCTGTGTGTGTGACATCCATCGGGGCCAAGGTCGCCTGACCTGATTTGGCCTTGATGCGGTCATCCAATTCCTCAAGCGCGCCAGTCGTGCGCGCCACAGCAATAATGTGGTAATCCGGCGCCAGTTCTGTGGCGATCGCAGCACCCAATCCGCGGGATGCACCTGTAATAAGAGCAAGTTTTTCAGTCATACCCGTCTGTTGATGGTTTTTCCGCGCAAGGTCAAGTTATTTTGCGCAGGCCGCGTCGGGCAGCACAAATTTATGCCCATAGCCCGCCAAAAATGCCATCAACTGATCGAAATCGAACCCGTCAATTTGTGCGATGTACAACGGGTCCTCTTCCAATGCGGCGTGGGTGATGGGGCGTTGGAAATGATCCCGTGGTTGCATCACACAGGCCTGATCGGATCCATATCCGGGAATGACATTGCCAAGGGTGCCAAACAATAACGGCATGCTGCCTTGGGTTCCCAGCGGCATGGTTGTCAGATAGGTGTCAAAGCTATTTCTATCAACACTGACCCAAACCCCCAAAATGACCGGATCTGCACATCCGACAAGCGGAATGATCATGACACTGCGAATAAAATGTTTGTCGCCTATGCGACACAGATCGTGGGTTAAAATATCCCCTTGTACCGCGTTCAAAATTGCGCTGTTGTCCTGCGCTTTGGCGTCGCCCTGCCAATCTTCAGGTGCGGTATAGGCCAAGCTAAGTAGCGATTTCAGCGATGCATCGCAACAGGTGCACGGCAAATCTGTCGCATGTATCAGCGCCCACCTGTTGTCGATAGGTGGTGTTTCGTGGAATACGCCCGCGTGTTGATCAGATTGGGATTGGGTTTTGAGAACAGGTGAAAACCATTTCATTCGCTACCCTGAACCACAAACCCCTTGTTGATCATATCAGATGGTTTTACTGGGTATTCCCCAGAAAAACAGGCATCACAATATTGTGGACAAGATGCGTTGCGCCCTTTGGCTTCGCCGGCGGCGCGGTACAGACCGTCTAGCGATATGAATTTCAGGCTATCAACAGCCAGATGGTCGCGCATTTCGTCTTCTGTCATTGTCGCAGCCAACAATTTTTCACGTTGTGGTGTGTCCACACCATAAAAACAGGGCCAAGCTGTGGGGGGTGATGCGATACGGAAATGTACCTCGGCCGCGCCTGCGTCCAAGATCATTTCCTTGATTTTGCGTGATGTCGTACCTCTGACCACGGAATCGTCCACCAATATGATGCGCTTACCCTTAATCAACGCCCGATTCACGTTTAATTTTAGGCGCACACCCATGTTGCGGATTTGTTCGGTCGGTTCGATAAAGGTGCGACCCATATATTGGTTGCGGATAATCCCCATGGCAAAGGGGATGCCGGATTGCTGGGAATATCCAATGGCTGCGGGTGTTCCACTGTCTGGCACCGCACAGACCAAATCTGCATCAACAGGGCTTTCCTTGGCCAGTTCAACACCGATCTGACGGCGGGTTTCATAGACGGATCGTCCGCCGATGATGCTGTCGGGCCGTGAAAAATAGACGTGTTCAAAAATGCAGAACCGTGATGATTGTTCACGGAACGGGAAATTACTGTCCACGCCGTCCTTGGTGATCACAACCATTTCGCCGGGTTCGATTTCGCGTACGAATTCGGCGCCGATGATATCCAGCGCACAGGTTTCCGATGATAATGCCCAGCCATCGCCGACACGCCCCAACACCAACGGACGCACACCCAATGGGTCGCGAACCCCGATCAATTTGGTCCGCGTCATGGCCACCACGGAAAACGCGCCCTCGACACGGCGCAGGGCATCCTCCATGCGTTCGGGGATATTGCGACCCATGGACCGTGCCATCAGGTGAATGATACACTCACTGTCAGACGAGCTTTGGAAAATGGATCCGCGTTCCACCAATTCACGGCGCAGGGCATCCGCGTTGGTCAGGTTGCCGTTGTGGGCAATCGCCGCACCACCCATGGCGAATTCACCAAAAAATGGTTGAACATCGCGAATGGCGGCTGCTTTCGATCCAGCAGTGGAATATCGCACATGTCCGATGCCGATTGTCCCAGGCAGGGTTGCCATCACCGATTGTGACGTGAAATTATCACGCACATATCCAAAGCGCCGGGCCGAATTGAAACCAGCCGCGTCATCATAGGTGACAATCCCGCCTGCCTCTTGGCCACGGTGTTGCAACGCGTGCAACCCCAAAGCTACGAAATTGGCGGCATCTGTGACACCAACCACGCCGAATACGCCACATTCCTCGCGTAATTTATCATCATCAAAGGGGTGAGCAGGGGGCATTTGTTTGTTGGACAAAATATGCAACTCCGAATCCGGTCGTGTCAGTCGACTCCCTAATAAACAACAAACTGCGATGTGTCACGAAACTATCACAATTTAATTGGTCTAATTCGCGATCATTCTTCGCAGACGGATACCAACTGCTCATATTGTAATGTCACCCAGCCCAAGGCCTGTTCTGGATTGCGTTCCTCGATTGAGGTGACAACCGATCCGAACAAACTGGCGGACTTACTTTCACCAATCATAGGGATAGCGTCGTCGCTCATCACCATTTTATACGCAAAAAGTGCGACGGCCACCAATGCAATCCCGCGAAATACGCCAAAAACAAAACCAGCGGCCTGGTCAATGCGTCCTAGAAACGATTTGTTGATCAAAGATGATAGCAATGGCGTAAAGAAAGAGACGATCATCAAGGTCACTGCAAACACTGCAGAAAATGACGCAATGATGGATAATTCGCAGCTGTCGGCCAGTAATGATCCCACAAAAGGGATTTCATTTATTAATGGCATGACCTGCGGCGCGAACACAAAGGCAACCAAGGCGGCTGCAATCCAGCCCAGAATGGCCATGATTTCGCGCACTAAGCCACGCGCATACGCCAACAGTGATGACAGGATTACGATTGCTAACACAACCCCATCGACAACATTAAAACCTTCCATTTTCGTCCCAATCTTTCCCTTTGACCTAACCGGCCCCGAATACATCCCCGACAAAGGTGGTTAAATCCCCAAGCCGCACCAATTTGATTCCCTGTGTTGCCACATCCTTGCCGCCTTGCGGACCAAAAGCATTTGCAAACCCCAGCTTTTGTGCTTCTTTTAGGCGGTTTTCTGTCTGTGAAACGGGTCTCAGCGCTCCTGATAGGCTAATTTCTCCGAAAATAACAGTGTCAGTTGGGATTATGACATCCTCACGCGCGGACAGTAGCGCCGCCGCCACAGCCAGATCGGCGGCCGGTTCGTTCACTTTCATTCCACCGGCGACATTTAGGTAGACATCCAAACCTGCAAAGGGGATGCCGCATCGCGCCTCAAGCACGGCCAAGATCATGGACAACCGGCCACTGTCCCACCCCACCACTGTGCGGCGTGGTTGGCTGAGCGAACTGGGGGCGACCAAGGCCTGAAATTCCACCAAAACGGGGCGCGTGCCCTCGATCCCTGCAAACACCACGGACCCTGCGCTGGGTGTGCCGCGGTCGGACAAAAACAGGGCGGATGGGTTTGTCACTTCTACCAAACCACCGCCAGACATTTCAAAAACACCGATTTCATCGGCCGCGCCAAATCGGTTTTTGACGGACCGCAAAATGCGGAACTGATGACCGCGTTCACCTTCAAAATACAAAACCGTATCGACCATATGTTCCACAACGCGGGGGCCTGCAATTTGACCATCTTTGGTCACATGGCCCACCATGATCACGGACACGCCGTTGCGTTTGGCAAATGTGGTCAATTCATGGGCTGCGGCGCGCACTTGGCTGACGCTGCCGGGGGCACTATCGACCGTATCCGCCCACATCGTTTGGATGGAATCGATAATGACCAGATCGGGTTTTTCCGCCTCAAGCGTGGTCAGGATATCGCGTAGGTTGGTTTCGGCGCCCAGTTGCACGGGGGCATCGGCCAAACCCAACCGCTGGGCCCGCATGCGCACTTGGGCGCGCGCCTCTTCGCCAGAAATATAAATCGTTTTTTGGCCGGCGCGGGCAAATTGTGCGGCGGCCTGCAACAACAGGGTTGATTTACCGATCCCCGGGTCACCCCCCACCAAAATGGCCGAGGCAGGAACCAACCCGCCCCCCAAAACGCGGTCCAATTCGTCCATGCCGCTGTTGGTGCGCGGCAATGGGGCCTCTTGCGTGCGCAGATCGCTCATTGGAATGGTTTTGCCGCGCATCCCACCGATGCTGCCCTTTTTCGGACCGGCGGATATGCCTTTGTCTTCGACAATGGTGTTCCAGTCACCACAGGCATCGCAACGGCCAGACCATTTGGTCGTGACATTGCCGCAGGCCGTACAGGAATATGATGCAGTGTTTTTTGCCATGCCCCTAAGTGCCAAAGCCTGAGCGCGCTGACAAGGTGGTTTTCACGACTTGGTCCGTTTTATTAGTGTTAATGCCATAGACAGGAATACGCACAATGTAAAAACATATAATCCCCATTGGGTTTCGATGTGCCCGACACCCACACCCTTGGCAATGACGATATAAAGGGAAATCAGAAAAATATCGGCCATGGCCAAGCGGGACATGAACCACGCCACAGGCGCGCCCAGTATGTCACGATCCATCACAAGGGATGCCAACCCAAGCGCCATTTTGATGTAGGGCGCACAGATTGCCAAGACCGCAATCAAGACCCCCAAAATCGGATCACTGCCCAACAGGGCCAGGATGCCTGACAGGATGGATATGCTGTCTTTTCCAAACCATGGCAACAGTCCGGCCGTTAAGATCGGCGCGCCCCAAGCCACAGGATAAACAGCCAACAGCGCCACATGCGCCACGATCAATAGGCGACAGTCCATAACGCGTAGATTGCCAAGGCGCATAAAATTGGTAAAATACTGCCTGCGCTGTTCCAGCGTTGCCCCATTACGCTGCCCAGACTGATTGCAACGGCACAAACACCAATCCAGACCATTCCACCAAGGGGGCGCAAAATGGGGCCTAAGGCGAATTTTAGGTCAACAAAAACGGGATGTACACTGGCCCCCGTCACCCCCAACAGTCCCGCCAACGTCAGCAGCAGGGCGATTAATCCGATCAGGCGCGCGGTTCCAGTCCGGGCCAACACAATATTGACCCCGCCCAAAACGAACAGAGCCGGATATATCAGATAATTAAGCGCAAACAGATAGTTCACGACATAGGGGAATGGTCGCAACAGTTCAATCATCGCACGGCCTCAATGGGGCCGGTGGCGCGTCCGTGGATGAACTGATCCAAGTAAGGATCGCCAGAATGGTCCAGATCAGACACCTGGCCCGTCCATTGGATCACCCCATCATGCAGCATTGCGATATCGTCAGCAATGGCGCGCACGGATGACATGTCGTGGGTAATGGTCATGGCCGTGGCACCCATTTCCACGACGATTTCACGGATTAAATCATTGATCACGCCTGACATAATCGGGTCCAGCCCAGTGGTGGGTTCGTCAAAGAAAATGATTTCGGGGTCGGCCGCAATGGCACGAGCCAACCCCACACGTTTTTGCATGCCGCCAGATAATTCGGCGGGGAATTTATCTGCAACCTCGGGCTTTAATCCGACGCGGCGCAGTTTTTCGATTGCAATTTCACGCGCTTCGTCCTTGAGGCGTTTTAGGTGTCCGCGCTGCAGGCGAAACGCCACGTTTTGCCATACGGGTAAACTGTCGAACAATGCGCCGCCCTGAAACAGCATGCCAAAGCGGGCCAGAAATGTGTCGCGTTCAGCGGTTTGGACGTTTTGGCCGTCAACCGTAATGGTGCCTTGGTCTGGTTTGACCAAGCCTAGGACAGATTTCAGTGCGACAGATTTCCCAGTCCCGGACCCGCCGATAATCACCATGGATTTGCCGCGCTTCACTGACAGGTTCACCCCCCGCAAAACTGCATTTGACCCAAAGGATTTATGGACATTATCAAGCTGTATCATGTGGTAAAGAAAACTTCTGTTAAAACATAGTTGGCAGCCAAAATCAGGACCGAGGCTGAGACAACCGCCGATTTGGTCGCCGCGCCCACACCTTGGGCCCCGCGGCCTGATTGCATACCCCAATAACAGCCCATGATTGCCACAATAAAGCCAAAGGCAGCCCCCTTGGCCAAACCGCTTAGGATATCGCCGGCCTCAAGGAAATTGACCGTGTTGGTCAGATAGGCAGCTGAATTGAAATCCAAACGATTTACGCCCACCAGATATCCGCCAAAAATCCCGATAGAATCGCCCACGGCCACCAAAACAGGCACAGCTAGAGTTGCAGCGATGACACGCGGCACAGTGAGATATTTCATTGGATTGGTGGACAATGTGACCAGCGCGTCAATCTGTTCTGTGACCTTCATTGTACCGATTTCAGCGGCAATCGAACTGGCCACGCGGGCGGCAACCATCAGGCCGCCCAATACCGGACCCAATTCGCGCACCATGCCTATGGCAACTATCGATGGCACCACAGCCTCGGCATTGAACCGTGCGCCACCTGCATAGATTTGCAGCGCCAACGCACCGCCTGTAAAAAACGCGGTCATGCCCACCACGGGCAATGACAACCAGCCAATTTGTAACAGCTGTTGGCCCAATTCGCGCAGGTAAAAGGGCGGTGTCACGATATGGCGCAGCGTATCCAGCGTGAACCATGCCAAACGGCCGATTGCAGCAAGCATGTTGAAAACCCAACGGCCAATTAATGCCAAGAAATGCGTCATGCTTGATTCATCTGTCGGGCACCCAGATAGGTGCGTTGGTACCTGTTGCCAAATGAGGTCAGGATTTCATATCCTATCGTACCGGCATTATCAGCCAAGGTATCAACCGTTTGTTCGCTATTTAGCAGGGTCAGGAAATCCGGCGTTTGATCCAAGGCCGTGATATCAACCCCGATTAAATCCATCGAAATGCGTCCAACGATGGGGCAGGGGATTTCCCCGTGAAACAGGGCCGTTTGCGGCCCCATGGCGCGTATAATGCCGTCGGCATATCCCGCCGCAACGGTTGCAATTTTGCGCGGTGACGGGGCCGTCCAAGTATTGGAATACCCAACCGTTTCGCCAGTATCAACATCGCGAACCTGAATGACCGGAATATCCAGCCGCACCACGGGTTTGGCCGCGCTAAAGGGAAACCCGCCATAAAGCCCAATACCAGGTCGGGTCAGATCAAAGTGGTATTTTGGCCCCAATAAAATGCCACCCGTTGCTGCCAGCGATTTGATACAATTCACCCCCGCGGTCATGTCGCGGAACGCGGCCAGCTGACGTTCGTTCATGTCATGGGGGGGATCATCAGAACAGGCCAGATGGGACATTATCATTTTGGGCCCGAGGCGCAGAGCAATTTCGCGGACGGCCGCCCATTCCGAAGGTTCCATCCCCAAGCGATTCATGCCTGTGTCAAGTTGAATGCCGAAGCTATGATTAGGCAGCCGTTCCGCGTGGCGAATAAGCTGATCGACAGAATTCAGCATCGGGATCAGATCATAATCCTGGATCAATTGGGTGTCGGTGTCCATATGGCCTGAAAACACCATGATTTCGATGTTTGGGCCCAAAGCATGGCGGATGGTCACGCCTTCTTCGGCGGCGGCCACGAAAAATTTGCGAACGCCAATCGCTGCCAAAGCTGGGGTCACATGTTCTGCGTTTAGACCATAGGAATTTGCCTTAACCACGGCTGCGGTTTCGCCCGCCGTTTTCGCGTCAAGTGCGCGCCAATTGTCGCAAATTGCGTCCAAGTCGATTGTAAGATGCGCTGTTGTCATAGTCCCTGTTTTGACATGCTATGGGTAAAGGTCAAGGGGGATAGTGTTCAAAAGTTGGTTTTGTAAATGGGCTGGGGGCGATGACCCCACCGCCTGCGGCGGTTCCCCCAGAGTATTTTGGCAAAATTGAAAGATCAATATTCTTCTTGTTGCTGCCAGGGTTTGATGAGGTTGCCAAAGCGTGTGAAACGGCCTTCGAACGAGAGATCGACGGAGCCGATGGGGCCGTGGCGTTGTTTGCCGATGATCACTTCGGCGCGGCCATGGAGGCGGTCCATTTCTTCTTGCCATTTGGCCATTTTTTCGAGGTCGTGATCGCCTGGTTTTTCGCGTTCTTTGTAGTATTCTTCGCGAAACACGAACATTACAACGTCGGCGTCTTGTTCGATTGAGCCTGATTCACGCAAGTCAGAGAGTTGTGGGCGTTTATCTTCGCGATTTTCGACCTGACGGCTGAGCTGGGATAGGGCAATCACGGGAATATTCAGTTCTTTTGCGATTGCTTTCATGCCTTGAGTGATTTCGGAGACTTCGTTCACGCGGCTATCCTTGGCGGAGGCGGGGCGAACGAGTTGGAGGTAGTCGATAATAAGCACATCGAGGCCATGGGTGCGTTTTAGGCGTCGCGCACGGGCGGCCAATTGGGAAATGGGCAGGGCCGGTGTATCGTCGATATAGAGCGGGCAGCTTTCGAGCGATTTTGCGGCCTCGACAAAGCGGCGGAATTCGGTTTCGGTCATGTCCCCTTTGCGGATTTGTTCGGAGGGAACTTCGGCCGCTTCGGAAAGGATCCGCGCGGCGAGTTGTTCGGCGCTCATTTCCAAGGAGTAGAAGCCAACAACGCCGCCATTTATGGTGCCCTCAGATCCATCGGGTTTGGGTCCGCGTTTGTAAGCCTTGGCAATGTTAAAGGCGACATTTGTGGCGAGGGATGTTTTACCCATCGATGGGCGTCCGGCCAAAATAATAAGGTCAGATGGGTGTAGACCCCCCATTTTTTTGTCGAGATCCACCAAACCGGTTGAAATACCTGCCAAGCCGCCATCACGTTGATAGGCGGCGTTTGCTGTGTCCACGGCAGAGGTGACAGCCCGTAAGAAGGATTGGAACCCGCTATCGGCCTGGCCTTGTTCGCCCAGTTTATACAGCGCCTGTTCGGCGGCAATGATTTGTTCTTTGGGCTCTTGGTCGACTTCCATTTTTTGGGCGCGGGTGGCGATATCTTGGCCCAAGCGGATCAATTCCCGACGTACCGCCAGATCATAGATCAGCTGTGCGTAATCGCGTACGGCAAAGCCCGCGATGGCCGATCCAGCAAGGCGGGCCAAATAGGCGGCACCACCGAGGTCCTTTAATCCCTCATCCTCTTGCAGGAAGGTAGAGAGGGTGACTGGAGAGGCGAGATTGTTTTTGGCGATACGTGTTGCGGCAACCTCATAGATGCGCGCGTGCACGGGTTCGTAGAAATGTTCAGAGCGAATGATTGATGCAACACGGTCGTAGACGTCGTTATTTGTTAAAATAGCACCCAAGAGTTGCTGTTCTGCCTCGATGGAATGAGGCATCGTGTCTGGCATTTGGATGTCTGCGCCGGTCGGATTGATCGCTGCTAGCTGATTCATTTTTGCCCCTTGTATCGTCATCGACGGTTTTAGCGAACTTGTACCGCTGGCGCAAATTGTATAAACCTGTGGATAAGTAGCGCGTGTTCGCATCATAGCGCATATTGTGGCAAAAGCCAATTGGCGTCTATATTTTGTGTTTGTCTGCCGCAAAGACAGATTTTACTTTTTTGCATATGATCTGGGTTGGAGATTTGGTTCCTGCTTGCGTTCAAGGGCGTCGTATATTTTGTCTGACCTGATCAGGTCACGATTAACGAACGGACGCCATGGATATATCAATACGCTGCTGCATCAGCGTCGAGGGCTCAAACACTGTAATTTAGGGCATGTATTTCGGAGAAGTTTTGCGGCTGCGTAACCCCAGCGTTTTTTAACCGAGGATTTTGTATTCTGTGACCCTTGGCGTTTGTCCCGCCTATTATTGGTCAGGATTGCATTTTTGTTGCTTGCGTAATTTTGAAACGCTTTGTGTAGCACGTATAATGGTCGGAGCACTCACGCTAAAAACATCGAGTTTTGCCAATGTTTATGCGAGTGCGCAGAAAACGCGAAGATATAAGATGTCTTCTGATCGGATTATCCAAAAAATATGTTGCCCGATTGTTTAATTCGGTGATTGAAATGGGGTAATACTCCCCATTTCCTGTTTTTCGGATAATCCAGCGCAGTTTATTGTGCACTTAGTGGCATGGCTTACAACATGAATATGTCTGAAATTGCCTGTCCAATTTCATTAATTGGACTGTCATCGCCAAAGACCCTTAAGTGGATATCCTCTTGCACGTACAAGCCTTTGGAATCTAGGGCTTGGAGCACGATGGTTATATCGACCATTTCGCCATAGCTGAGGTGGTTGTACATGTCTGCAGAATCAAAAATCAGC
>CBFHVU010000040.1:0-16655 GCA_965659465.1 uncultured Paracoccaceae bacterium | reverse complement strand
CATAGGCGGTCATGGGACCGGTGCCCTGTTTGATACGGGTATCAGCATATTCAACCACAACGATGGCGCCATCGACCAACATACCCACGGCCAAAATCAAACCGAACATCACGATGTTGGAAATGGTGATGTCCATCAATCCCAACAAAACGAAACACAACAAAAACGATGTCGGAATGGCAAAGCCCACCAACATCGCAGCCCGTGTGCCTAGGGATGCCAAAACAACGATCATCACCAGCGCGATGGCGGTCAGAACGGATCCCTCTAGCTGGCTGACCATGGATTCGACGGTACGGGATTGGTCATTGGATGGGGCCGCATGAACGGCGGCTCGCAGATCGTCAGGCCAATTCTGTGTCTCGGCCTCGACCAGTTTGCGCACCTCGGCGGCGGTATCGATCAGGTTGAACCCTTTGCGTTTGACGACCTGGAGCGCAACTGTGGGTTCGCCGTTAAAACGGGCCACACCTTCGCGGTCTTGGAACGTCAATTTAATGTCGGCCAAATCACCCAATGTCACCACGCGGTCACCATTGGTTTTGACGGGCAGACGATAGATATCTTGGGTCTCATTAAAGCTGGACGGGATTTTCACGGCAAAGCTGCCCTGAGCGCTGTCCACTTCGCCAGCGGCAATCAACTGGTTGTTGTTGCGCACCACATTGATCAATTCGCCCGCGGTCACATTATAGGATTCCAAACGCAGGGGGTCGATAGTGACTTCGACCATCTCTTCGCGGTTGCCGGTGATCGCCGCCTCAAGCACGGCATCCATGCTTTCGATTTTTTCCTGCAATGACTTGGCCACGCGGGTCATGGTGCGTTCGGGCACCTGACCTGTCAGGCTGACAATAATGATGGGAAATTCGGAAAAATTCAGTTCGTTAATGGAATATTTTTCCGCCCCAGTGGGGAATTTCGCCTCGGCCGAATTCATCGCATCGCGCACATCGGCCATGGTTGTGGTTTTGTCCCAACCAAATTCGAATTCCAGCGCCACACCGGCATAGTTTTCGGCTGCCGTGGCGGTCATTGTTTTCAACCCGTCAATATCGCCCAATTCGGTTTCCATGGGCTGGACCAACAACGCTTCGCTGTCGATGGCAGAAATGCCGGGAAAGGGAACGGAAATAAACAGGGCGGGGATTTCGATGTCAGGCTCGCCCTCTTTGGGCAGGCCTGTATAGCTGAATATACCAGCCAAGAGGGACGCGGCAATCATTGCCAAAATCATTCGGGCGCGTTGTGACGCCCAATCGACGATACCGACCATTGTTACATTTCCCCCTGATAGGTTGGGGCAACACGGACACCATCACGGACATATTCCTGACCGATGACGATCACATCCGCTTGCGCAGGCAGACCCGTGACCCAAACGCCCTCAACCGTGTCGCGCACCAATGTGACCGGCACAAATCGGGCCGTGTCATCGACCACGATGCGCACACCTAAGGCGCCTGCATCATTCAGCGTCAGCGATGATTGGGGCAACAGATGCGCATCATTGCCTTCGGCTGCGATGACGAGTTCGGCGGTTTGGCCGTCTGAAATGGATTGATCTGCATTGTCCACATTGATTTCAATGCGGAATGTGCGAGTCACAGGATCGGCTGATCGTGAAATAAAGGTCACCAATCCTTGGACCATACGGCCACCGGTCAATTTCGCGCGGGCCGGCGCACCAATGGTGACGCGGAATAATTCGGTTTCAGGGACAAACCCGACCACCTTGATCGGATCCAGCTGCACGATGGTGGCGCAGGCCGCGCCCGGTTGCATCAGGCTGCCCAATTCGGCCGTGTCGGTTTCCAGCAATCCGCCAAAGGGCGCGGTGATGGTGACACGGTCCAATTCCTTTTGTGCGCTTTCTACGGCGGCCTCGGCCGATTGGATGCCAGATTTTGTGGCTTCTAGCCCGCTGGTGGCGGTGGCCACGGCGGCTTCGGCGGCGCGCACGCCCGCTTGGGCCGAGGCGACGCGGGTTTCCGATGCAAAGCCCGTTTCCGACAATTTGTTGGCGGCGTTGAAATTGATCCGCGCCTCATCCAGACGGGCGTTGGCCTCGGCCACGCGGGCAGCGGTTTCTGGGATGCGGGCCTGGGCCGATGCCAGACGCGCACGCGCATCGGCCAGTGCGGAACTGCGCACTCCGGGATCAATTTGGCACAACACATCGCCGGCTGCGACCATGCGGCCCTTGCGCAGGGGATCATTGATGATTTGCCCCGATGTTTCCGCGCGCACGGTCACGGACCGCGCCGCCTGTGTTTCACCGCGCAATATGACTGCGCTGTCGATCATGCGCGCTTGCGACGTCTGTACGACAACCTTTACAATCGCGGACAAAGGATCAGATGCCTCTGGCTGCACCGGTTCTTGAACCTGCGTGTCAGCCGATTCCGACACGGGTGGCTCTTTCGATTGGATGAATGATGACAAACGATCCCGTTCAAACACGACAACATACAAGGCCGTTGATACCAAAACAGCTGTGATAATGGGAACAATGCGCATAGTTTTCAAAAATCCTTATTTTTCCGCAGTGGCGTTTCCGCAGTGGCGTTTCCGCAGTGACCACGCAGGGGTGATCAGGTGCGCGAACCTACCATTAATACGCTAAACCCACCAGTTTAGATTAAACTCTTTTCAATTTTTTCTTGCAGGTGCAGCAATTTCTTGCAAATTCGCACCAACTTGGGGCTTTGCTCTTGGCCTTTGCGTGTTTTGCGATTAAGAATTGGGCATCTATCAACGGGGGCAGATGTGAGCAATACAGACAGCTTTATCCAAGAAGTATCCGAAGAGGTCCGTCGCGATCGTTTGTTCGGGTTGATTCGCAAATACGGATGGATTGCGATTACAGCCGTGGTCGTGATCGTGGGCGGCGCAGCATACCGCGAATACGTCAAAGCGCAGCGCACCGCCGCAGCGCAGTCGTTCGGGTCCAGCGTCTTGGCCGCATTGGAACAAGATGATGCACAGGCCCGCGTTGCCGCATTGGATACGGTTCAGGCCCCCAATGGCGCAACAGCCGCAATCGTGGCCATGATGCAATCTGCCGAATTGGTGTCAGACGACCAATCCGCCGCCGCAATCGCGCGTTTGGAACAGGCGGCTTTGGACACAAATGTCGATCAAAGCTATCGCGATTTGGTCAATTTCAAACGGTTGATGCGTGCCGATAGTGGTCTGGAGACCTATGACCGCGTGGCAGGGTTTACTGCCCTTGCGACCCCCGGGAACCCATTTCGGTTGCTGGCCACCGAACAATTGGCGGTGATTGATCTGGAAAATGGCGATCGCGCTGCGGCCATTGATCGGTTTAACGCTATTTTGAATGATGCCGAAATTACCCAAGGCTTGCGCCAGCGCGTGACACAGGTCATGATCGCGCTAGGCCAGGACGTAACAAACTAGGCCGGCGGTCAAACTTTGGCAGTCAATGCCATAGCACATGCTATCGATCGGAAAGGTGCACGATGACGAAATCACCACTGACAGCCCTGTTTGTCGTGTCAGCCATGCTTGCCAGCTGCACCCAGCGCGAGGTGATTTTACCGGGCAAACGTGATAGCCTGTGGTCGGCGGTGTCCTATGCCGCCCCCCAAGAGGCAGCCTCTGGTGAAACCAAAACCGTGGGCTTTACCGCGCTCCGCGCAGTGCGTAACGCCGATTGGCCACAGGCTGCGGGCACGCAAATCACACGCACGACCCATGCGGTTCTGGCCTCACAGCCCAGCGTGGTGTGGGTGGCCGATATTGGGTCAGGGGACGACAAACGCAAACGGATTGTCGCCGATCCCGTTTTTGCGCAAAACCGTGTTTTTGCGATGGATGCAGATATGCAGGTCTCGGCCGTATCGGATCAGGGCGCGATTTTGTGGCAGCGAAATTTGACACCTGCATCGGAAACGGTGGGCGATGTGATTGGCGGTGGCTTGGCCTATGGTCAGGGGCGCATCTATGTCGCAACCGGATATGGCGAATTGCATGCGCTGGATCCTGAAACAGGTTCCGTTGTTTGGACCCAGCAGCTGTTGGGTGCAGGCAATACGGCGCCAACCTATCACGCGGGCTTGGTGTATCTGGTGTCAAACGATGCCACCGCTTGGGCGATCGAGGCCGACACCGGCCGCGTGCGCTGGCAAATTGATGGGCAGTCAGATGTCAATAATCTGTCTGGCGCATTGGCGCCCAGCGTTACAGATAAATTCGCCCTGTTCAGCTATGGCAGCGGCGAAATTCAGGCCGCATTCCGCAAAGGTGGGCTGGTTTATTGGACAATCGTCTTATCCGGCGGCCGCGATGGGCGTGCCGTGGGTGTTGTGGATGATATTGCAACCCCGCCCTTGGTGTCGGGATCGCGCGTTTATGTGGCCAACGGATCGGGCGCAACTGCCGCCATGGATGTGGGCAACGGTGATCGCATCTGGACCACCCCCCAAGGGGCAACAGGCCCCATGTGGGCCGCGGGAAATTCCGTTTTCTTGGTCAATGATTTGAACCAATTGGTGCGCCTGAACGCCGCTGATGGATCGGTCATCTGGACCCAGCAGCTGGCGGGCTTTACCACAGAAAAACCAACCAAATCAGCACAAACCTATGCCCATCATGGGCCAATTTTGGCGGGGGGGCAGCTGGTTTTGGCATCAAATGATGGGAAAATCCGGTTTTTCGATCCCGCAACAGGTCAATTGCGAAACAGCGTGAATATCCCCCAAGGGGCCACAACCCAACCCATCGTCGCAAATGCAACACTCTATGTTGTTTCGACCGATGGCAAACTGTATGCTTTGCGTTGACGAAAAACTGGTGTATGTGACCCGCTTGTAACCCGCCGTTCGGAGCGCTCTATGACTTTTTCTTTGGCCATTGTTGGCCGTCCCAATGTTGGGAAATCGACTTTATTCAACCGCCTTGTCGGCAAACGCCTCGCGCTGGTGGATGATCAGCCGGGCGTGACCCGCGACCTGCGCGAAGGGGACGCGCGATTGGCGCATCTGAAATTCACTGTCATTGATACCGCAGGGCTTGAGGATGCAACAGACGACAGCTTGCAAGGCCGCATGCGCCGCCTGACCGAACGCGCGGTTGATATGGCTGATGTATGCCTGTTCATGATTGACGCACGCGTGGGCGTCACCCCTGTTGACGAAATTTTTGCCGATATTTTGCGCAAACGCGCCAAACACGTGATTTTGGCCGCCAACAAAGGCGAAGGTCGCGCCGCAGACGCCGGCGTGCTTGAGGCATGGAACCTCGGCTTGGGCGAACCCCTGCGGTTGTCGGCCGAACATGGCGAAGGCCTGTCCGATTTATTGGAATACCTCACACCCATCGCCGAAGAGTTCGAGGCCCAAGCCGAGGCCGCCGCTGAATTTGACGCCGATTTCGATGTCGATATTGACGGTGAAATTGGCGATGATGATGACATCAGCTATGCCGCACCCACGCGGCAAAAACCAATGCAGGTTGCGGTTGTTGGACGTCCCAATGCTGGCAAATCAACCCTTATCAATAAAATTCTTGGCGAAGATCGCCTGCTAACCGGCCCCGAGGCGGGCATCACCCGCGACGCCATTTCCCTCAATATCGATTGGGATGGCACGCCCATGCGCATCTTTGATACGGCCGGCATGCGCAAACGCGCCAAGGTTCAGGACAAGGTGGAAAAACTCTCGGTCTCAGATGGCCTGCGCGCCGTGCGCTTTGCCGAGGTTGTCGTTGTGTTGCTGGATGCGGCCATTCCCTTTGAAACGCAGGACCTGCGCATCGCGGATCTCGCCGAACGCGAAGGCCGAGCTGTCGTCGTCGCCGTGAACAAATGGGACATAGAAGACGAAAAAAATAAAAAACTAAACGAACTGCGCGAATCTTTTGGCCGGCTCTTACCGCAATTGCGTGGCGCCCCCTTGGTGACAATTTCAGCCAAAACCGGCAAAGGTTTAGATCGACTGCAACAGGCCATAATGTCCGCACACCGCATCTGGAACCGCCGCGTCCCAACATCACAACTGAACCGCTGGCTACAGGGCATGGTCGAAATGCATCCGCCCCCCGCACCAAATGGCCGCCGTATCAAACTGCGCTACATGACCCAGGCAAAATCGCGCCCACCTGGGTTTGTTGTCATGTGCTCGCTGCCTGATAAAATGCCTGCCAGCTACACACGCTATCTGGTCAACGGCCTGCGGACCGATTTTGATATGCCCGGCACGCCCATCCGCCTGACAATGCGTGGACAAGGCGATAAAAACCCATACAAAAACCGCAAAAACCCCAATGCCGCCGGCGGCAGTCGCCTGAAAAAACACCTCGACTAACCCGATTGCAAAACACATAAACTTTCAGTTTTGTGAAAATACTCTGGGGGGAATTTTGCACCGCAAAAGGGGGGCAAAGCCCCCCAAAAACGTTTACCAATTCTGATAAATCGCCTAAACCAGCGACCCATCCGCCGCCAATCGCGTTTTGCCCCCCAGATAGGGATGCAACACGGCGGGCAAATCAACCGATCCATCCGACTTTTGGCCGTTTTCCAGCACAGCAATCAAACACCGACCCACGGCCAAACCAGATCCGTTCAGCGTATGCACAAACTCGGGCTTGCCGCCGTCTGCTGGCTTAAACCGTGCATTCATCCGCCGCGCCTGAAACGCGCCACAACTCGACACAGACGAAATCTCGCGATAGGTATTTTGCCCCGGCAACCACACCTCAATGTCGTGCGTTTTGACCGCGCCAAAGCCCATGTCGCCTGTACACAACACAACCGTGCGATAGGCCAGCCCAAGCTTTTGCAAAATCGCCTCGGCACAGCCCGTCATACGTTCATGCTCTTCCATCGATTGATCCGGATGCGTGATGCTGACCATTTCGACCTTTTCAAACTGATGCTGACGCAACATGCCTGCGGTGTCCTTGCCCGCCGATCCCGCCTCGGACCGGAAACACAGCGTGTGCGATGTCATGCGTCGCGGCAAATCGGCCTCGCTTAGAATTTCACCCGCCACCGTATTGGTCAAAGTCACCTCGGATGTCGGTATCAACCACCAGCCATTCGTGGTCTGATAGCTGTCCTCGGAAAACTTTGGCAACTGACCCGTGCCATACATCGCCTCATCACGCACCAAAACAGGTGTCATTGTTTCCTCTAACCCATGCTCAGTCACATGCGTGTCCAGCATAAATTGCGCCAAGGCACGGTGAATGCGCGCCACACCCCCGCGCAACAACACGAACCGCGATCCTGACAGCTTGGCCGCCGTCTCAAAATCCATACCCGCTTGCACGCCCGCCAATTCGTAATGCTCTTTGGCATCATTCATCTGCCGCGGTTCGCCCCAACGGCGAATTTCAACATTGTCGTTTTCATCCTCCCCATCTGGAACAGACGCGTCCGGCAGGTTCGGCAATTGCGCCAAGGCCGCGCTCAGTGCCTCATCCAGCACTTTGGCCTCAGCTGTCATTGCCGCAACTTCGGCCTTTTTCTCAGCCACCAGCGCGCGCAACCGCTCAAACTCGGCCTCATCCCCACGGCCCTTGGCGGCGCCCACCTCTTTCGATGCCTTATTCTGTTCGGCCTGCGCTGTCTCTGCCGCCAAAATCGCGGCTCGACGCTTTTCATCCAATGCCAAAACCTCGGACGACGCCGAAACCACCCCACGCCGCGCCAAAGCAGCATCGAAAGCAGCAGGGTTTTCACGAATGGCACGAATATCATGCATGGCACAGGTCCTTTTTCAATGAATCAATGGCCGCTTTATGCACCAAGTCACGCCAAAGGGGTAGGGGGAATCACGCCCCCGTCTGGTTGGTGTATTTCTCCCCATACTGCGTAGGGTCAAAGACATACCCATCAGGATTGGCCAGCCATTTTTTCCATTCGGCGTGAAAATCGCTCCATTCGAATACGACAGTTGGCCAATGGGTGGGAGGCGGCTGCAATGTATCTGGCAGGATGACCGAGGCATCGCCAAACATCTCATGCAATTTTTCGCGGGATATGGAAACATGGCTGAAATCCATATTCTTTACCGACGATCCGCGCAATGCAGCTTTGTTTACGGAATTCGCTTCATTCAGCTGTGTTTTGTCCAGTTCAACTTCGTTCAACTGAGTCTCGTTTAGGTCAGCATTATTCAGTTCCGCCTTGGCTAGGTCAGCCTCATTAAACTGAGCCTGGAATAGTTTGGCCTTATTCAATTGGGTCAAGTGTAGGAAAGTTCCATTCAACTGCGCAGAAACTAAGATTAGTCTCATTCAACTGTGACATCGATAGATCAGCCCCATTGGGCTGCGTGCCGATAAGGTCAGCCGAATTCATCTGTGTTTTGTTTAGTTGGGCCTTATTCAACTGCGCCTGTCTTAAGATGGTTTTATGCAGCTGCGCCCTTTCCAGCCGTGCTGTAGGCAGTCGTGCCACCTGTAAATCAGCGCCCAACAAATACGTCGAACGCAAATCAATCAATCCAGCGGGCTCGATTGCAATCTGCCTTTATGATCTCCGCCCGACAAAGGTCAGGACAATTTGTATATCCTCTAGTGGCTTCTCTGCATGTCGTGTTTCATAATCCGCATTGCCACTGGTTTCTTCGCGGATATAGGAACACAGAATTTCCATGATCTGACAATGCACATCCCCGTTTTGCTTGGCCAATCGTTCCAGAGCCAATATGGCACCAACCCGCACGGCGATATTGGGTCTGGTTGCCGGTCCCGCATCTGTGATCACCTCTTTGTCCGCCCCCAAACTTGCCGCGGCTGCATTGATGCGATCTGTGATCAACCCGTCTTCGGTCGCGCGGGTTGTGCGTTCGTTGATTCACGTGCGCAACAGGGTAAACCCCAACGTCGCCGCCGCAACCAAGGTACCCAATAACAACGCGCTGCCTTGTGCAAGGTTGTTCAACGTTTCTGCGATGTCCTCACCTGTCGGTGCATCGGCAAGCATACGCAATCGCCCAACAATCGCATGAACGGACCAGATGATGTCATGCAGATACATCCAATAGGCACCCGCTAGCAGAAAACCGCCAACCGCAAAGGCCCCAACGACATAATGATCGCGCACCGCATTGCGCGGCCAATCTATCCGCTTGGGCAAATCGAACGACGTTTGAAGCGCATAAAACAGCCCCACCAAAATCAATAGCCCCCAGACCCACCAAGAGGTCACAACATTCAAATAAATCTCAACCATAATCTTTCATTTTTGTAAAAATACTCAAAATAACGCCGCCCACATCCTATAGTAAACGCGCGAAACGAAACACAGGTCAAGCGCGAACCAACCACATCCCCGAAACGCTGCGACCAGAACTATCAACTCATCGTCGTTTCACACCTTGCAAATTCTGGGGCAAGCACATAGGTTCCCACCGAATTATAGCAATAAGGTAACATGCACTATGGAAGCGTTTGGACAATTTATCCCTCTGATCCTGATCTTTGCGATCATGTATTTCCTGCTGATCCGTCCTCAGCAGAAAAAAATGAAAGAACATCAAAACATGGTGCAAAACCTGCGTCGTGGCGATCAGGTGGTCACCCAAGGTGGATTGATTGGTAAAGTGGTTAAAGTCAAAGAAAACAACGAACTAGAGCTTGAATTGGCCGAAGGCGTCAAAGTGCGTGTCGTTCAATCCACCATCGCTCAGGTTCTGTCCAAAACTGAACCCGCGACAGAAGCATAAATCAAAGAGAGGCCCCTCATGCTTATCATCGATCTTTGGAAACGGATCGTGATCTGGGGCCTGTGCGCCTTGGGTCTGGCATTGGCACTGCCCAATGCGTTCTATGCCCGCGTTGAATCTGCCAATGATGCGCAGATGGCCATTGAAATGGGGGCAATTACGCCTGAAAATCAAGCGTCGGCATCACAATGGCCGTCGTTTTTGCCATCGGGTCTGGTCAATCTTGGGCTTGACCTGCGCGGCGGCGCCCATCTGCTGGCCGAGGTGCAGGTCAGCGACGTCTATGACCAACGGATGAAGGCGCTTTGGCCCGATGTGCGCGATATTCTACGCCCCGAACGGGCGACGATTGGCACAATCCGGTTGCAAAATAGTCCCGCGGGCGAATTGCACGTCAAAATCACAAATGCCGATCAAATTCAAACGGCTGTTGATTTGGTGTCGCAACTCTCACGACCGATAGCCTCTGTGACGGGTGTTGGTCAGCAAGACCTAAGTGTATCGTCCCAAGGTGATACAATCATCATCACCCTGTCCGAGGCAGAGAAAGCAGCCACCGACGACCGCACCGTGCGTCAATCCTTGGAAATCATCCGCCGCCGTATCGACGAAGTGGGCACCCGCGAACCCACGATCCAACGCCAAGGGTCCGATCGCATTTTGATCCAAGTCCCGGGCATCGGATCCGCGGGCGATTTGAAAGAATTGATTGGCACCACAGCCCAGTTGACCTTCCAACCTGTTATTTCACGCGGGTCAGACGCGAATGCTATTGCCGGTGCTGGCAGCGAGGTGCTGCCATCGCTGGACCAAGACGGGATTTATTACACCCTTGACGCGGCCCCCGTTGTCACGGGCGAAGAATTGGTGGATGCCCAGCCCAGTTTCGACCAAAACGGCCGCCCTGCGGTCAGTTTCCGGTTTAACCCAACGGGTGCGCGCAAATTTGGTGATTATACAGCCGATAACATCGGCAGTCCCTTTGCCATTGTTTTGGACGGCGAAGTCATCTCGGCCCCAGTTATTCAAAGCCATATCCCTGGTGGATCTGGCATCATCACCGGTAATTTCACCGTCGAAGAAAGCACAAATCTGGCCGTTTTGTTGCGCGCAGGTGCGCTGCCCGCAGGTCTGAATTTCTTAGAAGAACGCACGATCGGCCCAGAACTGGGCGCAGACAGTATTCAAGCGGGTAAAATTGCCTGCATTGTGGCTGGGTTCGCTGTTTTGGTCTTTATGATTGCGTCCTATGGTCTGTTTGGTGTTTTTGCCAATATCGCCTTGGTCATCAACGTTGGTTTGATTTTCGGGTTCTTGTCGCTGATTGGTGCGACACTGACGCTGCCGGGGATTGCGGGTATTGTGTTGACGATCGGTATGGCTGTCGATGCCAATGTCTTGGTTTTTGAACGGATCAAGGAAGAACTGAAATCCGGCAAAGGCCCAGCACGCGCCATTGAACTGGGCTATGAAAAGGCGATTTCCGCCATTACAGACGCAAATATTACAACCTTTATCACAGCGGTAATTTTGTTTGCCGCCGGATCGGGGCCCGTGCGTGGGTTTGCGATCACATTGGGGATCGGTATTTTGACATCCGTCTTTACCGCGATTTTTGTCACTCGGGTCATTGTGGTCACTTGGTTTGACCGCCGCCGCCCCAAAACGATTGAGGTGTGAACATGCGTTTAAAACTGGTTCCCGCAGAAACAAATTGGGATTTCTTTAAACGCTGGCGCATTTGGTTGGGCATTTCGGGCGTTATGATGGTGGTGGCCTTTGTGTCATTCCTGTTGCAGGGTTTGAATTATGGCATCGATTTTCGTGGCGGCACGACAATCCGAACGCAAAGCACACAGCCCATTGATGTTGGTCAATATCGTGCAGCGCTGGGATCCTTGGATTTGGGCGATACAATCATTTCCGAAGTCTTTGATCCGTCCTTTGGTCCTGATCAGCATGTGGCAATGGTGCGCATTCAGGCCCTAGATGGCCAAGAATCCGTGTCAGCCGCTGCATTGGATCAGGCCTTGGTTGCATTGCAGCAGGTGGCACCTGATTTGAAATTTGTCGCAGTCGAAAGCGTCGGTCCAAAGGTGTCGGGCGAATTGATCCAAACAGCAGTCATTGCGGTGATCGCGGCCATTGGGGCGGTGTTGGTCTATATTTGGTTACGGTTCGAATGGCAATTTGCATTGGGTGCTGTGATTGCATTGGTGCATGATGTAATTTTGACCATTGGCGTGTTTTCTGAATTACAGATCAAATTTGATCTCGCGATCATCGCGGCCTTGCTGACGATTGTTGGGTATTCGTTGAATGACACAGTTGTTGTCTTTGACCGCATCCGCGAAAATTTGAAAAAGTATAAGAAAAAGCCGCTGGCTGAGGTGTTGAACCTGTCCATCAACGAAACGCTTAGCCGGACGATGATGACTTCGGTGACAACGTTGATTGCACTGATTACCCTGCTGGTCTTGGGTGGCGATGTGATCCGTGGCTTTGTCTTTGCCATGACATGGGGTGTGATCGTCGGGACCTATAGTTCGATCTTCGTCGCGTCAACCATTTTGCTGTGGTTGGGTGTCAAACGTGATTGGTCCAAACCCAACGCCGAAGCAGGTACATCGGTTCCACAGCAATGATTGATGGCGCTCTGTTCCAAGCCTGGGAACAGGCGTTGCAAACAGATGGTTTGATTTGGATTGCATTGGCCGCATTCGTGGCCGGTGTTGTGCGTGGGTTTGCCGGCTTTGGCACGGCAATGATATTTCTGCCCGTCGCAGGGCAATATGTATCGCCATTTTGGGCCATTGGTCTTTTGGCTGTGATGGATATTTTTGGCCCATTGCCGGTCGTGCCGCGGGCGTGGCGCGATGCGCATCGGCCTGATCTGTTTCGGTTAGTGGTTGGGATGACATTGACCGTTCCGATTGCCTTTTGGCTGCTGGCACAGCTTGATCCTGCCATTTTCCGCTATATCGTATCTGCGATTGCTTTGGTCATGTTGTTTGTTTTGGGGCTTGGGCTGCGGTATCGCGGGGACCTGAAACCGAAATATGTCTATGGCATTGGGGCGATGTCAGGCATCACAGGGGGGATTTCTGGTATTCCCGGACCACCCGTGATTTTGTTTTACATGGCCAGCGAACACAAACCACCTGTTATTCGGGCAAACAATCTGCTGTTTCTGATGACCTTTGATTTCGTGGCGCTGCCCGTGATGGCGCTGAGTGGTGTTTTGACATGGGTGCCGATTATGATCGGTTTCATTATGATTTTGCCAATGCTTGTCGGAAATGTGATTGGTGCACGTTTGTTCGACCCCGAGAAAGAAAAGCTTTATCGCGGCGTTGCCTATGCGATCATCGCGATTTCCGCTATCAAGGGTTTGCCGTTTTTCGATTGAAAGGTCTGATATGCAGCTTAATGAAATTCAATTTTCCGATGCCACCCCCATTGATGGGTATGGGCCAGGGTTTTTCCGTGTGGGCGGCCAGCCAATTATGGGCCACGCTTTGTGCACACGTTTGGTTGCCAAGACTTGGGGGGGCTATGATGATGTGCAACCCTTGTTGGATTTGGCACAACAGGTTGATGTTTTGTTTATCGGCACAGGGGATGAAATTTCCCACATTCCCACAGATTTGCGCAACACGCTGGAACAGGCGGGACTGGGCGTCGAAGTGATGAATTCCCCCGCCGCCTGTCGCACCTATAATATTTTGCTGTCAGAGGGACGTCGCGTTGCCGCCGCGCTGATAACCACGTCTTAGGACAAATTCATCTTTTTATATATAATGGAATGGTGTAAGCCGGACTTATGACCTTAACCGTATCAAACCTGTCGGTTGCGCGTGGATCGCGTATATTGCTAGAGGGGGTGGAATTTTCACTGACCTCGGGGCAGGCGTTGATATTGCGAGGGCCAAACGGATTGGGCAAAACCACATTGTTGCGCACGCTGGCGGGATTGCAAAAAATTGAAACGGGTCAGGTCAGCGTTGCCCCCGAAACCACCGTTTACGCAGGGCATGCTGATGGGATCAAATCGACCCTAACCGTGCGCGAAAACCTGCAATTCTGGGCCAAGGTGTTTGGCACCCGTGATATTGGCCCCGCGCTTGCGGCCTTTGATCTGATGGATTTGATTGATCGTCCGGGCGGTATGTTATCTGCTGGCCAAAAACGCCGATTGGGATTGGCGCGTTTGATGGTGACGGGCCGCAGCATCTGGATGCTGGACGAACCGACCGTGTCGCTCGATACCCATGCGGTTGACCAATTCGCCACCATGATCCGCCGCCATATCGGGCACGGGGGCTGTGCTGTGATGGCCACCCATATTGATTTGGGGCTGGGGGCGGATGCGCAGGTGCTGGATTTATCCCAATTCCGCGCCACCGACCCCGCGCCGCAATCCAGTGATGAGGCATTTTTATGATTGCCCTGTTGATCCGTGATTTGCGTTTGGCCCTGCGCGCAGGCGGGGGGTTTGGCCTAAGCTTGGCGTTTTTCCTGATCGTTGTGGTTTTGATCCCCTTTGGGGTGGGGCCGGAAATGGCGTTGTTGTCGAAAATTGCACCCGGTATTTTATGGGTCGGCGCATTGCTGGCCTGCCTATTGTCGCTGGATCGCATTTTCGCATTGGATTTCGAAGATGGATCGCTGGATCTGCTGGCCACGGCCCCGCTGCCGTTAGAGGGGGTCGTAATGATCAAGGCCTTGGCGCATTGGATCACCACGGGGCTGCCATTGGTTATTGCGGCGCCGTTTTTGGGCGTTTTGCTGGGGTTGCCTGTGCAGGGATATGTTTGGATCGTTGTGTCGCTGGCACTGGGCACCCCTGCGCTAAGCGTGATTGGCACATTCGGCGGCGCGTTGACGGTTGGTATCAAACGGGGCGGTTTGCTGTTGTCGCTGTTGGTTTTGCCGCTATATGTTCCGACGTTAATCTTTGGCGCTGAATTGACGCGTCGGGGTGTTTTGGGAATGGATACCACCACGCCAATCCTGATGCTGGGTGGGATCACCTGCGCGGTTGGGGCGTTGTTGCCCTTTGCATCCGCGGCTGTTTTGAAAATAAATCTAAGATAGGGGGCAGGAATGTCACTGTGGCAATATGCAAATCCTGTGAAGTTTTTGAACCTGTCTGGCAAAATATTGCCAGCATTATCGGTGTTAACGGTGATCTGTTTGGTCACGGGGCTGTATTGGGGATATTTCCTGACACCTGATGATTATAAACAGGGGTCCACCGTTAAAATCATCTATATCCATGTGCCATCCGCATTGATTGCGATTAATGCGTGGTTCATGATGTTGGTCGCGGCCCTGATTTGGTTGATCCGCCGCCATCATGTCAGTGCCTTGGCCGCCAAGGCTGCGTCGCATGTGGGGGTTGTCATGACATTGATTGCCCTGATTACAGGCGCGTTTTGGGGTCAACCCATGTGGGGCACCTGGTGGGCCTGGGATCCGCGTTTGACATCATTTCTGATCCTGTTTTTGTTTTATTTGGGCTATATTGCCCTGTGGTCCGCGATCGAGGATCCCGACACGGCCGCCGATCTGACATCTGTTTTGTGCATCGTTGGGTCCGTGTTTGCGGTGCTTAGCCGATATGCGGTCAATTTCTGGAACCAAGGATTGCATCAGGGCGCGACCCTGTCATTGGACAAAGAGGAAAACATTTCCGACGTGTTCTATTTCCCGCTGCTGTTTTGCATTGCTGGGTTTGTTTTATTGTTTCTGGTTCTGACCTTGGTTGGAACCCGCGCCGAAATTCGCAACCGTCGCGCGCGCGCGCTGGTTGCCCGTGAAAGAGGATAGCACCTTGATGCCCGAACTTGGAAAATATGCAACGGCCGTCTATGGATCCTATGTGTCCACATTGGTTTTGATGGCCGCACTTGTGGTGTTCGTCGTCTGGCGCAATGCCAAGGCACGCCGCGCCTTGGAACAGATTGAAGGATCCAAAAAACATGGCTAAGCGGAAATTTTCAATCCTGATGGTGCTGCCGCCGCTGATTTTCATGGCGCTTGCTGTGACATTCTATGTCGGAATGCAGCGTGACAATCCCAATGATTTGCCATCAACGTTTATTGGCAAATTGGCACCAGAATTTCCAGATATGGCTGTGACGGGCTATGATGCGCCAACCGCCGAAATGATCACCACTGGTCAGGTGACATTGGTGAATTTTTGGGCATCGTGGTGTCCGCCGTGTCGTGCGGAACATCCTGTTTTGCTGGATCTTGCTTCGCAAGGGATCCCAATCATTGGGGTCAATTTCAAAGATGATGACGACAATGCATCGAAGTATTTGGCGCGCGATGGCAATCCGTTTTCGGCCGTTGGATTTGATCCGGCCGGACGCACAGCGATTGAATGGGGTGTCACTGGCCCGCCCGAGACATTTATTCTGGATGGCTCAGGTAAAATCGTGTTCAAATTTACCGGACCCTTGGTTGGGTCAGATTATGAAAATCGGTTTTTACCAGCACTTAGCCAAGCACTGGGATCCTAACGAAAACGATCATAAAGAAAGGGGCCATTTCTAGCCCCTTTAGCATGTCATGTGTAAACCTAAATTCGAACCAAAGGGATTGGGATTAGAAGCCCAAGACCAAAGACACACCCAATGTGTTGTCGGTGTTTTTGCGTCCATCAGACGGATCTGAGTTGTATTCTGTTCGATAGCTGACGCGTGTTGATAGGGTATCTGTCATTTTATAGTTCATACCCAAATCATTGGTTGCGACAGTGGATGCATCAGATGTCAGAATGTCTGTGTCATTGTTGACGGACATCACATGGTTCATTTTGTACCAGAACCGTGATGACACGATGCCGGATATGCGTGTGGTTTCGTTGCCGGCTTGGTCTTCGCTGTAACGAATACCTGGACTTGCTTGGATACGCCATTTCATGTCGTCTTGTTGGATGACGCG
>CBFHVU010000039.1:0-16863 GCA_965659465.1 uncultured Paracoccaceae bacterium | reverse complement strand
AAGCCCCAGTTTTTCCATGGCGAAATCCAACCCGTCTTGGGTGATGGTCCAAAAATCGGTATGGTCGTCCATGATGGCGCGCAACCAGCTGTATTGCAGTTGTTTTTGGCGCCAAATTTCGGCCAATTCGGGCCAAATCTGTTGCAAATGTCCGCGTCCCGGTTGCTGGGCCTCGCGGCGCGCGGCGCTGCCCACGTCAAACAAGGTGCCATAGGCGTCAAAAATACAGGTTGTAATCGTCACGGCAGGTCTCCTCTTGTTTGTGACATTTGCATGATGGGCGCGGATGGAAAAGTCCTAAAAGGGAAAAATCCTGAAATCGGGTTTACTTTTGCAAGGTGACCCGTCAGGATATGGGCATCGCCAAGTACCCGCATAATCATTGCGGCCTTGAAATTCACTTTCCCAAAAAATTGGACAAGACTATGACAGCAGCAAAAGCGGGTGATACCGTACGCATTCACTATACCGGCACTCTGGATGATAGCACTGTATTCGACAGCAGCCAAGGCCGTGATCCGTTGGAATTTCAGGTGGGCAGCGGTCAAATCATTCCAGGTCTAGATACAGCCATTCCCGGCATGGTCGTGGGGGATAAAAAAACCGTCAATGTCGCCAGTGCTGACGCCTATGGCCCCATCCATCCCGAGGCCCGCCAAGCTGTGCCACGTGCCGAAATCCCCGCCGATATTCCGCTGGATCTGGGAACCCAGTTGCAGGTGCAAGCACCTGACGGTCAGGCCATGCCCGTCACTGTGGTCGAAGTGACCGAGACAGAAGTGACCCTAGACGCCAACCACCCCTTGGCTGGCAAAGACCTGACCTTTGCCATCGAAATGGTATCAATTAACTGATTTTTAACAAAATCGCCCCGGCGCGGCCCGGTGTCAGTGTGGCATCATGGGCCGCGGCGCAATTTTCCAAATTCGTAATCATGCCGATATCGGGTTTAAATGCCCCATCGGCGTGGGCGCGGTGCAGCATGACAATCGCGCTCTGGCGGTGATCCATTGGCAGAATATAGATCAATACTATATCAATTGTGATTGCCTTGAACAGATAAGGGCCAAAGGGCATCGTGGGCGCCATGGTTTTGGCCGACCCATAGGCCGCAATCGTGCCGTTTGCGCGCACCACTTGGTGCAGCAAATCGATATTTTCGCCAAACTCGACCTCGACCGCGCGATCAACCCCATTGGGGGCAATCGCCAAAATATCAGCTGCTAGGCTGTCGGACCGATAATCCAACACATGATCGGCCCCTGCGGCGCGGATGCGGTCAAACCCACTGGGTGATCCGGTTGCAATCACCATGGCGCCACCCCATTTTGCCAGCTGAATCGCGTTATGGCCCACCGATCCGGCCCCACCTGAAATCAACAGCGTCTGACCAGCAGTATCGCCCCCGCCAAACACCGAATGGGCCGCCGTTAATCCGGGAATACCCAGACAGGCCCCCGTTTCCAGTGACATATCATCGGGCAGGGGCACGGCCTGTGCGCTGGGCAGGGCGATGTATTCAGCCGCTGTGCCATGGGGGCGTTGCCACTGACCATTCCATATCCAGACGCGTTCGCCGATACGGTCCGCCGACACGCCATCGCCCACAGCCGCAATTTCCCCCGATCCGTCCGAATTGGGGATAATCACATCAAACGCCGGTTTCGTCACACCCGGACGTGACCCTGCACGCGCCTTGGCATCCGATGGGTTTGCGCCCGAATAGGCCAGTTTGACCAATACCTCGCCCGCGGCGGGCTGTGGCATTGGGCGATCGCCATAGGTCAACACCTCGGCCGCAGGGCCGAATTTCGAATAGGTTATTGATTTCATGTACTTACACCTTTTTTCGCAGGCGAATGACCACATCGACCGATGCAATTTCCGCGCCCGCAGGCGCATCAGGCAGCTGTGCGATTTTCAATTGATCGGCGGGGGCGTCGGTTAAACGGCCCTCGTCTTCCCAGAAAAAATGGGGGTGATCGTGGGTGTTTGTGTCAAAGTAGCTTTTGGTGCCATCGACCGACACCTCTTGCATCAATCCTGCATCGCAAAACGCGCGTAGGGTGTTGTAGACGGTGGCAAGCGACACCTTCTCGGCGGTGACCAGATCGTGGTCAAACAGGCTTTCGGCGGTGACGTGGCGGTGTTTGCCGTCCCCGATCAATGCCTGTGCCAATACAACCCGTTGCCGGGTGGGGCGCAGATTTGATTGTGCCAGCCAATCCTTGGCGCGTTGTCTCGTTGATGTGATCATACTGGTTACCTGTATCTTTCAGTTACAATATGCGTATCTGTTAGGGAATTTCAATGGTTTTTGTGCATCGAATCCGCATTCCCACGTTCCAAGGCTTGCCTAAGGGAATGTCCCGGTGTTAGAGGAAAGCAAAGTCATTATACCAAGGAACCCAGCTAGATGTCGAATTTTCCCACCAGCTTTGATCGCGATGACCTGTTGAAATGTGCGCGCGGTGAACTGTTCGGACCGGGCAATGCCCAACTGCCCGAACCGCCCATGTTGATGATGGACCGTATCACAGACATCAGCGCCGATGGCGGTGAACATGGCAAAGGTCATGTGATTGCTGAATTCGACATCAAACCCGACCTGTGGTTTTTTGATTGCCATTTTCCCGGAAATCCCATCATGCCCGGATGTTTGGGGCTGGATGGTCTGTGGCAGTTGACGGGGTTCAATCTGGGCTGGCGCGGCTGGCAGGGGCGCGGCTATGCGCTGGGTGTGGGCGAGGTTAAGCTGACCGGCATGGTGCGCCCAGATCGCCAGATGCTGACCTATCGAGTGAATTTCACGAAAGCGGTGCAAACGCGTCGTTTGACCATGGGCGTGGCCGATGGCATCGTCGAGGCGGATGGCGAAGTGATTTATCAAGTCAAAGACATGAAAGTTGCGCTGTCAGAATCCTGATGGGCCCCAACAAAGGAGAATACAGATGCGCAGAGTTGTTGTCACAGGCTTGGGGGTTGTGTCCTCAATCGGGAATAACGCGGATGAGGTTTTGGCCAGTTTGAAAGCGGGCAAATCCGGAATTACCGCCAATGCCGACATGGCCGAATACGGGTTTCGCAGCCAAATCGCGGGCAATGTAAAACTGGATGTGGCCGATCACGTCGATAAACGGACATTGCGGTTCATGGGGCCTGGTGCAGCCTATGCCTACATCGCGATGGAGCAGGCGATTGCTGATGCAGGTTTGACCGCGGCTGAGGTGTCGAACGAGCGCACGGGCTTGGTGGCAGGCTCTGGCGGTCCATCCACCAGCGCGATGTTGGCCGCGCACCAAGTGGTGCAAAAATCAGGGTCGCCCAAGCGTATTGGGCCATTTGCCGTGCCAAAATGTATGTCATCGACAATTTCAGCAAACCTGTCGACGGCCTATAAAATCAAGGGGATCAATTATTCGATCACCTCGGCCTGTTCAACGTCGTTGCATTGTATTGGCAATGCTGCGGAACAGATCATGATGGGCAAACAGGATATCATGTTTGCCGGTGGTGGCGAGGAATTGGATTGGACGCTGTCGTGTTTGTTTGATGCCATGGGGGCCATGTCGTCTAAATATAACGAGACCCCCGAAAAGGCGTCGCGCGCATTCGATGCAAACCGCGATGGGTTTGTGATCGGCGGCGGTGGTGGCATTGTCGTGTTGGAGGATTTGGATCATGCGCTGGCGCGTGGGGCCAAGATTTATGCCGAGGTCACAGGCTATGGCGCAACATCGGATGGCCATGACATGGTGGCCCCATCCGGTGAAGGCGGAGAGCGGGCAATGCGTTTGGCACTGCAAAGCTTGGGCGAGGGGCGCAAAGTTGGTTACATCAACGCGCATGGGACATCGACGCCAGTTGGCGATGTGGGCGAGATAGAGGCCGTGCGCCGTGTCTTTGGCCAAGGGGCAACGCCGCCGGTCAGTTCGACAAAATCCATGACGGGCCACAGCCAAGGGGCCACCGGCGCACAAGAAGCGATTTATTGTTTGTTGATGTTAGAGCATGATTTCATTGCCCCATCGATCAACGTGGAAACATTAGACCCTGCGCTGGATCCTGCGGAAATTGCCACCAGCTTGGTGGAAAACGCGGGATTGGATACGGTGATGACCAATAGTTTTGGATTTGGCGGAACGAATGGGTCGATGTTATTGTCGCGCTATCGCGGTTAGGGTCGCGCGTAGGTTCGCATTGGGGGCGGGCTTTGCCCTCTTGGCCGTAGAGCGCGGCCAATTCACCCAGAGTATTTTGGCAAAAATGAAAGCCATTTTGGCAGTTAGGGGACGATGATGCAGTTGGCCGGAAAACGTGGATTGGTCATGGGTGTCGCGAATGAGCGATCGATTGCTTGGGGAATTGCCAAGGCCTGTGCTGGGGCGGGGGCGGAATTGGCCTTTACCTATCAAGGGGAAGCATTTGGGTCGCGCTTGGCGCCCTTGGCTGCATCGGTTGGATCCGATTTCATGGTGGATGTGGATGTGTCTGATGACGCGTCCCTGGACGCGGCCTTTGATCAGTTGGCGGCGCGTTGGGATCGGTTGGATTTCGTTGTGCATGCGATTGCGTTTTCCGACAAGTCAGAATTGACGGGGCGGTTTGTGAATACGAGCCGTGCGAATTTCAAAAATTCGTTGGATATCTCGGCCTATTCCTTTATCGAGGTCGCGCGGCGAGCGCATCCGATGATGGTGGACAACGGGGGGACGTTGATTACGTTGACGTATCAAGGGTCAAATCGTGTGACGCCGTTTTACAATGTGATGGGCGTGGCCAAAGCTGCGTTAGAGGCGACAACGCGGTATTTGGCCAATGATCTGGGGCCAGATGGGATTCGTGTGAACGCCATTTCGCCCGGTCCAATGAAGACATTGGCGGGGGCGGCCATTGGGGGGGCGCGCAAGACCTATAAGCACACGGACACAAATGCGCCGTTGCGGTCGAACGCCACATTAGAGGCCGTGGGCGGCACGGCCGTTTATTTGATTTCGGATGCGGGGGCCTGCACAACGGGCGAAATTATTCGTGTGGATGGCGGGTACCACGTTTTGGGGATGCCGCAGCCAGAAAATATCTGAGGGCGTGGCGGATTAGTCCGCCAGTTCCCCATTCAATGAATTTCTGTTGCTTTGCGTGATGCGGACGCGGCGAATGTCGCCCACCTTGGCATCTGTGTCCGAGACATGCACAGCGTGTAGGTATTCGGATTTGCCGACCATTTGATTTTCAAAACGTCCCGCACGTTCAAACAGGACCGATACGGTTTTGCCAACCATGCTGTCCTGGATCGATTTTTGTTGATCTGCAATCAGGGATTGAAGTTGGGCCAGACGGTCGGTTTTGACGTCCTCGGCCACTTGGTCGCGTTCGGCGGCGGGGGTGCCGGGGCGGGTTGAGTATTTGAAGGAAAAGGCCTGACCATAGTTGACCGCACGGATCAGGTCCATGGTGTCTTGGAAATCTTGGTCGGTTTCTTCGGGAAAGCCCACGATAAAATCGCCAGAGATCAAAATATCGGGACGGGCCGCGCGGATGCGGTCGATCAGCGCCAGATAGCTGGCGGCATCATGGCTGCGGTTCATACGTTTTAGAATGCGGTCTGATCCGGATTGTACGGGCAGATGCAGATAGGGCATCAATTTGGAGCAGGTTCCATGTGCCTCGATCAAATCATCAGACATGTCGTTGGGGTGGCTGGTGGTAAACCGGATGCGTTCCAACCCGTCCACACGGTCCAATTCCCAGATCAATTTGGCAAGTGACCAATCGCCCCCATCGGGGCCCGCCCCATGATAGGCATTGACGTTTTGACCCAAGAGCGTGATTTCACGCACGCCGCGGTCTACCAATTCGCGGGCCTCGTCCAGAATGCGGGTGACGGGGCGCGATACCTCGGCGCCGCGGGTATAGGGGACCACGCAAAAGGCGCAGAATTTATCGCAGCCCTCTTGGACGGTCAAAAATGCGGCTGGGGCGCGCTTGGCCTTGGGGCGCGATTTGAGGTGTTCGAATTTATCCTCGGTCGGGAAATCGGTATCGATGGCTTTGACGCCATTGCCTGATTTTGCCTCTAACTCGGGCAGGCGATGATAGCTTTGGGGGCCGACGACCAGATCAACCAAGGGCTGGCGGCGCATGATTTCGTCGCCTTCGGCCTGTGCGACACAGCCTGCCACGCCAATTTTCAAATCAGGTTTTGCAGATTTCAGGTGTTTATAGCGGCCCAGTTCGGAATAGACCTTTTCTGCGGCCTTTTCCCGGATGTGACAGGTATTTAACAAAATCATATCAGCATCATCGGGGGTATCGGTTTCGATATAGCCTGCGCCGCCCATGGCCTCGGCCATGCGTTCGCTGTCATAGACGTTCATCTGGCAGCCATAGGTTTTGATGTACAGTTTTTTCGGCTCGGTCATATCTGTCGGTCCTGTCCAATCATGTTGCCGCCTGCTATATCAAATTATGGCTGACTTGCAATGGTTGGGGATTTAATCTTAGCTTGGGTTGCAAAGGGGCGCGCGGCAGATGTTTGATTTTCACAAGCTGGACGATTTCATCGCCCGTGGTGCAAAGCCACAGGGCCGCGGGCCTGTTGCGTTGATTCTGACCGAGGATTTTTATGATCTGGGTGGGACCCTTACCCATCACCTGCGGTTGGGGTTCGATCACTGCATTGTGATATCGCGCGCCTTGCCCCCTGTGCCCGATGAATTGCGGGCGGATGTGACGACGGTCTATCACGATATTTTTGCCGCAAGGGCGGCCGCGGATGTGGTTAATCGCTGTATGGCGGCCTTGGACGGGCGTTGGGTGTTGGTGGTTTATAATGGGGAATACCTGTATTTTCCATTTTGTGAAACGCGCAGCATTGCGGATGTGACACAGTTTGCCGCCCAAGATAAACGCAGCACGATCCCGATTTGGGTGATTGATACCTATCCCGCGCAGATGCCGCTGGCGGGATATGATGTGCCACCCGATGGCCAATTTATCGACGCGCGCGGGTATCATGGCACGCCCCGTTGGAACCGCGATGAGGGCTGCGAATATGAACGTCAACTGGATATGTTTGGCGGGCTGAAATGGCGGTTTCGGGACCATGTGCCATTTGATCGCCGCCGTATTGACCGCGTGGCCCTGTTTCAGGCCCGCGCAGGGTTAACCATGGCCGATGATTTTACGATGTCAGATCAGGACTATAACACCTATCAGGGGCAGTGGCATAATGGGCTGACCGCGGCTCTGGTGTCGCATCGCACGGCCAAGTCATTGTCGCAAAACCCCGCATCCCGATCTGAAATAACGCAATTGTCATGGTCCCATTCGGTTCAATGGTCTGGCCAATCGCACCAATTATTGGATCTGGGCCTGATTGAGGCTGGACAGTGGTTTTGAGTGTGAAATTTTTTTGACAGTCGGCAACTAGGTCTTGCGTTTTTAAATATTGCACTGCACCATATATGTACTTGGATAAGGAGTATTGTGTGACACACACCACGTTAGCGGGCGACGCCGAGGTCGCAGTTGCAGGTCAGGTGACCCTTGATTTCCCAGACAATCGTTTGTTGGTCGAACTCTGCGGCGCGTTTGATAAAAATCTGGCGAAGATTGAACAGCAACTTGACGTGCAAATGATCCGACGTGGCAATCAAATATCTATCTTTGGCACGGATGAGGCGGTTGGAGCAGCCCAAGATGTTGTTCAATCGCTGTACGAACGGCTTGAGGCGGGCAAGGCCGTTGAATTTGGCGATGTCGATCGCGAATTGCGCATGGGGCGCGGCGGGGGCGATCCATCGGGGTTGGCCGACAGCCAAATGGAAATGTTCAAGGCAGGCCGTATTGAGTTAAAGACCCGTAAGAAATCCGTGGAACCGCGCACAGATGCGCAAAAAGCCTATGTTTTATCGTTGATGAATAACGAACTGGCCTTTGGCATTGGGCCTGCGGGGACGGGAAAGACATATCTGGCTGTGGCCGTGGCGGTTAATAAATTCATCAATGGCGAAGTGGACCGGATCATCCTGTCGCGCCCCGCGGTCGAGGCGGGCGAAAAGCTGGGCTATCTGCCCGGCGATATGAAGGATAAGGTCGATCCTTATATGCAGCCGCTCTATGATGCGCTGAATGATTTTTTGCCGGGCAAAACGCTGGCCAAGTTGATCGAAGAAAAACGGATCGAAATTGCGCCGCTTGCCTTTATGCGGGGGCGGACCTTGGCCAATGCCTTTGTCGTGTTGGACGAGGCGCAAAATGCCACCGCGATGCAGATGAAAATGTTTCTAACCCGTTTGGGCGAAGGGTCGCGTATGGTCATCACTGGCGATCGGTCGCAAATCGATTTGCCGCGTGGGGTGCAATCGGGGTTGACCGATGCGGAACGGTTGTTGAAATCGGTGTCAGGCATCAGCTTTAATTACTTTACTGCCAAGGATGTTGTGCGTCACCCATTGGTTGCCGCCATCATCGAGGCCTATGACGATGACAGCAAACAGGCCCTATTGAAACGGGCCAAGCCATAGCAAACCATGCAGATTGAGATTTTATTCGAAGATCCGCGATGGGACACCGCGCAGCTGCAAGATATTGCAACACGCGCGGCGCGTGCGGTGATGGATCATTTGGGGTATGATGCGGATGACATATCATGTGATCTGTTGGCCTGTGACGATAGGCGCATCATGGAATTGAACGGCGAATTTCGCGCCAAACCCACACCCACCAATGTGTTGTCTTGGCCCTCGGACGCACGTGGGGCTGTGGTTGATGGGGCCGATCCTGACAGATTGGACCTGCCCATGGATGCAGAATTGGGTGATATTGCCATTTCCTATGACACCTGCGCCCGCGAAGCACGGGACGCAGGTATAACATTTTGCGATCATGTGACGCATTTAATGATACATGCCATTTTGCATTTACTGGGTTATGATCACATCCGTGACCAAGATGCCACGTTGATGGAAGGAATTGAAACTGACATACTTGGCAAACTGGGTATCAAAGACCCATATTACACAGACAGCCCGAACTAGGGCGCATTTTGGATAGGATCAATGGGTGATATAGAAGGATCTTCTAGCGCAGCGCAAAGCGCGCAGTCCCACGGGACACAGAAATCGCTGGTCAAACGCGTGATTGCGCGTCTGTTTGGCGGGCCAAGGGATGGAGCGCAGGGCGATCCATCGGGCAATGCCACAGTGATAGACAAATCAGAGATCAAGCCAGATATGTTAAACCTGCGCCATTTGCGCGTGGAAGATGTGGCAATCCCCAAGGCAGAAATCGTAGCCGTCCCCGACAGCATCACCCGCGATGATCTGGTCGAGGTGTTTCGCAACACTGGCATGACCCGTATCCCCGTTTATGGTGGCACCTTGGATACCCCTGTTGGTATGATCCATTTGAAAGATTTTTCGCTAAAACATGGCTTTGACGATGGGGGAAATGATTTCGACCTTGCGGCGATGTTGCGCCCATTGTTGTTTGTCCCGCCCTCTATGTCGCTGGGGGTTTTGCTGACCAAAATGCAAACCGAACGGCGGCACATGGCCTTGGTGATTGATGAATATGGCGGCGTTGACGGTTTGGTCACGATCGAGGATTTGATCGAACAGGTCGTTGGGGAAATTGAGGACGAACACGACATCGACGAAGCGCAGTCGTGGCATTTGGAAAAACCGGGCCAATATGTATTACTGGCCAAAGCATCGATCGAGGAATTTGCCCGCGAAACGGGTCTGGATCTGACCCAAGGCGAAGATATCGATGCCGAGGAAATCGATACCTTTGGCGGGTTGGTTTTTGTTCTGTCCGGCCGTGTTCCTGTCCGAGGAGAAGTTGTCCGCCACCCCTTGGGGGCCGAATTTGAAATCATGGATGCCGATCCGCGCCGCGTCAAACGTGTGCGGTTGCGTTTGCCCGAATTGGTCCAAGCGGCGGAATAACGTGCGCGGACCTTGGGGATTACGCGGGTTAAATTTGGCGCTGGGCTCTGCTGTGGCACTGGGCCATGCGCCGCTATCTTTATGGCCTGTGGCGTTGCTGGCCTTATGTGGGTTCATATTTGCACTGCACCGTGGGCAGCCAGATATGCGTGGCGCGATGTCCGCAGGATTTTTCCTAGGCTTGGGATATTTTCTGATCACCCTGAATTGGATCGTTGAGCCATTTTTAATTGATCCGCTGCGCCATGGTTGGATGGCCCCCTTTGCCCTGTTGGCCATGGCCGCTGGTTTGGCCTTGATTTGGCTGATAATTGGGGTGGGCTGGCATTTGGCGCGTGTCTTTGGGGTGGCCGTTGGATTGGCTATCGCGGAATACATCCGCGCACATCTCTATGGTGGGTTTCCATGGGGCCTGCCGGCCTATATCCTGTTGGACAGCCCACTGCAGGGGATCTTGGCGTTGATTGGGCCATATGGGGCAACTCTGTGCGTGGCATTGGTGGCCGCGACACCCGTTGTGATTTTGTCAAATCGTGTCACTGGGGGCGCGTTGGTGGCCCTGCTGATCGGGATGATCTGGTCAACTCAGCCTGTCGCGCGGGCGGCTGTGTCCAATGATCAAGCCACCCAATTCACCGTGCGTTTGGTTCAACCCAATGCACCGCAGCATCAAAAATGGGATCCGCGCTATGCGCCAATGTTTTTTGACCGCATGTTGGATATGTCTGCACGCGGTCCGCAACCCGATCTGATCATATGGCCGGAATCAGCCGTGGCCGACATCCTAAATTACGCCCAACCGCAACTGGACGCCATGGCACAGGCCAGCCCGAACAGTGACCTGCTGTTTGGGATATTGCGCATTGATCAGCAAGAGCGCATGAAAAACAGTATGGCGCTGCTGCGTCAGGGACAGTTGTCGGCGATCTATGATAAATCGCTGTTGGTGCCCTTTGGCGAATATATGCCATGGGAACCTGTCCTGCGGCCCTTGGGTTTGGGCATCTTTTATGATTGGTTTGGCGCCTCCTTTGCACCTGGCACGGGGCCGCAAACCATGACGCTCAGCACTGGGCGCACCATCGCTCCGCTGATCTGTTATGAGGCTATCTTTCCCGACTTTGTCCGCACCTCTGCGGCCCAAGGGGCTGATGCAATTGTGCAAATCACCAATGACGCTTGGTTTGGCACACGCAGTGGCCCCGCACAGCATCTGGCGCAGGCGCGCGCGCGGGCCATCGAAACAGGGCTGCCCGTGATCCGCGTCGCCAATACCGGAATTTCCGCAGTGATTTCCCCCGATGGCGCGGTGATCCACTCAATCGGATTGAACGATATGGGCTGGGCCGATGTGGCCACGCCCGCGAAATTGCAGACCACACCATACCTGCGTCATGGGGATCTGGCATTTTGGATCCTTGCGATAATTGCAACATCGCTGGGCGTAATCGCACGCCGCAAAGATAATTTATTGACCATTTGATGTAACACACCTATCTACCAACGACATGGTGTCACAACGGCTTCCTGGCGTGGCACTGAAATCATTAACGGAGCACGATCCCCATGACACGACCATCCTATGTATTTACCTCTGAATCTGTTTCAGAGGGGCACCCAGACAAGGTCTGCGACCGCATTTCAGACGCAATTCTTGATGCCTTTATCGCCCAAGAACCCCAAGCACGCGTTGCCTGCGAAACATTTGCCACCACAAACCGCGTGGTCATCGGCGGCGAAGTGGGCCTGTCTGACCAATCCAAACTGACCGAATACATGGGCCGGATCGACGAAATCGCGCGGGCCTGTATTCGCGATATTGGCTATGAACAGGATAAATTCCACCACGAAACCGTGGAAATCACCAATCTCTTGCATGAACAATCAGCCCATATTGCCCAAGGTGTAGACGCCACCGCCACCAAAGACGAGGGCGCAGGCGACCAAGGGATCATGTTTGGCTATGCCACCAATGAAACCGATGCGCTGATGCCGGCCCCCATTCAATACGCCCATGCCATCCTGCGCCGCTTGGCCGAGGTACGCAAAAACGGCACCGAACCTTCATTGGGCCCAGATGCCAAATCGCAACTCTCTGTGCGCTATGAAAATGGCAAACCGGTGGGCGTGACATCCATCGTGCTCTCGACCCAACATCTGGATGAAACAATGACATCCGCAGATGTGCGTGCCGTGGTCGAACCCTATATCCGCGAAACGCTGCCCGATGGCTGGATTACCCCTGACACCATTTGGCACGTCAACCCAACAGGCAAATTTGTCATCGGCGGTCCCGATGGCGACGCGGGCCTGACAGGGCGTAAAATCATCGTTGATACATATGGCGGTGCCGCCCCCCATGGCGGTGGTGCCTTTTCGGGCAAGGACCCGACCAAGGTTGACCGATCGGCCGCCTATGCTGCCCGCTATCTGGCAAAAAATGTGGTCGCCGCGGGCCTTGCAGACAAATGTACCATCCAACTCAGCTATGCCATCGGTGTGGCAAAACCACTGTCGATCTATGCCGATACATTCGGCACCGGCCAAGTGGGCGAAGACCAAATCGAACGCGCCATTGCCCAATGTATGGACCTGACACCGCGTGGTATCCGCACCCACCTTGACTTAAACCGCCCCATCTATGAACGCACCGCCGCCTATGGCCATTTTGGCCGCGCGCCCGATGCGGATGGCGGCTTCAGCTGGGAACGCACCGACCTGATCGGCGCGCTGCAAAACGCACTCTAGTCTTTCATTTTTGTAAAAATACTCAATCAGGCCTGCGATAGCAGGCCTTTTTCATATCAACCGGCGCAACGCTGATATTGATCCTTTCCCCCAAACTCGCTAAAGCGACCCCCATGACACAAGATACCCATCCCTCTGGCGCCCCGTGGCGCAATTTCTATGGCCGGTTTCGGGGCAAAACCCTGCGCCCCAATCAGCTTGAGTTTTTAGAAAATGATCTGGCCAAACTTTCGCCAGGGCCGGTCACTTGGGATGAAAACCCGCAGCGAACCCCGCTTGACATCGATGCTTTAACCCAAGGGCGCCCCTTGTGGCTGGAAATCGGATTTGGGGGCGGGGAACATTTGGTCCATCAGGCACAATTAAACCCGGATGTGATGTTTATTGGATGCGAACCCTTTGTGAACGGGGTGGCCATGCTTTTGGGTAAAATTCGCGAGGCGGGCGTTGAAAATATCCGCGTGCACGCGGGCGACGCACGACATTTATTCGATGTCTTACCCGCGCAGTCAGTCGAACGTGCGTTTTTATTGTATCCCGACCCGTGGCCCAAAAAACGCCATCACCGCAGACGCTTTGTGACCCAAGACCATTTGCGCCCTTTGGCGCATGTTATGAAACCTGATACAATCTTTCGTGTGTCAACGGATATCCCCGATTACGTGCGCCAAACGCTGGCCGAGGTGCCGCAAGCCGGATTTGACTGGTTGGCCCAAGGGCCCGATGATTGGCGCGTGCCTTGGGGCGATTGGATATCGACCCGTTATGAACAAAAGGCCCTGCGCGAAGGGCGCACACCCCATTATTTGACCTTTTGTCGGCAGCCAACATAAATATCTGTGCATAATCAGATGAAACGCACATAGACCTGCGATATTGGTTGCGCTATCACTATGCCAAACCATGACGATCTTGAACGAGGATTTTTATATGTCAGCCCATGCAACACCCATTCCGATGATGTCCCAAAAATGTGGACCCCTGCGTGGGACGGCCAATGTGCCAGGGGATAAATCAATTTCGCATCGCTCGTTGATCTTGGGCGCCATGGCGGTGGGTGAAACCAAGGTTACAGGACTGCTTGAGGGCGATGATGTCTTGGACACGGCCAAGGCGATGCGCGCCTTTGGGGCCACGGTCACGCGTCATGATGATGGCAGCTGGACGGTTCAGGGTGTGGGCGTTGGCGGATTTGGCGAACCCGATGGTGTGATTGATTGTGGAAATTCCGGTACAGGGGTGCGGTTAATCATGGGGTCCATGGCCACATCGCCCATTACGGCGACATTTACGGGGGATGCCAGCCTAAACAGCCGCCCCATGGCGCGTGTGACCGATCCTTTGGCGCTGTTTGGGGCGCAATCTGTGGGCCGTACGGGCGGTCGTTTGCCTATGACAATCGTGGGGGCGCAAAACCCTGTGCCTGTACGTTACGTCGTACCTGTGCCTTCGGCCCAAGTGAAATCGGCCGTGTTATTGGCAGGTCTAAACGCGCCCGGCCAAACCATAGTGATTGAAAAAGAGGCGACACGCGATCATACAGAACGTATGTTGGCAGGCTTTGGCGCGGACATCACAGTCGAGGACACGAACGAAGGTAGGGTGATCACCCTGACCGGTCAGCCCGAATTGCAGCCGCAAACCATTGTGGTGCCTCGCGATCCATCCAGCGCTGCCTTTCCTGTATGTGCCGCATTGATTACCGAAGGGTCGGATGTTTTGGTGCCAAACATTGGGTTGAACCCAACACGGGCCGGATTGTTTACGACGCTGCGCGAAATGGGGGCGGATTTGACATATGAAAACGAACGGGTCGAAGGCGGTGAACCCGTAGCCGACCTGCGCGCGCGGTATTCCCCCAATATGCAGGGTATTGAGGTGCCGCCAGAACGCGCCGCATCGATGATTGATGAATATCCAATCCTGTCCGTTGTCGCCGCGAATGCCACAGGCGAAACGGTGATGCGCGGCGTTAAAGAGCTGCGCGTCAAAGAAAGCGACCGTATTGACGCCATGGCCCGTGGATTGCGCGCCAATGGCGTTGAGGTCGAAGAGGGCGAGGATTGGTGGATCGTTCATGGCCGCGGCATGGGTGGCGTGACGGGCGGGGCCATCTGTGAGACATTCCTGGACCACCGTATTGCAATGTCGTTTGTTATTTTGGGATTTGCCGCCCAAAATCCGGTGCAGGTCAATGACGGCGCGCCGATAACGACATCCTTTCCCATATTCGAAGGGCTGATGCGCGATCTGGGTGCGGATATCGCGCGCATTTAGGTAAGCGGTGCAGGCCTATCGGCCTGCGCAGGTCTAGCCCGCCATGCGCGGCCTGACGGCCTGTGCGTGGCAGGCGATTGGCGCCTTTGGCCGATGATAGGAGTGGAATTTATGGGATTTACCGTTGCAATTGATGGACCGGCGGCGGCTGGTAAGGGGACATTAGCCCGTGCCTTGGCTGCGTATTTCGGGTTTGGATATTTGGACACGGGCCTGCTGTATCGTGCGGTTGGGGCACGGGTTGCGGATGGCCAGAACCCAGTTGTTGCGGCGCATTCCTTGGCCGAGGTTGATTTCCAACGTGATGATCTGCGCACCGTAGAAATGGGGGGCTGGGCATCCCAAGTGGCCGCCATCCCCGAAGTGCGCCAAGCATTGTTAGAGTACCAGCGCAATTTTGCCGCGCGGCCCCAAGGGGCCGTTCTGGATGGCCGCGATATTGGAACCGTCATTTGCCCGGATGCGGACGTAAAATTATTCATCACCGCCAGCGCCGAGGTGCGCGCCAAACGCCGTTGGGATGAAATCGGACAAACCATGCCGTTTGATGAATTGTTGGCCCAAGTGCGCGAACGCGATGATCGCGATATGAACCGTGCAGATGCACCGCTGCGACCTGCACAAGACGCGCAAATCTTGGACACATCTGATTTGTCCATCCAAGATGTATTATCCCAAGCGATCACAGCCGTAACCCAGCAGCGCGGCGCATAAATTTCCTGAATTGTGATCCATCTAATGGGTTTTATTTGTGCAATTTTCCCTGTATTGCAGGGCATCAATCACAAATAAAGATACCGTATCATCATGGCACTGGATAAGAATTTTAACGCACAAAAGGCTGAAGCCCGCATTTATCAGGCTTGGGAACACTCAGGCGCATTTCGCGCGGGCGCAAACGCGTCCAAATCTGACACCTTTACCATCATGATACCACCCCCCAATGTCACCGGCGTTTTGCATATGGGGCACGCATTTAACAACACCTTGCAGGATATCTTGATCCGCTGGCACCGCATGCGTGGGTTTGACACCCTGTGGCAGCCCGGCACAGACCACGCAGGCATCGCCACGCAAATGGTGGTGGAACGCGAATTGGCCAAGGCCCAGCAACCCAGCCGCGCCGAAATGGGACGTCATGCGTTTTTGGCCAAAGTGTGGGATTGGAAAAAACAATCCGGTGGCACCATTATCAATCAGCTAAAACGCCTAGGTGCGTCTTGTGATTGGGACCGCACCGCATTTACCATGTCAGGCGCGCCCAACGCCCCCGCGGATGAGGGCGGCAATTTCCATGATGCCGTGATCAAAGTGTTTGTTGAAATGTACAACAAGGGCCTGATTTACCGCGGTAAACGGTTGGTCAACTGGGACCCGCATTTCGAAACCGCGATTTCCGATCTTGAGGTCGAAAATATCGAAGTAGCCGGCCACATGTGGCATTTCAAATATCCGCTGGCAGGTGGCGAAACCTATACTTATGTCGAAAAGGACGCCGATGGAAACATTACCCTGACCGAGGAACGCGACTATATTTCCATCGCAACCACGCGCCCTGAAACCATGCTGGGCGATGGTGCGGTCGCGGTGCATCCCGATGATGAACGCTATGCCCCGATCGTGGGCAAACTGTGCGAAATCCCTGTCGGACCCAAAGAACACCGCCGATTGATCCCAATCATTACGGACGAATACCCCGACATGAATTTCGGATCGGGTGCCGTGAAAATCACGGGCGCGCATGATTTCAACGATTACCAAGTTGCCAAGCGTGCCAATATCCCGATGTATGCGCTGATGGATACGCGCGGGGCCATGCGGTCGGACGGCGCACCCTATGCGGACGAGGCAGCCAAAGCCCAAAAAATCCGCGATGGGGAAATCG
>CBFHVU010000038.1:17088-17332 GCA_965659465.1 uncultured Paracoccaceae bacterium | reverse complement strand
CACGGTTGATACGTTGGGGCGAAGGCCTGCAGCCTGCAAAATAGTCGCCCAAGGTCCACGGCCCCGCGGTTATACCAAAGTAATCATACCCTTGCGGATAATCAAAGGCGCACAGATATTGAAAATGCCGTTGAAAGAAACGAAACCGCAAATACGACAACCGCTGATCCGACAGGGTATTGCGAAAGGCGGCCGATATAACAAGGGGCCATTTTTGCCCCTGCCCACCCTGCCCCGACACCGC
>CBFHVU010000038.1:0-17078 GCA_965659465.1 uncultured Paracoccaceae bacterium | reverse complement strand
GACCGGATCGCACAGACCAAAGGAACAGGCATCGCCCGGCGCCGTTACATCGACCCACACCAAACGATCACTGCGCGCCAGATCGTGTAAATCGGCGCGTAACTGGTGCGCTTGGGGTAAAAATGCCACCATAGGCACCACATGCCCCAGACTGAGAAACGACAAACGTCCCTGTGGCACACTATCAATTTGCGCCAACAGACTGACCCCCAAATGCACGCCCGAGGAATGGCCAACCACCAACACCTCGTCCCAATGGGGATCTGACAGGGCCTGTTCGATATCGGTCCGGAATGCGGCCAAACGCTGTTGCAATGCAGTGTCATAGGCCCCACGCCCCTGCGCGGTGTGCGCATAGTCATGCATCAGGTAATAGGCAAACAACCGTCCATCACTGCGTTGAAACAGCGCCAAGATTGGCCAAACCAAGACTATGGCCAACCCTGCAAACGCCCCCACCCAAGGATACACCACGCTTGCCACGCCATGGGCACCGCGATGGCCAAGGCCAATTGCACCACCAACATCGCAACCGGATAAAGTGCGGCCAAAACCGGTCCACGCCGCAGCCGCATGATGTCAAACAACGCCCCCGATGTTCCATAAATCAGGACGGTTTTGACCAATTGCCGATAGGTCGCAAAAATCCCGTTCCACATGGATGATTTCACCAAATCCGACCATTCCAGCACCGTAAAATCACTGTGCACGCGATGATCGCCAAACACGCCTTGTACGGACCACCCAAAATGATGACTGTCACCGCGCTGTGCCGACAGCGTTATCTGATAGCCGGAAATCTGCGCCTGCAGCTGTGATTGTTTGCGATACAATTCACGATACCGCCGTGGCGGGAACGGATCAAATCCTGGAATATAAAACACTTTGCGGTGTTTTATGGGCGACTGTGTGGATTGCATACCAGCGTGACCTTGGGCGGTTTTCATCAACTATGCCCAAGGTGGCCGCGCAATACTAGCCCAAGCTGCCCAATGCAGGGAATTTTTCCAACAACCAAAACGACATCGATGCAAAGCCGCCCGTTAACATCATTAACCCAATCGTCCACAGCAGCAGGCCCATCACCCGTTCGATCTGATCCAAATGACGTTTCATCCATGATAACACGCCACCCAAGCGCGACAAAAACGCCGCCACAATCAGAAACGGGATGCCCAAGCCCATGGCATACACTGCCAATAATAGCGTGCCGCGCGGGACAGATCCTTCGGATGCGGCCAGGCTAAGGATCGCGCCCAACTGGGGCCCGATGCAGGGCGTCCAGCCAAAGGCAAAGGCCAAGCCCAAAACATAGGCCCCAAAGGCGGATCCGCCCTGATCGCCCGCATTGATGCGCGCCTCTTGGTTTAGGAATGAAATGCGGTAGATGCCCAAAAAATGGATGCCAAAGATCATGACAATGATGGCGGCGACCGTGTTGAACCAATCTTGATAGGCCAAAAACACCGATCCAACCGCCGATGCTGCAAAGCCCAATATCAAAAACACGGTAGACAAGCCCATGACAAAAAACAGCGCAGGCACAATCGCGGTCGCGCGTGACTTACCGCTGTTTAGGTCGGTAATGCTGACCCCGCTCATATAGGCCAGATAGGGCGGCACAATGGGCAACACACAGGGGCTGAGAAATGAAATCAGCCCCGCAAACAGGGCCACCAGCATGGCGGGCAGCAATCCCGCATCTATTACATCGATTCCGAACATTGTTCTGGTGTAATCCATTCCTGCGTCCACGTCACCCATTTGCAGATCACAAGTTTGTGGACATTTTGTCACCTAAGCCCTAATCACATCACCATGATACATGACATCGATGCAATCGGATTAATCTGTCCTCTGCCCGTTTTGAAACTGCGCAAAGTGTTGAAATCTTTGCCGGCTGGTGAACAGGTGCATATTTTGGCCGATGATCCGGTGGCCGTTGTTGATATCCCGCATTTTTGTCAAACCAACGGTCATCACCATGTTGAAACACTCGACTTGGCGCAGGGCGTTAAACAATTTGTGATTATCGCTGGCGGCTAGATCGTCTATGTCCGTTCTGCAGGCTTAGTCATAAAAAACCCCGCTTGCGCGGGGTTGTTTTTTATCAGCGACCCAATGACCACCAACCGCGCCGTTTCGGCTTGGCAGGTTCCGCTGGTGCGTCCGGCTTTGCGGCTGGGGTGTCTTGTGGTTCGTCTTGTGCATCCACTCTGGCCGGTGGTGCAACTTCTGGTTCAACCGCTTGTTCTGTGACTGGTTCAACAACAGGGTCATTCGCCGGCTGTGCCGACGTTTGATCGCCAGTTACAGTGCCAGTGACATCACCAGCCGGTTGTTCAGCGGCCGCTTGCAATTCGGCCTCTTTTTGCGCTTTGGTTTTGCGCGGGGCACGTTTGCGCTTGGGCTTTTCCGCCAGTTCTGTTTCGGTGTCTGCTTGCGCGTCTGGTGTGTCGCGAACGGGCACGGTATCTTCCGCGGGTGCACCCTCTGGTGCGACTTCCTCAGCCACCTTCTTTTTGCGTATGCGGCGTGGCCTTTTCACCGGGGTTGCCTCGGCTTCGCTCTCCGTGGCGGATTGTTCCGTCACATCCTGCGCAGCAGGTGGGGCATCGTTGGATGATTCGCCCGTATCTTGATCGGATACGGTGATATCGACGGCTGCAGCCGCCGGTTTACGGCTGCGGCGCGTGCGTTTTTTGGGTGCCTCAGGTGCCGTCTCTGCTGCCTCTGGCGCGGTTTCGACCTGCTGTTCATCCGAATGAGTTTCAGTGTTCAAAGTGTCATCAGACGCAGTTTCCTCAGATGCGGTGTCCTCAGATGCGGTGTCAACACCATTTTCATCTGTTCCACCGCCCTTGCGCCGCCGCCGACGACGGCGCCGTTTTTTGGGTTTGCGTTCTTCTTCGGCGTCATCGGCTAAGACTTCGGCGTCCTCGACCTCGTCCATTAATTCATCGACCTGATCCATGACGATTGTGTCAGCGGACACAACCGGTGCCACTTCGGTCACGATGCGGGTCGCAGTTTTGAATTTTTCGATGGTAAAGTCTGGGCTGACCAAGGCTGGGTCGCCTTCGACGCGAACGGACAGTCCGTAGCGTGTTTCGATATGAGCCACGTGATCGCGTTTCTGATTCATGATAAAATTGGCGATCCCTACGGGACATTGCACCAAAACCTCACGCGATCGGCGGCGCACGCCCTCTTCTTCGATTTGACGCAGGATTGACAGGGCTAGGTTATCATCTGATCGGATCAAACCCGTGCCGTGACAATGCGCACAGGCCTGCGTTGTCGCCTCGATCATACCGGGGCGCAGACGCTGACGCGACATTTCCATCAGGCCAAAGCCAGAGATGCGGCCCACCTGAATACGGGCGCGGTCTGTTTTCAGCTTATCCTTGATCCGTTTTTCAACGGCCGCGTTGTTGCGGCGTTCGTCCATGTCGATAAAATCGATCACGATCAAACCGGCCAAATCGCGCAAACGCAGTTGGCGGGCAACCTCTTCTGCGGCCTCAAGGTTGGTTTTTAATGCGGTCTCTTCGATCGAGCCCTCTTTGGTGGCACGGCCTGAATTGACATCAATCGCAACCAGCGCCTCGGTCACGCCAATCACCAGATAGCCGCCTGATTTCAGCTGAACCACAGGGTTGAACATCGATGACAAATAGCTTTCGACCTGATAGCGCGCGAACAATGGCATAGCGTCTTGGTAATGTCTGACGTTTTTCGCATGGCTCGGCATGATCATTTTCATGAAATCTTTGGCGTTGCGGTATCCGCGTTCGCCTTCGACCAAAACTTCTTCGATATCGCGATTGTACAAATCACGGATCGAGCGTTTGATCAAATCGCCCTCTTCATAAATTTTAGCAGGCGCGATTGATTTCAATGTCAATTCGCGGATCTGTTCCCACAGACGCTGCAAATATTCATAATCACGTTTGATTTCGGTCTTGGTGCGTTTGGCCCCCGCCGTACGCACAATCAAACCAGCGCCATTGGGCACATCAATCGAATTTGCGATTTCTTTCAGTTTTTTGCGATCAACCGCATTGGTGATTTTACGGCTGATGCCACCACCGCGCGCGGTATTGGGCATCAACACGCAATAGCGACCGGCCAATGACAGATACGTGGTCAGCGCGGCCCCTTTGTTGCCGCGTTCCTCTTTGACGACCTGCACCAACATGATTTGGCGAACTTTGATCACCTCTTGAATTTTATAGCGGCGCGGACGGGGCGCGCGTTTGGGCCGTAAATCCAACGCATCGTCGTCATCGGCAACAGATTCGATACCGTCATCATGTGCGGCGCTATCATCTGTATCGCTGTCTTGATCATCATCCGTAGACCCATCATCGTCCGATGATGTCAGACGAAATTTCTGGATCGTCGCTGTCGACCTCGGCCGCCATAGTGGTGGGCGGGGTGTCGTCGGTGTCATCACTATCTGCGGCGCCGGCAGGTTCCACATCGGCATCGGGCGATATGTCATCGGACGCAACAACCGCCGGATCAACGACTGCATCACTTGCGACATTGGTTTGTTCCGACTCCGTGGCGACCTCATCGGCGTTCTCAGTAGCATCTGCCACCTCAGCCGCGTCTCGCAATGGTGATGCATCAGTTGTGATTTCAATCTCTGCCGCGTCATCGTCGAAATCAATCGTTTCCATACCGGATACGTCACTGACAATCTCCGCTACGGGGGCCGCCTGTGGCTTGCCCGATGACCGACCACGACCGCGGCCACGACCGCTGCGGGTTTTCTTAGCAGGTTCTTCGTCCTCGTCATCGTTTTGCGATTGGGCGTAGGCGCGCTCTTCTTCCATCAAAGCTTCGCGATCTGCGACCGGGATTTGATAGTAATCGGGATGAATCTCGGAAAACGCCAAGAACCCATGACGATTCCCGCCATAATCAACAAAGGCCGCCTGCAAAGACGGTTCAACGCGTGTAACTTTTGCTAGATAGATGTTGCCAGCAATCTGGCGTTTATTTTCGGATTCAAAATCAAATTCCTCGACCTTGTTTCCATCAACCACAACCACGCGCGTTTCCTCGGCGTGCGTGGCGTCGATAAGCATTTTCTTAACCATAGTGTCCATTTACACACATACGCAATCCCGCCGTCTAACACGGTCTGGAACAGGTTGTGCGGATTTGTTTGGGCGATCATAGGCGCGCGGCAACACGGGCCTGTCGGGCCTGTTGCTAGGACAAAAATCTGCCTCGTGCGCGTCATCGCGTTACCTTCTGAAGGGGCGCAATATTTCAGCCGCCACCTCCTGTTTATTGGCCTGTCGCTTGCGCGATCTAAGCTAAGTTCTGGTCCCTTGGGACCCAATCAATCTGTCTGCCGGGCGTCAGGTGAAAACATCTGGCTCGTCGGGAAACAGTGAAACTGTTGGGTGTGTCACGCGTTACGCGCGCCACCGTAAAATCACTTAATAGGAAAATTTGTGAAATTACAATGGCCAAATTCAGTTTGATCAAGTTTTGGCCATTGTTTTCAAATTTCACGAACAGCCCGAACGGGCCATCGCGCTAGTCCAATGCGCGCAGCCGCTTGAGCAAGCTAGATGTATCCCAACGCCCGCCGCCCATTTTTTGCACGTCCTTGTAGAACTGATCAACCAAGGCCGTTACGGGCAAACTGGCCCCTGTTTCGTTGGCCGCATCCAAACAGATCCCCAAATCCTTGCGCATCCAATCAACGGCGAACCCGTGATTGTATTCATCATTCAACATCGTTTCATACCGATTTGACATTTGCCAGCTGCCGGCGGCCCCTTGACTGATCACTTCAACGACGGCTGCCCCGTCCAGCCCCGCCTTTTGCGCGAAATGTAATGCCTCGGATAGGCCCTGAACCAAACCTGCGATGGCAATTTGGTTGCACATTTTTGTTTTCTGTCCCGCGCCACTGTCACCGATACGTCGGCAAATGCGGGCATAGGCGGCCATTACCGGTTCCGCCGCCTGATAGGACGCCAAATCCCCGCCGCACATAATCGACAAAACCCCATTTTCAGCGCCCGCCTGACCGCCCGAAATTGGCGCATCCACAAAGGACAGCCCCTGCGATTGCGCGGCCTGATATAATTCTGCAGTGACTTTGGCTGAAACCGTGGTGTGATCAACAAAAATCGCGCCCTCTTTCATTGCAGAGAATGCCCCGTTTTCCGCGATGGTCACCGCGCGTAAATCATCATCGTTGCCCACACAGGCCATCACGAAATCAGCCCCTTGCGCCGCTTGGGCCGGGGTGGCGGCAACCTGCCCGCCAAAGGTCTCGGCCCAAGCCTGCGCTTTGGCCTGTGTTCTGTTAAAAACGGTCACGTCATGTCCCGCGCGTTGCAAATGCCCCGCCATTGGGTATCCCATCACGCCAAGTCCTAAAAAAGCCACCTTTGCCACTGCAATTCCTCCTGTTATCGGTTTTCTAGTTGTGTCGCTTTGTGTAACAGGATGCAAGGGTTTGAAACACAGCGGGGTGACTCGGATGAAAAATTTGTTCCAATGGATGCTGCGGATCGCGACAGCGGCGATTGTGTTGGCAACGATTGCGACCGGGTTTGCATTTTATCTGGCGTGGCGGTCCTTGCCCAACTACGACAAAACTCTAGAGGTTACTGGCCTGACGGATACCGTGGAAATCGTGCGTGACACGGCAAATGTTCCCCATATCTTTGGTACAAATGATGCGGATGTGTTTTTTGGCTTGGGCTATGCTCATGCGCAGGACCGTTTGTGGCAAATGACCATCCTGCGGCGCAGCGCACAGGGGCGTTTGTCGGAAATCTTCGGGCCACGCACCCTCAACACCGATATTTTGCTGCGCAGCCTAGATTTGAACGGGTTGGCAAAAACATCGCTTGCCGCACAGACCCCAGATACATTGGCCGCGCTAAATGCCTATGCCCAAGGCATAAACGCGCGCATTGCGGAAATTAACGACACGGCACTGGGTCGCGGTGCACCGGAAATGTTTGTGTTTGATGTCCCCTTTGCCCCATGGCAGCCTGCCGATTCCATCGCCATTCAAAAATTGATGGCCCTGCAGGTGTCCGGTCAGGCCGCGCGCGATATTCTATATGCGAAAACGTCGCTGACCTTGCCCTTTCCGGACCGGATTGACGATATTTTTCCCGCCTTTCCTGGGGCACCCATTCTGGATTTGCCCGAATACAGCAATATTGTCCCGCTTGACAGCGAACGACACTTTGCCAATTTGATCACAACCGATGTGGTAGATGCACATGATCGTTTGTCCCCCATCGCCGATTATGCCTTGGCAGGGGCATCAAACGCCTTTGCAGCGGCCCCTGCGCGCTCGGCGGCGGGGGGCAGTTTATTGGCCAATGATCCGCATTTGGGTTTGACCGCACCGGGCGTGTTTTATCTGGCACGCCTTGAACTGACAACAGGTGGCGTGATCGGCGGCACCATCCCCGGAATGCCATTTGTTTTGGTCGGACGGAACAAAGATTTGGCCTGGGGCATGACCACCAGCTATCTCGATGACCAAGATATCGTGATGGAGGAAATCAACCCAACACGCACCAACGAATACCGCACGCAAACCGGCTGGGCCACGTTTCAAACCACCCCCTCGATCATCCAAGTCAAAGGCCAAGCGCCTGTCACACTGGATATTCGCAAATCGAAAAACGGCCCCGTTTTACCGGCAACATTTCATCAAATTGACCAAATCACACCGCCAAACCATTTGCCCGTGTTGCAATGGACGGCGCTACGCGACGATGATCCCTCGGTATCATCGGGGCTGGCATTGATGCGCGCCAAAACCGTGGAACAGGGCATCGCCGCCTTTGACACCTATCAGGCGCCATCGCAGAATGTGACATTCGCGGATGCCACATCGATTGCCATGAAAACCGTGGGGATCATGCCCATCCGCGATCAAAACCACACCAGTCAGGGCAAAATGCCATCGCTGGGATGGATGCGCGAAAACCAATGGCTGGGATATAAACCCTATGGTGACACGCCCCAAACAATAAACCCCGCAGGCGGCATTTTGGGCAACACCAACAACAAAATTGCCGACGGGGATTTTCCCGATCATATGTCGTATTATTGGGGCGACAGCCAGCGGATCAGACGGTGGGAACGGTTGATGCAAAACCGTCAGGTCCACACGCGCGAAAGTTTCATTGAAACGCAATTGGACACGGTCAGCTTTGCCGCACGTGGATTATTGCCGCTGATTGGGGCCGAACTATGGTTCACGGGGGCCCCTGCGCCCGCTGGTACATTGGATCGCAGCCGCCAAGAGGCGTTGCAGCTGTTGGCCAGCTGGAACGGAGAGATGAACGAACACCTGCCCGAACCGCTGATTTACATGGCATGGATGCGCGCCCTGCAGGATCGTTTGATCCGCGATGATGTGGGGCCTCTGGCCGGTCAATTCCGCCATGTAGATCCCCTGTTCATCGAAAAGGTGTATCGCAATATCGATGGCGCGGGCGACTGGTGCGATGTGGTCCAATCCACTATCGTGGAAACCTGTGTGGATATGGCGCGATTGGCTTTGGACGATGCCTTGGTCTGGTTGGCCGAGAATTTTGATCGCGACCCCAAGGCATTGCGCTGGGGTGACGCACATCAGGCAACCCATGATCACCCCACATTGGGCGCGGTGCCGGTGCTGAATTACTTTGTCAACATCCGCCAATCGACATCAGGGGGCGACAACACCTTGATGCGGGGAAAAACCGGGGGACGTGATCCTAATCCGTTTTTGAATGTGCATGCGGCCGCCTATCGCGGGGTCTATGATTTTGCGGATCCTGATAGTTCTGTGTTCATCATATCCACCGGACAATCCGGCCATTTCCTGTCACGCCACTACGATGATATGGGGCAATTGTGGCGGCGTGGGGAATATGTGCAAATGTCATTGGATCCGGCCCTGGCACGGGCCGCGGCCACAGGGATCACCACATTGCAGCCCGTGTCTGCGACATCTGATGATTAAAGTTTGCGATACTGCGATTGCTGCTTTGGCGACCATGATACCGTGAATTCAGTCCCATCTTCGCCATCGGTCTGGGTATCAATGATGCCTTGATCAAACAACCACGCGCGTTTTTTACCGTCCGCATAAGGCACAAACAGTGTATCTCGGGATTTGTCCAATCCCAACCCTTGGGCAATGGAAGATAGCAGATCATCCAACCCCTGCCCCGTCACAGCCGAGATAGAACACAGATTTTCATGCCGTGCGGCCGTGTTGTCCATCGCGGCGATTTCGTCAGGGGACAGTTGGTCGATTTTATTCCAAACCTCGATCAAGGGGGTTTCCCCTTTGACGCCTAGGGTGTTTAGAATCTCTAATACATCATCAGATTGTTCCTGCGTGGCAGGATGGGAAATATCGCGCACATGCAAGATCAGATCAGCGGATAGCACCTCTTCTAATGTGGCGCGAAAGGCGGCGACCAATTCCGTAGGCAGATCTGAAATAAAGCCCACCGTATCCGACAGGATCACATCAATCCCGTTTTCCAAACGGACCGATCGCATGGTGGGATCCAAGGTGGCAAAGAGCATATCCTTGGCCATCACATCCGCGCCCGTCAGGCGATTAAACAGGGTCGATTTACCCGCGTTTGTATAGCCCACCAGTGCCACAATCGGATAGGGAATTTTCGCACGCGCCGCCCGATGCAGGGTGCGGGTTTTCACAACCTTGGCCAATTGACGGCGCAAGCGGACCAATTGTTCATCAATCGCGCGGCGGTCTGCCTCAATCTGGGTTTCGCCGGGACCCCCCACAAACCCCAAACCACCCCGTTGGCGTTCCAGGTGTGTCCAAGCGCGAACCAGACGCGTCCGCTGATAGCTCAGCGCTGCCATTTCCACCTGCAACACACCTTCGCGGGTGGCGGCACGGTCGGAAAAGATTTCCAAAATCAACCCAGTGCGGTCCAGAATTTTGACGCCCCAATCCTTTTCCAGATTGCGCTGTTGCACAGGGGTCAATGGGCCGTCGATCATCACCAATTCGATGTCGTGGGATTTGAACACCTGCCCCAATTCATCAACCTTGCCCGAGCCAAACAACCGCCCCGGTTGAGGTTTTGGCAGGGGAACAATGGTTTGACCAATCACCTCAAGGCTGGGCAGCGCTTTGGCCAGTGATACCGCCTCATCCAAGGCAGGCTCGGATGCGCGGCGATCACGATCGGATTTTATATCAGGATGCATCACCCAAACGCGGGTGGCAACCTTGTCATGGGTCATCAATTGGCGTCTTCGCCTTCATACAAGGAAATGTTTTGCGATGGCATAATGGTCGAAATCGCATGTTTATAAACCAATTGCGATTGCCCGTCGCGACGCAATAGAATGCAGAAGCTATCAAACCAAGTGATCACGCCCTGCAATTTGACACCATTGATCAAAAACACCGTGACCGGTATTTTTTCTTTGCGAACATGGTTTAGAAACGCGTCTTGCAGATTTTGCCGGTCGGAAGCCATTGGCGCACCCTACTCTTTTGTTATTTTTATTGTCAGAGTTAAAGCTATCAGTAGAATTTGTAAAATACAATAGGTTGCACATGGCCACGCAAAATTATCTGCGCCATGCGGATGGGGACACCAGCGCCAAAACCACCAATATTTCCAAACGCCCCAAAATCATCGCAAAACTGGCCGCCAAGGTGGACGCGAGCGATAATTCGGTCAAAACCCAATCGCCCAAGGCAGACATCTGCAAAATTGGGCCTGTAGTGGTCAGGGTCGCGATGGCAAAGGTGATGGCATGTTCAAATTCCTGCCCAAGCAGCGAAAAAATCATTGTAAACAGCGCGATGGCCACAACAAACAACATAAAAAATACCCAAGCGATAAATCCCCCCTTGCGTAAATCGTTGCGGGATACCCCGCGCGATTGACCCACCGAGGATGGGTGTTCCATACGGTCAAATTCACGCAGCACGGATTGATAGAGCGCATAGACACGGATTAATTTCACCCCACCTGCAGTAGTTGCAAATCCGCCACCAATCAGGGCCATGCCCATAAATACAATACCAGGTATTTCCAATCCCGACCACTGTTGGGCGGTACCCCAATATTCGGACACAAAACCCGTGGTGGTCAGAAACGAACTAACCGTAAACAGTCCCCCCCAAAGCGCGCGCAACGCCTGCATTATATCGCTGCCACCGGTATCGCCCAGTGTGGCAAACCAATGACGCGCGAATAATGCGCCCGATACCAGTACCACCAAAATTCCGGCCATACGGAATTCAGGATCATGAAGAATTTGGCGTTTGTGCAAACTGAACCGTTCATGCTGATAAACCACATGCGAAATCGCAAAAACCCAGAAACACAGCACGATCGCTTCGCCCAAAAATCCACTGTCAGCCTGCGAAAATGCAACTGGGCCCGTAACTCCGGATGTTGAAATCACCGATAAAGCATGAATAAACGACACCAGCCCCGGGCTGCCCGTCAGCGTCAGAAACGACCATAGCATCAGGGTTAAAAATACATAGGGCGGCACCATCATTGATACAGATCGTCCAAACAACCGCGCGCGATCAACATCGGTCAAACCACGCGACAACCCGATGTTGCGGCCCGCTTGCGATACCTCATATCCGCCCAAATTCAAAGGGGCCAAGACAGATGCTGCGATAACCCAGATCAAACCGCCTCCGATCCAGGCGACCAAGGCGCGCCAAAAATGCACCGTGTCCGGCACGGAATTGGCATCAAACACCACCAAACCCGTGGTGGTCAGCGCACTGACCATATCCAGAAATGCCACGCGAAACGGTATTCCGCCCCCCAATTCGAACACAGGCACCGCCAGAAACACGGGCAAGATTGCAAAGACAGCGCCGATCTGGATCAATTGACCAAATCCACTGTTTTCCAGCCGTTGATTTGACAACGCAAGCGCAAATAACCCAAAGCCAAGCGACCCTAATACAGCTGAATAAAAAAACATGCGGAACGCAAAATAATCGCCCTGCACCGCCGCATATAAGGCAGGCACCAGCATGGCCGCGGCCATCACAAAACCCATTTTCAGAAAAAATGGGGTTCTGAGAAACGCCTGCCGCATTAGAAAAAGTCGATCGAGACTTGTAACAGACGTTCGACCTCGGGCACGTCTTTGGTCAGGGTAAACAATGCCACCACATCGCCATCATCAATACGCAACCCGCCCGATGGCTTGACCATTTTCCCATTTTTCAAAACGCTGCCAATCAACACACCCTCTGGGAATGCGATATCGCGTATTTTTTGGCCCGCCATGGGGGATGTGTTCAGAACCTGTGCCTCGATGATTTCGGCCTCGGCATCACCAATAGAATACACATCGCGCACCCGTCCGTGACGAATATGCCGCAGGATCGAACTGACCGTTGTGGCCCGCGGATTGATATAGGCGTCAATCCCCAGCGGCTCCATCATCGGCACCATTGTGGGATCATTGACCAAGGCAATCGCCATTTTACAGCCCTCGGCCTTGGCGCGCACGGCGGCCAGCAGGTTTGTTTTATCGTCGTCTGTCACCACCAAAATGGCATCAGCTCGCGAAATGTGCGCTTCATTCAACAGGGCGCTGTCCAATCCGTCACCATTCAACACGATGGTCCGTTCCAGCGCATCGGCCGCGCTTTCGGCCACCGCGCTATTGCGTTCGATCACCTTCATCCGCAAACGGCGGTGGTCTTGTTCCAGCGATTGTGCAACGCGTAAACCGACGTTGCCGCCCCCCACAATAACAATGCGTTCTTGGGAATGGTCGGTTTTGCCAAACACCTCCATCGTGCGTGAAATATCGTCTTTGTGACACATGACATAACAATCGTCGCCCGTAAATAACTGATCGCCGGCCTCTGGCGCAAATAACACACCCTTGCGGCGTACGCCGACAACGATCGCGCGCAGGGTGGAAAACAAATCCGTCAACTGGCGCAGGGGTGTGTTCAGGACGGGGCAATTTTCATCCAACCGCAGCCCCAAGAATTGCGTCGTACCCTCCAGAAATTCCTCTGAGTCAAAGGCAGAGGGCACCGACAAGCGCTTTAGCGCAGCTTCGGCCACTTCGCGTTCGGGGCTGATGACCACATCAATGGGCAAATGTTCACGGCGATATAAATCAGAATAAATCGCATCCAGATAGGATTGCGACCGCAGGCGCGCAATTTTGCGCGGGACCGAAAAAACAGAATGCGCCACTTGGCAGGTCACCATGTTTACTTCGTCCGAGTGCGTGGCGGCAATGATCATATCGGCATCACCTGCGCCGGCTTGTTCCAAAATATCGGGATAGGATGCGAAACCGCAAATCCCGCGGACATCCAATGTGTCCGTGGCACGGCGCACCAAATCGGGGTTGCTGTCGACCACTGTGACGTCATTGCGTTCGCCAGACAAATGGCGGGCAATCTGCCAGCCCACCTGACCCGCACCACAAATCACAACCTTCATCTGCGTTCCCCTCTGCCTGAGCGCAATATCGATGTATTGGATGTCAGATCACACCGCAATGGTCAATCATCCTGATCGTCGCCAGCCTGTTTATGGCCCGACACAATGCCCAATGATTTCAGTTTACGGTGCAAAGCGCTGCGTTCCATCCCCACAAAATGCGCCGTTTTCGAAATATTGCCGCCAAAGCGGTTGATTTGTGTCAGCAGATATTCCCGTTCGAATTCTTCGCGCGCTTCGCGCAGGGGCATTGCGGCCCAAACCGATGACAGGGCGCCAGTGGTTTCGTCTGCGCTGCCTTGGCGATCTGTTGGGATGTCCTCGGCTGTGATGTCACGCGATCCTTCGGTCAAAATCAATATCCGTTCGACCACATTTTTTAACTGGCGCACATTACCGGGCCAAGCCATTGTTTGCAAAAGAGCCAAGGCATCGTCTTGGAATTTGCGCGCAACGAACCCTTGGGTTTTGTGGAAATGGTCAACAAAATGGTCAACAAACATGGGAATGTCATCCCGCCGTTCGGCCAAACTGGGGACCGTGACGGGGACAACATTCAATCTATGATATAATTCTTCGCGGAACAGTCCTGCCTGAATTTCGGCCAGCAAATCGCGGCTGGTCGACGATAGAACACGCAGATCAACCTTGACATTTTCGCTGCCGCCCACTCGCTGGAATTTCTGGTCCACCAAAAACCGCAGGATTTTTGATTGGGTTATCAGAGGCATATCGGCTATTTCATCGAAATAGATTACGCCTCCATTGGCCTGTTCCAATAACCCAAGCCCAGCATTTGTCCCATTTTCACGACCAAACAGGACATCTTCCATCCGGTCGGGTTCAATCGTGGCGCAATTGACCACCACAAAGGGACGGTTTGCGCGGTCCGAATTTCCATGAATATAACGCGCAGCCGTTTCTTTGCCCACGCCAGAGCCACCGCGCAGCATCACGCGGCTGTTGGATTTCGTGACCTTGTCCAAAGCGCCGACAAAATTGCGAAACGCGGCCGATTGGCCAAGCATCTGCGCCCCATCGCCGCCCTGTTGTTTCAATGCCGAATTTTCGCGCCGCAGTCGTGATGTTTCCATCGCTCGGCGAATGACAACCATCAGTTGGTCGATATTGAATGGTTTTTCAATAAAGTCATAGGCCCCCTGTTTAATGGCCGCGACCGCAATTTCAATATTGCCATGACCCGAAATAATCACGACCGGCACCTGCGGAAAATCGGTTTTTACCTTTTTAAGGATGTCGATCCCGTCCATATCGCTGTCTTTTAGCCAGATGTCCAAAATCAACAAACCGGGGGGCTGTGATTTGATCTGCCGCATCGCCTCATCCGAGGTCCCAGCGATACGCGTGGTGTACCCTTCGTCAATCAAAATTTCTGAAATCAATTCGCGAATATCGCGTTCATCATCTACAATTAAAATATCACCCATCGGCGTAGTCCCCTGACGTCGTAATCTTGGTTGTTGTATCGGATGGCCCTGCGGGCAAATCCACAATCACACAGGCCCCCTGCCGCGCAGGGTCCCCAAATGGTTCAGAATCGTCCAATCTTAGCGATCCTCCATGTTCTTCGATAATTTTCTTAACAATCGGCAGCCCCAGTCCCGTGCCCTTGTCGCGGGTGGTGACATAGGGTTCGAACAACCGGCTGCGATCTTGGGGCAGACCGATGCCATTGTCTGCAATCATAATCTGGATCGTCTGATCCGTTCTTTGCATGCGCACCGAGATCACCCCACCAATCTGGGGCAAAATTTTGCGTTCCATACGGGTCTGGATCGCCTCGCCTGCGTTTTTGATCAGATTGGTCAGCGCTTGGTTAATCATTGTGGCATCAACCATGGCGGAAAATGCCCCCTCTGCAATCCTGACGTCAAACTGCACATCTGGCTGGCCTGCATCCTGCAATGTGACCGCTTGGGTCAACAATTCACGCAGATCCTCGGACTGTTTTTCGGGTTCAGGCATGCGGGCAAATTTTGAAAATTCATCAACAATACGGCGTAAATCATTGGTTTGGCGAATAATTACACTGGTCAGTTGTTCCAAAACATCCTGGTCCTCTGACAGTTTTGGGGTAAATTTTCGTTTAATTCGTTCGGCCGATAATTGGATTGGCGTCAGGGGATTTTTGATTTCATGCGCAATGCGCCGCGCCACATCGCCCCACGCAGCCGAACGTTGGGCCGACACCAAATCCGTCACATCATCAAAGGCCAAAACAAAGCCCTGCAAATCCCCATTGGGCGCACGTCGTACAGACATACGCACCAACAGATTTTCCAACCGCCCTGACCGGACCATGCGCACTTCGTCTTGGACGCTTTCGGCGCCGGTGTCGATGATACGGTCAAAGAGGGATTCAAATTCAGGCACCGCCAAGGCCAAGGGCTGCGATGGTTGATCGCCATCCCAATCCAGCAGACGTTCGGCTGACCGATTGGCAAAAGAAATATCGCCATTCGCGTCCAGCCCCAACACCCCTGACGTGACCGAACTGAGAACCGAATCAAACAGCCTGCGGCGTTCTTCGATCTGGGCGGTGTTTTCCAACAATGTGTCGCGCTGTGTCTTTAGCTGACGGGTCATTTGGTTGAAATAAACACTCAGCTGGGCGATTTCGTCGTCGCCCTCCTCTTCGATCACTTGGGTGTTTAACTGCCCCTCGCCCACACGGCGTGCGGCCCCTGCCAATCGGCCAATGGGCCGCGATAGACGTTCCGCAAACCATAGCGCCAACAGAACCGCTGACATCATCAACAAAACAGCAAAGGCCAGATAAATCAGACCAAAGTTAAACAACAGCTGACCACGATCATTTTCTAACTGTTGATACAGCCGCGCCGTTTGTTGGGTCTGATCCAACAGCGCCAACAAGGTGCCATTGACCTCGCGCGTGACATAAAGGTAATGATCCCGAAATCCTGCCAGATAATACAGCGCCCGCAATTCATTTGCCGCGTAATCTTCTATAAAAATAACCGACTGAACTGCATCCAACAATTCCTGTGCGCGTGGTTCGACCAAATCGAATTTATAGGACCGTTCACCACGCAACAGTAATTTGCCAGTGCTGTCGATAATAAAGGCTTTCTTTAACCCTCGCTGGACACCCTGCTGCGCGCGTTCTAGGGCCAGACGGATGTTTTCAGGTTCATAACTGCCGTCTTGGCGTTTTTGGTCATAGAGTTTTTCAGCAATCGCCAATGTATCTTGGCGCAGGGCATCCTTTTGTTCGACCTCATAGGCTTGGGCCGCAGACAGGGACACGCCAATTACATTTTGCACGCGGTCTGAAAACCATGCCTCAAACCCCATATTGATAGAAACTGTTGCAAAAATGGCCACCATGATCGTCGGGATCAGCGCCATCATGCTGAAAAAACCTGTCAACCGCAGGTGCAATTTCGACCCAGATGATTTTTGCCGACGTTGGGTGATGATGCGTAAAATACGTTGGATCACCAAACCGATGATCAGCAACACGTAAATCAAATCTGACATCAGTACGAATTGCAAAGCACGCGAACGGGATCCTTGGTCCAAAGGACCAAACACCAG
>CBFHVU010000037.1:0-17556 GCA_965659465.1 uncultured Paracoccaceae bacterium | reverse complement strand
ATGGCTTTGTTATATTCGGGGGTGCAGATAATGACACCGTCTGCATGGCGCAGTTGATCGGCTAGGGTTTGAACCGATGCGGGCAACCCAGCGTTTTCAACATCACCATTATATAATGGCAGATCAATATTGGCATCTTGGAAATCGCATGCGCCATAGCATGAGACCGCCACATTTAGCAATTTGCGATTGAATGACTGCGCGCGCAGTGATCCACAAATTCCAAGTATTTTGTCCATGTATATCCCCGAAGTAAAACTTCACCTTTGTCAGGATTTGAAGCGATGAGAAAGCTTTTGTGTGGCGGGCCCGTAGCAACCGTTAAGGTATTTGCATTCCCGAGGACCTGTTTGAACAGGTGGGCGCCAGGTAACTAGGCCAGGACCCAGACAGAGCCAGCTCCCTCGGAGAAATTATAGGCCGACGGAATGTAACCATTTAAACGAGAGGAACAGCACCCGCCACCTGACGCACATAGGTATTCGGCTATGGTTTGGCAAGGGGAAAGTTTTGCGTGTTCAGCTGGACCTTTGGGTGAAAATACCGTTTTATGACGGTATGTTGGTACCAGAAAATGATCCATCTGCACTGCAACCCGGTCAGCTGTTGGCGCGTGGTGTCGTGCGCCATATGATGGATTTAGGATATGCAAGTTTGTTGGAATTTATCCCATCGCGGGGGTTGCGTGTGGATGTTATCACAATGGCTGCGCAGGATGAATTATGGATTGTCGAATGCAAATCATCGCGCGCTGATTTTACATCTGATAAAAAATGGCAAAACTATCTGGAATGGTGTGATCGATATTTTTGGGCAGTTGATCCAAACTTTGATTTGGACCTGTTGCCACCAGACACGGGTATTATTTTGTCGGATGGCTATGGCGCGGAAATTATCCGTCCCGCGCCGTTGCATAAGGTGGCCGCAGCCCGACGAAAAACCTTGATCAAGAAAATTGCAACGCAGGCCGCCAATCGGCTGACACGTTTGCAAGATCCAAATCTGTTGCTTTAGCGTTTTTTATTGCCAAGCGATTTTGCGGCTTGGGCGGCTGCCAGGATTTCTTCTGCGATTTCTGCGGCTTCTTCTGGGTCGAAATCCATCGGGATTTCCAGATCGTCAGCATAAACATAGATTCGCACCATGCCTTGATCTGTCGGGCCAATTTGTAGGTTCGCTTCGATTTGTGATTGGCTGTTAATGCCCATGGTCGTGTACTCCTATCGGTTTGGAACCGAACTACTGTGCGCTCATGTGTTTTGCAACCACTGATCGGCGCAGAAAAATCTACTTATCTCGCGAATTAGGTCTAAAATAGGGTTGCATTCGCCGCGCGTCAAAGCTAAATCCCCAGAAGTTGCCGCCTTAGCTCAGTTGGTTAGAGCGCTGGATTGTGGATCCAGAGGTCCCCTGTTCAAGCCAGGGAGGCGGTACCATCTCCCCCCCTCGGACAGACATCTAGGCAATCTTAAACGCCCGCATCCTGCGCACCGTTGCGGATTGACGTATTCAGATTTGGGTCATTCAAAAAAGAGGGCCGCCCAACCGAGGTCGCGCAGCCCATTTTACAAAAACCAGCGTGGTTTTATTTGTCGGTCACAACCGTTCCACCTATGACCTGCGTCGTGGTTTCGCCCGTTCGCATATCGTTAAACGATCCGAACAGTTCAACCGCTGTGTTTGTTGTTTCGCTGTCTTTACCTGCACCAAAAAACATAAAATACCCAAAAACACCGAAAGCAATTAAAACGGCAAATACAATCATACCTTCGGCTTGGCCCAGACCTGATTGATCTTTGATAAATTCTTTGAATACTTGCATATAGTTCCGTTTCAGTTTCGTAGTTGGAAACCGCGGACTAATTGGGGAATATGGCGTTAATATGACCACTTTGATCATATTAACGCTGGGATTAATTATCCATTTTCAATGCGTTGATAAACGCTTCTTGTGGGATGTCCACTTTGCCGAACTGGCGCATTTTCTTTTTGCCGGCCTTTTGTTTGTCCAACAATTTGCGTTTACGCGTCGCGTCGCCGCCGTAACATTTTGCGGTCACGTCCTTGCGCAGGGCGGCCAATGTTTCGCGCGCAATCACCTTGCCACCAATCGCCGCTTGGATCGGGATTTTGAACATGTGGCGGGGGATCAGATCCTTTAACTTTTCACACATGGCGCGCCCGCGGGTTTCGGCGCGGTCGCGATGGACCATGGTGGACAGCGCATCCACAGGTTCGTCATTAACCAAAATCGACATTTTGACCAAATTGTCCTGACGATAACCAGTCATTTGGTAATCAAATGAAGCATATCCCTTGGTCACTGATTTCAAGCGGTCATAGAAATCAAACACAACCTCGTTCAGTGGTAGGTCATAGACGACCAAGGCGCGCGATCCGGCATAGGTTAAATCCATCTGGATCCCACGGCGGTCTTGGCACAGTTTTAACACATCGCCCAGATAATCGTCGGGCACCAAAATGGTCGCTTTGATGCGCGGCTCTTCTAGGTGGTCCACCTTGGACAGATCGGGCATATCCGCGGGATTGTGCAATTCGATCATTTCGCCATCGCGCATATAGACGTGGTAAATCACGCTGGGCGCGGTTGTGATCAGATCAATATCATATTCGCGTTCGATGCGGTCGCGGATCACCTCAAGGTGCAAAAGCCCCAAGAAACCGCAGCGGAACCCGAATCCCAAAGCGGCCGATGTTTCCATTTCAAAACTAAAGGACGCATCATTCAGCGCCAGTTTTTCGATGGCATCGCGCAAATCTTCGAATTCGGCACTGTCCACAGGGAACAGACCACAGAACACAACTGGCTGACTTGGCTTAAAGCCGGGCAGGGGCGTCTCTGCGCCTTTTTTCTCATGTGTGATGGTGTCACCCACGCGGGTGTCACGGACCTGTTTGATGGATGCGGTGACAAACCCGATTTCACCTGGGCCCAATTCATCGATTTTTTGCATAGCGGGGCGGAACACGCCGATGCGGTCAATCTGGTGAACGGTGCCGTTTGACATCATTTTCACGCGGTCTTTCAGCTTTAGCACACCGTCCATGACGCGCACCAAAACGACAACGCCCAGATAGGCGTCATACCAACTGTCAACCAGCATCGCCTTTAGGGGCGCATCGCGATCCCCTGTCGGCGCTGGCAGTTTTTTCACAATTGCTTCCAGCGTTTCTTTGATCCCGATACCGGTTTTTGCGCTGACTTGGATCGCGTCAGATGCGTCAATGCCAATCACGTCTTCGATCTGTTCGGCCACGCGTTCACATTCGGATGCAGGCAGGTCAATTTTGTTCAGTACAGGCACAATTTCATGATCGGCATCAATCGCCTGATAGACGTTGGCCAATGTTTGCGCCTCGACGCCTTGGGTGCTGTCTACGACCAACAACGACCCTTCGACGGCGCGCATGGACCGAGATACCTCGTAAGCGAAATCGACGTGGCCGGGGGTGTCGATCAGGTTCAAAACATAGGTTTCGCCGTCATCGGCCAGATAGTCGATGCGTACGGTGTTTGCCTTGATCGTGATCCCGCGTTCGCGTTCGATATCCATGCTGTCCAGAAGCTGTTCTTTCATGTCACGATCTTGGACCGTGCCAGTGGATTGGATCAGCCGGTCGGCCAGGGTGGATTTCCCGTGGTCGATATGGGCTACGATGGAAAAATTGCGGATTTTATCAAGATCGGTCATAGGCCAGCATATGGTTTGATTTTGCGATTTGGTCAAGATACGAAACGCAGCCGGCGGCCTAAGGTGGATATTTATTTTGCATCCACACAGCCAAATTTCGCCGACATCCTATGTTGTGTTGAGTGGACACCCGCTTGGTGTTATCCTTACTCAAAAAACAAAAGAGAGCGAGCAGGCACATGAGACATCATTTTGGGTTCATTGCGGGCAGTATTATTTGCATTTCTGCAAGTGCTGTTTCCGCTGATGCTGTTGGGCGTGCTTGTATCAGCAGCGATCGGGCGAAATCGAATACGCGACTGTGCAAATGTATCCAGTCGGCCGCAGACGCTACATTGACCCGCCGCGAACAAGAACGCGCCGCGAAATTGTTTCTGGACCCTGAACAGTCGCAAGACCTGAAAATGTCAAACCGTCGCAGTGATGAAAAATTCTGGGATCGTTATCAGGAATTTGGCGAACTGGCCAAAGCGTTTTGTTCCTAAGCCGTTAATTGAAAAACATCCGCAGCGTTTGTTCAAAGGCGCGCGGTTGTTCCGCGTGCAACCAATGACCCGCTTTAGGGATTTTGGCAAAAACGGCATTTGGAAACAGCTGTTTGATTTTGGGGCGGTGATCAGGCAAAACATATTGGCTGTTTGCGCCAGACAGGAAAAGGGTTGGTTTATCGAACGCGCCGGTTATGTCTGGGAACCCCAGCACGTGGTGCATTTCACGCAGCAAGACGTCCAAATTCAGTTTCCAGCGTTTGTTGACCAAATCCAACGACTGCGTGAAAAAGCTCTGCAATGCGGGATCTGTGACCTGATCTGAAAGGGCTTGTGCAACCTCAGAACGTTTTTCCATGTGCGTTAGGTCAATGGATTGCATGGCTTGTATGTATTGGGATTGATCATGGCCATAGGCCACCGGTGCAATATCTGCCACCAGCAGCCGGTTTACCAGATCGGGACGTGTCAGGGCCAAAACCATGGCCGCTTTGCCGCCCATCGAATGTCCCATGATGTCCATTGGCGCACCGTTGTGTTCGACCATCTGGGCCAGATCTTGGGCCATATCCAGATAGCTATGTGTGTCAAACCACGGGCTGTCACCGTGATTGCGCTGATCGACAGCAATGACGCGGCGACTGTCCGACATGCGTTTGTTGATCACGCTCCAGTTTCGGGCGGATCCGTACAAACCGTGGACAATCAACAAATCGGGCAATTGCGTTGAATTGCCATAGGACAGTGTGTTTAACATAGTGCTGGTTTAACGCCAAGTTTTCGTGCTGGCCAGCTTAGATTTGATGGGTATAGTCAGATTATGTGCGGACGTTTTGTTTTAACCCATCCCAATGATGCGCTGGCGCGGTTGTTTGATGCGCAGCCTGTGAATGATTTACCACAGGGCACGCGATATAATATTTGCCCCACGCAATCGGTGGCCGTTGTTGTGCCGTCAAATCATGGCAGGGTTTTGACGCATAAGCGATGGGGATTTGTGCCGCATTGGTACAAACATCCAAACGACGGTCCATTGCTGATTAATGCACGCGGCGAAACCATTGCGCAAAAACCAGCCTTTGCACAGGCATGCCGCCAAACACGCTGCCTGATTCCTGCAAGTGGATTTTATGAATGGACCAAGGACGCAGCGGATAACAAATTGCCATGGTTCATTTCCCGCCAAGATGCGGCTGCCATGGTTTTTGCGGGCATTTGGCAGGATTGGGGCCAAGGCGAAGACCGCATAAGCACCTGTGCGATTGTGACAACCCATGCAAATTCGGCAACCAAACAGATCCATCATCGGCTGCCCGTTATTTTGGAACCTGCTGAATGGGCGTTGTGGTTGGGCGAACAGGGCAAAGGCGCATCGCGCCTAATGCAGCCCTGTGCGCACGATGTGCTGCAATTTCAACGTGTTGATCCGTCCGTAAATTCGAACAAAGCGACCGGATCGCAATTGATCGAAAAAATCGCATAGAATCTGCCTGCTGCCGTCTTGACGCTGCCGGCACGTTGTTCTATCAACCCCAACACAGAGCGGGTATGGTGAAATGGTATCATAAGAGCCTTCCAAGCTTAAGGCGCGGGTTCGATTCCCGCTACCCGCTCCAATTAATTTCTAGTGTACCTTTCGTTATGAACCAACCGGCAGCCATTGTTGCTGTGCTTATTCAGCGATGGGACGGAATTTCGATCAAAGCGTGCTGATACGGGCCATGCGTATGTGCAGAATATTCAACAGTTATGCTCTTTTTTGTTTCTAACCGCTTGACCTTTGTGGATGGATTTGGGTTTAACGGCAAGACGCAAAATAGGCAGGAATTCAATGACCCCAACTCAGGAACGTGCGAAATCGAAACAAGTCTCTCAATTGGCGGGTCTTTGGCCGTTTCTAAGGCCCCACCGTGGATTGATGGGCGCCGCGCTCTTGGCCTTGGTTTTGACAGCTGCGGTTTCACTGACCATGCCGATGGCGGTGCGTCGTGTGGTCGATACATTTTCTGTCGAAGATGGTCGTATTTTGGATTGGTATTTCACGGCCGCGATGGGAATCGCAGTGTTGTTGGCGATTGGGACCGCGCTGCGCTATGCGTTGGTGACCCGACTGGGGGAACGTGTTGTCACTGACATACGCAAGGCGGTCTTTGCGCGTGTGATGGATATGGGGCCTACGTTTTTTGAACGCGTCATGACCGGCGAAGTCCTAAGTCGGATTACAACTGACACCACGTTGATATTGTCCGTGGTGGGATCGTCCGTTTCGGTGGCCCTGCGCAATGTTTTGATCTTTGCGGGTGGGTTGGTGTTGATGCTGCTGACATCGGCCAAACTGACAGGGCTTGTGCTCTTGATCGTGCCGGCCGTGGTTGTGCCTATTTTGACGCTAGGGCGCAAATTGCGCAAACTCAGCCGCGAAAATCAGGATTGGATTGCCGCCAGTTCTGGCACCGCGTCAGAGGCGCTGACAGCGGTTCAAACTGTTCAGGCCTTTACACACGAACAACGAACACGATCATCCTTTGACGATGTGTCCGAACGCAGTTTCGTATCTGCGCGCCGTCGCATCACAACGCGTTCAATCATGACGGCCATTGTGATTTTCTTGGTGTTTGCCGGCGTGGTGGGTGTCTTGTGGATTGGCGCGCGCGACGTGCGTGCAGACATGATGAGCGTGGGCGCATTGGTGCAATTCGTCATCTATTCGGTCATGGTTGCTGGATCTGTGGCAGCGTTGTCTGAAATTTGGGGCGAATTGCAACGCGCTGCTGGTGCGACTGAACGCTTGGTCGAATTGTTGACCACCGAAGATATTTTGCAAGATGTTGATACGCCTGTATCCTTGCCCGTGCCCGTTGCTGGGGCCGTGTCGTTTGAAAATGTGTCGTTTTGCTATCCAGCGCGCCCAAATACCTCGGCGTTGCAGAATGTGACATTGGATATCAAACCGGGCGAAACCATCGCGCTGGTAGGGCCATCTGGTGCAGGCAAATCAACGATCATTCAAATGATTTTGCGGTTTTATGATCCCGATCAGGGGTGCATCACACTGGATGGTATCGACCTGCGCGATATGGCCCGTCAAGAGTTCCGAAAGCACCTGTCTTTGGTGCCACAGGACCCTGTTATTTTCGCAGCCTCGGCCATGGAAAACATCCGCTTTGGCGCGCCCGATGCCTCTGATGCCCAAGTGATCCAAGCCGCCAAGGCCGCCGCTGCACATGATTTCATCATGGCACTGCCCGATGGGTATGACACCTATGTTGGTGAACGTGGTGTGATGTTGTCAGGTGGACAAAAACAGCGGATCGCTATAGCGCGCGCCATTTTGCGCGATGCGCCCGTTCTGCTGTTGGATGAGGCCACCAGTGCCCTAGACGCCGAAAGCGAACGCGCCGTGCAAAAAGCCGTCGATCAATTGGCGTTAAATCGGACAACTTTGATTGTTGCACACCGTTTGGCCACCGTTAAGAAAGCAGATCGTATTGTGGTCATGGATCAAGGCGGCATCGTTGCCATCGGAACCCACGATGCATTGGTCAAAGAGGGCGGGCTATACGCCCGTTTGGCCCGTTTACAATTCACAGACGGTGCCGCTGACCTTACGTAAATCAAGCTTCTCTTGTTTTAGCTGCCAAAATGCCTAATTATCCAAAATAAGGAAGATCACTCGTGATCCACAAACACGAGGGCAAAGGGAGATATAATATGAGCTTTCAGACGATCGATGACATGATCGCCATTGAAAACGCTTGCGCGTTTGAAGATTTGGGGTTGGAAAAAACCCTGTATCGCGTGTTGTCAAAGACTGCCCAGAAATTTCCGCAGCGTCCTGCTGTGACATTCCAATTGATGTCAGGTCCCAAGGATCCCGCCGAAACAATGACGTGGTCGCAGTTGCATTCCAAAACAACGCAGGCCGCGAATATGTTTCGTGCCTTGGGCGTGGGGCCATCGGATGTGGTGGCCTATATCCTGCCAAATTCCAATGAAACGGTGCTGACCCTGTTGGGTGGCGCAGTGGCGGGCATTGTGAACCCAATCAATCCGTTATTGGAACCTGAACAAATGGGCGCAATCCTGCGTGAAACCAATGCCAAGGTTGTCGTGACGCTGAAAGCATTTCCAAAAACAGATATTGCCCAGAAAACCGCGGCCGCTGTTGGATTGGCGCCCAATGTGATATCCGTTATCGAAATCGATCTGAACCGGTATCTGACCCCGCCCAAATCATGGATTGTACCACTGGTACGCCCCAAAAACCCTGTGTCGCACAATGCCAAGGTCTATGATTTCAACACCTTGCTTCGCCAACAGAACACGACCCTAGATTTCGAGGATGTCGAACAGGATCGCGTGGCCGCCTATTTCCACACGGGCGGCACAACAGGCATGCCCAAGGTGGCGCAGCATCTGTATTCCGGCATGATTTACAACGGTTGGTTGGGGCATCGGTTGCTGTTTACCGAACAGGACAATGTGATTTGTCCGCTGCCATTGTTTCATGTGTTCGCCAGCCATGTGATTTTGATGGCCATGGTTGCCTCTGGCGCGCATGTCGTGTTCCCAACGCCTGCGGGCTATCGTGGGGACGGGGTATTTGACAATTTCTGGAAACTGATTGAACGGTGGCAAATTACTTTCATCATCACCGTTCCCACCGCCATTTCCGCCCTGATGCAACGCCCTGTTAATGCCGATATTTCGTCCGTGAAAACATCGTTTTCTGGATCGGCCCCTCTGCCATTGGAACTGTTCCGCCGGTTCGAAGAGGCAACAGGCGTCACCATCGTCGAAGGCTATGGCCTGACCGAGGCCACCTGTCTGGTGTCCTGCAACCCTCCGGACGGAGAGAAAAAGGTGGGCTCTGTTGGTTTACGCTTTCCCTATACTGACGTGCGCATCGTCAAACGCGTCGAGGGCGAATTGGTCGAATGTGCCACCGATGAAATTGGTGAAATCTGTGTGGCCAGCCCCGGTGTGTGGGGGGGCAACACCTATACCGAGGCCGATAAAAACCGCGATCTGTATTACAACGAACGCTATCTGTGCACTGGTGATTTGGGGCGTGTCGATGGCGACAAATACCTGTGGATCACAGGCCGCGCCAAGGATTTGATCATTCGCGGGGGTCACAACATCGACCCAGCCCTGATCGAAGAGGCGCTGTTGGCGCATGACGCCGTGGCCTTTGCCGGTGCGATTGGTCAGCCTGATCCCCATGCGGGCGAAATGCCCTGTGCCTATGTTGAATTGGTGGCGGGCGCATCGGTGACAACAGATGAACTGATGGCGCTGTGCCAAGATCGTGTCACAGAACGCGCAGCCCTGCCCAAACATATCGAGGTTTTGGACGAATTGCCCAAAACCGCCGTGGGCAAGGTGTTCAAACCCGACCTGCGCAAAAGCGCGATTACCCGCGTGTTCAACGCGGCGCTGTCTGATGCCGGATTGGATTGCCATGTCATTGCCGTCATTGACGACAAAAAACGCGGTCTTGTGGCACAAATTTCCGCGTGTCGTGATCAAGATGCGGTGGCCAATGTGTTGGGGGCGTTCCCAACGGGCTGGGAATGGGCCTAGTTTTTCTGCACCTGCATTGAATTCATATAACCCCGCACTAGGTATTTTCGTATCACGGTGCGGGGTTTTTTTATGTCAATTGATGCGGTTTTGTTACTGGGGTCCGGTCCAAATGCGACGGATGCCCGTGCTTGGACAGATCATCCCTTTGATCGCCTTGTTGCCATCAATAATGCTTGGGCCGTGCGGCCAGATTGGACCGATCTGATTTATCCGTTTGATTTCCCAGCTGATCGGATGCCCACCAAGATCAGTGCAGGCCAAAGGCTGGTGCCAGACGTTGATTTTATCCCCGTTCAAAATGATTATGGCGGTGTGGTTTATGCGGGGGCAACCATGGCGTTTACGGCCGCCTATTGGGTGCTGGGCGCATTGCGTCCGAAAATCCTGGCCTATCTGGGCTGTGACATGGTGTATTCGGCGCAAGGGGCCAGCCATTTTTACGGGCAGGGTCAGCCCGATCCGTTGCGCGATGATCCGACATTACTGTCGCTAGATGCCAAATCTGCACGGTTTTATGCCCATGCGCAGCGACAGGGATGCGATGTTGTCAATCTGTCAACAGCCACACAGTCGCGACTGTGCTGTCCGCGTGCGCGTATTTATCAGTTAAATCAGCCCAGATGGGATGTGGATCAACGAATGTTTGACCGCGCGTTAAAGCGCGAAGCAGACTTGGGATATTATTTTCCAGACGGGCAATATTGGACCAGTGATACACAGTTGGATCGAACCGCAATTGCAGACCTTGATCATATGTGGATGCAGGCCGTTAAACGGCCTCAGCCTGTTCAAAGCTGACCGAACAGAACATATTGTATAGCAGATCAATCAATTGCGCCGTGTTTTCATCCGCCAATGAATAATAGATTGTTTTTCCTTCGCGGCGGGTCGATACCATACCATCGTCGCGCAGGCGCGCCAGCATTTGACTGACCGCAGCTTGGCGACAGTTCAGGATTTCCTCTAATTCGCCAACAGATTTTTCGCCCGATCCCAAATGGCACAGGATCATTAATCGACCCTCGTGTGCCAGAGTTTTCAAAAAACTGGCCGCCATACCGGCGTTGCGTTCCATATCCTTGGGCGGTGGTTTTAATTTATCTGGCATCGCTGATTTACCTACCTAAACACATTCTATTATAAATATGTATTTCATTGGACGCAAGTCAACTAAACGCTATACCTCTTTGATCGGGGCACCCCCGGCGAAACTGTTGCCATTTTGGTAATCACATGGCGCATCTTGCATCATCAAATGCAGACCTGTGCCGGTAAAGGGATGCGCGCGGGCCAATTCTTCGTCCACGTCAATACCCAGCCCCGGGGCTGTTGGGGCAGGGATATAGCCGTTATCTACCCGAATGGACCCACGGATTAATCTGTCATGGAATTCGGTTTCGATCGTTTCGGCAATCAACAGATTTGGGATCGAGACGGCAAAATGCACATTCGCGGCCCATTCAATGGGGCCCGCGTATAGGTGTGGGGCCATTTGCGCGTTAAACACTTCGGCGATTGCGGCTGCCTTTTTCATTTCCCAAATACCGCCGGCACGTCCCAAGGCAGGTTGCAAAATCGCCGCCCCGCCGGTTTGCAGCACGGTGGCAAATTCGGCCTTGGTCGTCATGCGTTCGCCCGTGGCCAATGGGATGTGGACCGCTTGGGCCACCTTGGCAAATTCCAACAGGTTGTCTGGCGGGATCGGCTCTTCGTACCAAAGGGGGGCATAGGGTTCGATGGCCTTGCCCAACCGGATGGCGCCTGCGGTGTTAAATTGCCCATGGGTTCCAAACAACAAATCCGCCCGATCGCCAACGGCTGCACGAATGGCACGACAGAATTCGACGGACAGGGATATATCAGACATTGCGGGATGATGGCCGCCGCGCATGGTATAGGGGCCAGCGGGATCAAATTTGACGGCCGTATAGCCACGCGAAACAACGTCCACCGCGCTCTCTGCGGCCATGTCCGGGCTGGTCCAGAACGCTGTCATATCATGATGGGGCAGGGGGTAGAGGTATGTATAGGCGCGCACGCGTTCGTTCATTTTACCGCCCAACAATGCCCAAACGGGTCTGTCGCGGTCTTTGCCCAGAATATCCCAGCAGGCGATTTCCAAACCTGAAAACGCCCCCATCACTGTCAAATCAGGGCGTTGCGTGAACCCTGATGAATAGGTCCGGCGAAACATGCGTTCAATGTTTTCAGGGCTTTCATTCAGGAAATAGCGGTCAAACACATCGCGGATCACATGTGTCATCGCATCGGGGCCAACAGATGCGGCATAGCATTCGCCCCAACCCACAATGCCGGTATCCGTGGTCAGTTTGACCAAAATCCAATATTGCCCACCCCAACCCGGTGCAGGGGGCGATGTTACAATGATGTCCAAGTCGGTCAGTTTCATAGAGTGCCCCCTAGCTTGGGTCGATGTTGAATATAATGACGTTTCGTTTGGCCGATCCTGATTTGGTATCAGCAATGGCATCGTTGATCTGGTCTAAATTCCAACGGCGCGATACCAGTTCATCCAGTTTCAATCGCCCCTGTTGATACAGATCGACCATCCACGGTATATCGCGTTGGATCACCACATCGCCCATTTTGGATCCAACCATACCTTGGGCAACGGCCGCCATCATCACGGGTTCATATGCGGCCGTATCACCGGATTTGGGCATGCCCACCATGACGATTTGGCCACCATATCCCAAATAACGCGCCGCATCTTGATAGGCGGGGATGGCTCCAACTGTCACAAAAACCGCATCAGCTCCGCGCCCCATGGCGGTTTTGGCGGCGCGCCATGGGCGATCTTGGTTCGCCAAAACGGTATCGGTCGCGCCAAAGTCGCGGGCCATGTCCAGTTTTTCGGGTGTCAAATCCACGGCCACAATGCGGCGCGCGCCCGCGATCCGCGCGCCTTGGATGGCGTTCAATCCAACACCACCTGCGCCGATGACAACCACATCTTGGCCCGGACGGATATGGGCAGAATTGACCACAGCGCCCACGCCGGTGATCACCCCACAGGCCAGCAATGCGGCTGCGTCATAGGGGATGTCGCGGGCCACTTTGACCACCTGTCTGTGATGGACAACCACCCGTTCGGCAAAGGCCCCGCAGGCCATCGCCTGATTCATCGGCCCACCGTCTGCCGCGCGCAAGGGGCCTGCCGTGCCATCATAGGGGGTCAGACACAGGGTGGGTTTGCCGCCCACACAATTGTCGCAATGCCCGCAGGATCGGATCAAGGTCACCACCACATGATCGCCCAGGTCCAATCCCTGTACCCCGTCGCCAATGGCTGTTATGCGGCCCGCGGCTTCGTGGCCAAACACGGCCGGCAATGCGCCGCCCCATGCGCCTTGGGCGAATGAAATATCCGAATGGCACACAGCACAGGCCCCTAATGTGACCTCAACCTCGCCGGCAATTGGCGCACGCAATTCGACCTGTTCTAGTGTCAAATCGGCCCCAAATTCGTGACAAACGGCGGCTGTGATCTGTGGCATGGAACCTCCCTTTCTTGGGGCAGTGTGCCTGTAGCAGGGGGCCAAGTGCAAGCCCAAAATCAACGTTTTTTGTCGTTTTAGGGCAAGGGTTTGTTTGAATAGGCCCGCACAAATAAAATCAAGCTGATGACTACCAACAGGGCCGATACCAAAAATGGCGCGCCAGGGAAATAAACGACCGCCCTGGACCCAGAAAACGCATAAAACAGTGCGGACATAGCTAGTGGTGTGACAATCATCGCCACGGCCATCAGCGCGCTTAGAACGCCTTGCAACTGGCCTTGGCTTTGGGGATCGACTGCAGTTGACATCAACGACCGAATGGCTGCCGTGGCGATTGACCCGAATGCGGCCACGGGGGTCAGGGCCAATACAACCCATTGATTGGCGATACTGGCGACCAAGCCCAGTGCGATGATTTCCGTGGCCAATCCCAGTGACACCGTATGGCGTTCGCCGATGCGGGCAATGGTGGGGCGGATCAGAACGCTTTGGACCAAGGCGGATGCCAGCCCGTATACCGTCAGTGATACGCCAATCATTCCGGGGGACCAGCCAAAGCGTTCCAATGTAAAAAACGGCCAGATTGCTGCATAAACGGATGTGCCGATGGAAAACAGCAAAAATACGATCAACAACACGCGCAATCCACTGAACCGCCCAATATCCAGAATTGCGGCAAAGGGGTTGATGGACCGGCCGTGAAAGGGTTTGCGATCCTCTTTGGCAATACTTTCATTCAGATAGATTGCACAAACCACGAAATTCAGCGCGGCCAGCAGGGCGGCTGCATAAAATGGTGCGCGCGCGCCCCATTCCCCCAACAGCCCGCCCAAAACTGGCCCCAATACGAACCCCAAGCCAAAGGCCGCACCGATATAGCCAAAGCGTGTGGCTTTCTGATCGGGGCGCGATATATCGGCGACATAGGCGGATGCGGTCGATTGGGTTGCCGCCGTAATGCCGCCCACAATGCGCCCCACAAACAGCACCCAAATGGACGTCGCCAGCGCCATGACCAGATAATAAAACACCATCACAAACAGCGACACCAACAAAATGGGTTTGCGCCCGCGGGCATCCGACAGGCTGCCCAAGGCTGGGCTGAACAAAAACTGCATCAAGGCAAAGACTGTCGATAACACACCGCCCCAAAGGGTTGCCGTTGGCAAATCGGCCTGTGGCAGCACATCTAGTATCAATGCGGGCAAGACTGGGATCATAATCCCAACCCCCATACCGTCCAGCAATATGGTGAACAGCACCACCGCCAATGCGGGGCTGGATTTGGGGGCGGCTGTGGCCATGTCAGCCTTTATCCTGCTGAATAATCTGGTCGATCATCTGGGCCAAGTCAGCAGGTGCCGCAAAGAACGGGGAATGCGAAGTGTCCATGTGATACACATCCTGTGTGGGCCACTGTTCGACCATGGTCGATTGATATTCTGGCGGTATGGTTTGATCATTTGCACAGCGAATATAGGATTTGGCGACGCTATGATAGCGGTCGGTCAATGTGATCGGCGTGGCCTGGGGTGCGATGGGTTGAACACACAGGTTTTGACGTGCCAGTTCAATCGCATCTGCGGGGCAGTCGTGATAAAACACCCGCTCGATATGGTCTAAATTCACTGAAAACCCCAATCCATCCGGTGTTTTATCAATCGCCTCTAACAGGGGTTGGCGTGGTGCGGATTTGCGCATATCGACCAAGGATCGCCCCGTTTGAGGCGCATAGGCACTCAGATAAATCAACCGTTTGATTTTGTCTGGTGCGGCCTCGGCTGCGGCAGAAATCGGAAAGCCCGCCATAGAATGCCCCAACAGATAGACAGGTTCGTCGATTGCATCCAAAATCGCATCGCGATAGGCATCCAGTGTGATCGTTTCAATCGGGACAGGGTTTTGCCCATGACCGGGTAAATCAATCGCATAGGCATCGTGGCCCAACCGATCCAGTGCGGGGATCAGATCGCGAAAACACCATGCCCCGTGGCAAGACCCGTGGATCAATAAAATCTTAGACATGTCCGATTTGTTCCATAAAGCTGTTCAGAATGGCCGCAAATTCGGCCGGTTTGTCCACACAAGGTAGGTGACCTGCTTTGCGGATCAACTGAAATTGCGATCCCGGGATCAGATCAACGGTTTCGCGCACCAGATCGGGGGGTGTTGATTTATCCTCGGACCCTGCGATGCCCAATGTGGGCAGGCGCAGCCCCGATGTGGGCGTATAAAAATCGGTGCCAGAAATGGCCGCGCTGCAGCCGATATAGCCTTGGGCGGGTTGATGTTCCAACATATGTTTTAGCAGGTGAAATTCTGTTGTTTCGTGAAATTCAGCGGGAAACCAACGATCTAGGGTTGCCTGTGACAGCGCGATAATGCCGCCCTGTTCGACCGCACGGATCCGATCATCCCACATGGCGGGTTGGCCAATTTTCGCGCCCGTGTTCGATAAAACCATAGCGCGCACCAAATCCAGCCGTTTAACGGCCAAGCCTTGGGCAATCATGCCGCCAATAGACAGCCCCACAAACAGTGCATCGCGCACCTGCAAATGATCCAACAGCATTTCGACATCACGCACCAATGTCCCCATGCGATAAGGCGCGGGCGGGCATTCAGATAACCCATGCCCGCGTTTGTCATAGCGGATGTAACAATTTTGCGGCGGCAGCAGGGGGAGAACACGATCCCACAGTCGCAAATCGGTGCCTAACGAATTGGCAAAGACCACAGGTTTGCCCTGCGGGTCACCGTCAATCTGATAATGCAGTTTGATGGATCCCAAATCGGCCAAGTGCATGTGCTTTTTCCCTATATCAATCTGCTGTGTTCATGGCGCGCAGGAACATATCATCATCGATATTGCCCCCCGATGCTACGGCAATCACCGTGTCATGAGTCATGTGCTGGGGGTAAAACAGGGCCGCGGCCAAGGCCACGGCCCCCCCCGGTTCCAAAACGATTTTTAACCGCTGATAGGCCACATTGACCGCGCGCAGGGCCTCTTCGTCGGTCACAGATAATCCCGCTTGGCAATACTGTGCCATAATGGGCAGGGTCAATTTGCCCGGTGTTGGCGTGACAATGGCGTCACATATGGATCCGCTGGTGCGCGCATTTGTGCGATGTTCACCGGCCACCAAGGATCGCGCCACATCATCAAACCCCGCAGGTTCGACCGTATGCACGTGCATATCAGGCGCATGATGGGCCAAGGCGGTGGCAATGCCTGATGTCAATCCACCCCCACCGCAACAGACCAACACTTGGGCCGATGTCACGCCCATGTCGGCGGCCTGCTGCGCGATTTCCAACCCTGTCGTGCCTTGGCCTGCAATCACCTGCGGATCATCAAAGGGGCGCACCAGCGTCAACCCCCGTTTTGCGGCCAGATCATCGCCCAAGGCATCGCGATCCTCGTGATCACGATCATAAAGGATCACCTCGGCGCCCAAAGCGCGGGTGTTGTTTATTTTGATGGCGGGTGCGTCTTGGGGCATGATGATAACTGCGGGGACACCGTGCAGCCGTGCGGCCAGTGCCACACCTTGGGCATGGTTGCCCGATGAAAATGCCAAAATACCGCGTGCCCGTTCTGCATCGTCCAAGGCAGAAATCGCAGAAAACGCGCCGCGAAATTTGAAACTGCCTGTGTGTTGCAAACACTCGGCTTTGACCAATATGCGCCGCCCTGCGATATCATCCAAGAATGGTGACGACAGCAGGGGGGTGACGCGTTTATGACCGGTCAGCCGCGCATCGGCGGCATGAATTGTATCAATCGAAATGGCCAGCGTCATTTTTTCATCAATCCTATCCATTCGTTTAATGCGGCAACCGCCTGCGGTTCATCCAAAAACGGAATATGGCCGCGATCGGGCACATGTGTCAGCACCATATCGGGCCTGCGCCGTTTCATTTCCAACGCGGTGTCGCGCGATAACAAATCTGACGTGGCCCCATGGATCAAGGCGATGGGCAATCCCACCAAGGCATCAAACAACGGCCAGGCGGTGGGCAAATCGCCCCCGTCAAAGGCCGCCAAAAACGCGTCACGCAGTTTCGGATCGTACCGCAGGTGCAGACCATCGGCGTCTTGGGTGTAAAGCCGCTCGGCCTCTTCGATCCAGCGCGATAGGGGGACGGTATCAAACCCAATGGCTGTTTTGGCGCGTATTTCGGCGGCCTGTTGATGGGTTGTGGCGTTCGGGCGGCGACCGATGTAATCGCAGATTAAAT
>CBFHVU010000036.1:0-18822 GCA_965659465.1 uncultured Paracoccaceae bacterium | reverse complement strand
GCGATTGACGCCTTGGATGATTTGTAAATCTTGGCCCAAGAACGGTAAATTTGATCCGATTTTGACAGTTGTTGGTTGCGGTAAATTGACAAAATGACCAATGATCCAAGGACGCTTTTGCGCAACAAAATCCAAAAACTTCTGAATATGCACCGTATGTGGGCCGGTAATCGTAACCGTCCTGTGTAGTCGCGAAACACGCAATGACAGCCGGTTGGCCTGCTTGGACCGTCGCACTGAAATCAAAATTTCAGGCAAATCTGGCCAAAAAATCCGCTTCAATTTTGGATCATACTGGGGTAATTGTGACATTCGCGCGGATTTCCTTGTGAAAGCCTTTGACATACTGCCCGTCTTATGGCAGGTGGCGCAAACCGTCGACAAGACCAAAAGTTTCAAAGGGGACAACTATGCCCAAAGAAGAATGGGGTGTGAAACGCGTCTGCCCAACAACCGGCAAGCGTTTTTATGACCTGAACAAAAACCCAATTGTTAGCCCATACACGGGCGACGTCGTTGAGTTGGATACAACAAAAACGCGGATGATCACAGCTGATGCTGCTGACGCGTCAAATCCCGCGAACAAAGTGCGCGACATCGAAGATGATGTTGTATTGGATGATGATGACGTCGATATGGATCTGGATGATGATCTGTTGGAAGAAGACGATGATGACAATGTCTCGCTTGACGAGATTGCAGATATGTCATCTGACGATGATGAATAATCACCAAAAATAATTGGGAAGCCGTGTTAATTTACACTTGAATAGTGGCGCGGCTTTCAATAACAAACGCACAAACAACGCAGGTTGTGATCGGGGCCTTAGCTCAGCTGGGAGAGCGCTACAATGGCATTGTAGAGGTCAGGGGTTCGATCCCCCTAGGCTCCACCAAAATCTCTGATTAATTGAAATAGTGTCGCCATCGGACAACCTGCATGGCGGTTTTAGGCATGCTTTATGGCTGCTGAACGATGACCTTTATCAAAAAGGATCATCATATGTTAAACGAAGCACGCCAGCGGACCCAAAGATTGCAGGAAAAAATGCAAGACTTAGGGATTGAGGTCGCCTTATTTACGGAAGAAAGCTCAATCGCCTATCTGGCGGGGTTTTGGGGCTCTCTTGGCATTGAGTTTGGACGCCCTACGATGTTGTTTGTGTACAGTGATCATGATCCTGTCGTTATCACGCCATTGATGGGATCGGAAATGGTCGGCGAAATGACCTGGGTCAGCGCTGTCCAAACATGGGAAGATTTTGGCCCCCGTAGTTGGGCGGCCGCCTTGGTGCGCGCGGTTCCTGCCAACGTGTCGACCATCTGGATTGAGCGTAATCAAATTCCAGCCATGGTGTTGCATTGTTTGACGGAACAGTTTTCGCAGACGAAATTGGCAGATATTTCACCCGTTCTGGGCCAGCAGCGTATGGTTAAATCACCGCTTGAAATTTCTGTGATGCGTCAGGCCGGTGAAATCGCTGGGGCCATGATGGCCGCAGCCCACAGCAGTCTGCAGCAAGGCGCGGCAGAATACGAATCCGCATTAGCGGTGATTGAGGCGGGGTCGCGTAAAGCGGCAGGATTTTTAACAGATCAGGGCTGGGATCGGTTTGTGTCCCCGATGATCCATAATTTGCAAATCCTACAAAGCGGGCGCGACAGTTCCATGGTCCATCGCCGTGCCAGCGTAAAGCAGTACGAAAAATTTGATCCGGTGTATTTCTGTTTTTGCAACATGGCGCAGTTCAAACAATATAAACTGGGGTTTGACCGCATGTTCCATATTGGTGATGTGCGCGACGAAGACCGCATTGTTCAGCAGGCCGCAATTGATGCGCAGCAGGCGGCACTGGCGGCCATCCGCCCCGGGGTCCAGGCCCAAGATGTCGCGCGTGCGGCAAATGAGGTGTATCGGGCGCGCAATTTTGAAACGGGCTATCGCACAGGTCGGTCCATCGGCACAGCCTATCTTGAGGCCCCAGAATTGAAAGAGGGTGATACCACCGTTTTACAACCTGGAATGACATTTGCTGTGGATGGCGGGATTTCCGTTGATGGAAAAACGGCTGGTCGCATCGGCGATTCGATTGTGGTGACCGAGGATGGGTTTGATTATCTGACCCAATATCCGCGTCAAATTTTGCTCAGCCGCTAGGGGGCAGTAATGATACGACTTGGTGTGGCGCAGTCGCCTGCCGCCTTGGGTGGACAGGATGACAGGTTTGCGTGGTTGGAACATCTGCTTGATCGTGGCGCATGTGACGAATTGGATGCGGTCCTGCTGCCCGAACTGTTTCAATGTGGGTATAGTTTAGATGGCGTTTTGGCGACAACACCCGCGGACCAAGAAATATGGACTGATCGCGTTTCTGAATTGGCCAAACATCACAGCGTGGCGATTGCATATGGCTATGTCGCTCATCAATCCGACAGGCGTTATAATGCAATGAATTTTGTCGATCCTGACGGCACGGTTCAGACCTATCGCAAAGCCTTGATTCCGCCCGGATTTGAACAGGATGTGTTTCAGTCCGGTCAGGCAAGTGTCGTGTTTGATTGGCGGGGACTGCGCATAGGATTGCTGATTTGCTATGATGTCGAGTTTCCCGAACGTGTCCGCAATTTGGCGCTGCAGGGTGCTGAATTGATATTGGTCTCAACAGCTTTGGTCCAGCAGTGGGATGTCGTGGCGCAGCGATTGGTGCCAACGCGTGCCTTTGAAAACGGTGTTTATGTGGCTTATGCCAATCATTGTGGGGCAGAGGAGGCCGCGATGTTTTTAGGGCAGAGCTGTATTGTATCCCCGATTGGCCAAGATGTTGCACGCGCCGGCGCAGATGAATGCGTCATTCGGGCTGTCATTGATCCGGTCAAGGTGGCCGCCGCGCAATCGCGGCTGCCTTATTTAGATGTGATCAGAGCGCTATAGCACAACGCATTCGTCGATCTATAGTTGGCCTTCGGCCTCTAACACTTTTCGTGCAGCGCGGAAACATTCCAGCGCTTGGGGAACGCCGCAGTAAATGCCAATCACGTGGATGATCGCGCGAATTTCATCCTTGGTGACCCCGTTGTTGATGGCCCCGCGGCAATGCAATTCCCATTCGTGCATTTTGCCCAAGGCCCCGATCATGGATAGGTTCATCATAGAGCGTGTTTTTGCGTCAATTACGTCGTCGCCCCAGCCAAAGCCCCAACACCATGCTGTCATTGCCTCTTGGAATGGGCGGGTAAAGTCATCCGCCGCCGCCAGATTGTTTTCGACATATGTGGCCCCCAATGTGGATTTGCGCTGTTCCAATCCCTTTAGGAATAAATCTTCGTCAAAGGTGGTTGTTTGTGTCATGGCTCATGGCTCCTTTTCTTTGTGCGCAGCCTAGTGGGGCTAGGGCGGAAATCAACCGTTATCGACCGCCTCACGCATCCAGCGTTGCAGATGCAAGATGGAATGTTCCGACGACACCCCGCATTTGGGGTCCACGACCAGTGGCCCGGGCACATATCCGCGTGATTTCAAACCACGCTGCACGCTTTCTACAAGTCGGATGTCCTCTTCTACCGTGGTGGCGCGATCTTGCAGCGCCATTTTGCGCACGGTTTCGTTGTCGGCCCCGCCAACCGAATACCACCCACGCCAGACCACCACATGATCGGCATCAATCGCGCGCCAGTGATAGGTGTTTAACAAATTCCCCGGATAGACTTGAAATGAAAACATCGGCCACAAAAACCAGCTGGAATATTTGTCGTTATTCGCAAATCCCGAATTGATGTCATAGGTCATCTGATCCATCGAATTGGATTCGGTTGTGTGGCGCAGACAGTATCCTTGGGGTTGGATGTCATAGGTTTCGGGTTTGATCACCCCTGTCGAAAATGTGGGGTGATTTAGCGTGCAGTGGTAACATTCGGAATAATTTTCAACCGACACTTTCCAATTGCAGTTTTCCGGTATTTCCACCCATTCCAACGGGGCCAGATCGGCCCAGTTCGGAACAAAGCTTTCCAGTTCTTGGCGCACATTCGGGAACCAATCGTCCATCGGTTTCGCATTCGGGTCCAGGTTGACGAATACAAAGCCCAAGAATTCTTCGGTGCGCACCTCGGTCAGGCAGATTTCGGATTTGTTGAACCCCTCAACGGCGTTGATATTTGGGCCTGCGCGCAGGTGTCCTGTCAATTCATAGGTCCATGCATGATAGGGGCAAACCACAACGCGGGTTGTTCCTTGTCCTTCGACCAATTGGTGGGCGCGGTGTTGGCAGACGTTGTAAAATGTCCGGATCACACCATCGCGGCCACGAATGGCAAACAGGCTTTCGCCAGCTAAATCAAAGGCATAATAATCGCCAACCCCCTGCAATTCGGATACATGGCACGCAAACTGCCATGTCTGCGCCAACACCCCCGCCTGTTCGATTTTGAACACTTCTGGGTCGGTATAATACCGCGCTGCCAATGATCGAATGGGTCCTTCGTCTTTCATCAATCGTCTCCGTAAATCCCTAGGTCGTGACGACGCTGGTGAAACGTCGCAACGCGATCAACAATTTCATCACTTGCCACCGAAATAACAAAACTCAGCAGGGTTTCAAGCAGGGCAATCAGCGACACAGAGGATGGGAAAAATTGTGGCGTATCCACATGTGTGATGAATGTGTGGTCGGCAATCCGCGCGATCGGACTTGCCAAACTATCGGTCATGGCGATCACGGTTAACCCCTGTTCCTTAGCCAAACGCGCGGTTTGCACAACCTCTCGTCGATAGGGGGAACAGGTGATTGCAATCAAAACATCGTTTTCATCGGCCCAAGCGATATCATCAATCGGCGTCGATCCCGCCCGTGGAATGGCATGAAATTGCACCATTCCGGTTGAAGCAAGATAGGTGAAATTGCGCGCATTGGCATTATTGACCCCGACCCCCAACGTATAGACGCGGCGCGAATTCCAAATGGCCTCGGCTGCGGATTGCAGGTCCTCGGCGCTGATGCCTGCGAATGTTTCTGTGACATTGCGCAGCGCTGCATCGACCATATCGGCATATAGCCCACCCAATTCGCCCTGTTTGCGAATATCTTGCAGCCACCGCGCCCGATCAGGCAGACTGACGGCCCCTTGGCGAATGGCATCGCGAAACGGTGCGCGAAAATCATCGTATCCCTCAAACCCTACGGCGCGGGCCATACGGACAATTGTATTGGGTTTGACTTTGGCAGCTTGGGCAATTTCGCGCACAGTCGATACCCCCACATCCTGTGGATTTTCCAGCACATATTTTGCGGCCTTTTGCTCCTCGGGTGTCAGGCTGTCCCATTCGTCGCTGAGCCGTTCCAGAATCGCAGTTGAAACATTTGTATCATTCATAGTTGACGATGGTACAAATGTTCGATTAGCGTGACAAGAGAAAATCGAATCCAAACATAGGAAATTCAAAAATGGCCAATCTTCCTTCTCATGCTCGGGTTGTGATCGTCGGTGGTGGCGTTATGGGGGTAGGGCTTGCCTATCATCTGGCACACGAGGGGTGGGGACCAGATACCGTCTTGCTGGAAAAGGCCGAGCTGACATCAGGCTCGACTTGGCACGCTGCCGGCCAAATCACCCATTCCACATCCAGTTATTCGCTTGGCAAATGCGTGGATTACAACATTGGGCTGTATTCGGGAAAACTGGAACAGGAAACGGGCCAAGCGGTCACATGGCATGGCTGTGGTTCGTTCCGTCTTGCCTATGAAGAGGATGAAATGGACTGGTTGCGCCATACCCTGTCGGTCGGCAATAGCCTTGGGTTCAATATCGAACTGGTCGGCCCCGAAAAAATCCGTGAATTGCATCCATTTTATAATTTGGATGGCGTCATTGGCGCTCTTTACACGCCCGATGATGGGCATGTGGATCCGACCAATGTCACAATGGCCATGGCCGCGGGCGCGCGCCAGTTGGGGGCGAAAATTATTCGCCGCTGCCGCGCCACGAACATCACTCAAGACGTCAAAACAGGGGAATGGGTTGTTGAAACCGAACAGGGCACCATCCGCTGTGAACATGTGGTCAACGCCGGCGGCACCTATGCGCGGCAAATGGGTGAATGGTCAGGTCTGCAACTGCCAATGACCTCGATGACCCACCACTATTTTGTCACAGAAAACGTGCCAGAGTTTGCCGATCTTGACACCGAATTACCCGTGATCCGCGATGACAAGCTGGTCTCTGGCTATATTCGCATGGAACAGAAACGTGGCCTCATTGGAATTTACGAAAAGGAAAACGTCAATTCCGTGTGGCATGATGAATGCCCGTGGGACTATGAAAACTGGCTGTTCGAAGCCGATTACGACCGCGTTATGCCGTGGCTTGAAAACTCACTTGAGCGGATGCCGATCTTTGCAGAACTTGGCATCACCCGCGAAGTGCACGGCGCGATTTCGCATCCGCCAGATGGCAACCCTTTGATTGGTCCGGCACCTGGTGTGCGCAATTACTGGTGCTGCTGTGGCACGCAGATCGGCATTGGCTGGGGGCCTGGTTTGACCCGCGAATTGGCCCGTTGGATGGTGCATGGTTCGGCTGATATTTTGATGCGCGATTATGATCCCCGCCGCTTTGGCCCCTATGCCACCAAAGAATGGCAAATCACCAAAGCACATGAGGACTACAAACTGCGCCACGAAATCCCCTTTCCGCATTTCAACCGGCTCGCAGGGCGCCCAATCAAACCCTCGCCCCTATATGACCGGCTTAAGGAGAAAGGCGCCGTCTATGAAGAGGTCTTTGGCCATGAACGACCCCGTTGGTTTGCAAAAGGTGATGTAGAACAGCGTGATTATTATTCCTTCCGCCGCACGCCTGTGCATGACATCGTCGGCGATGAGTGTCGCGCGGTGCGTGAGGCCGTGGGCATAATGGATATCTCTGCCTTTACCAAAATCCGCCTAAGCGGCCCCGATGCCGCGCCCTTGTTGGATCGGCTGGTCGCCAACCGCCTACCGGCAAAAGTGGGCGGCATTGCCCTGACCCATATGCTAAACCGTAAGGGACGGATTGAACTTGAGACAACCGTTGTGCGCCTTGCGGAGGATAGCTTTTATCTTGTCTGTGCGGCCTTCTTTGAACAACGTCTTATCGATCACCTAAATGCCCATCGCGATGGGGCAGATGTGACCATCGACACGCTTTCAACCGATTGGGCCGCCATTGCACTAAATGGCCCCAAAGCGCGTGATGTCTTGGCCCAATGCACCGATGCGGATCTGTCAAATGCCGGCTTTAAATGGCTATCGGCACAAGAGATCACTGTCGCGGGTCATAAACTCTGGGCGATGCGTTTGTCGTATGCAGGCGAATTGGGATGGGAGCTTCACATCCCACGCGCGGCTGCGTTGGACGTCTATGATGCGCTTTGGGCAGCAGGAGAGGCGCATGACATCAGGGATTATGGCTCATTTGCGATGAATGCCTTGCGTATGGAAAAAATGTTCAAGGGCGCGGGCGAATTGACCAACGAAGTCACCCTTCCCGAAGCAGACGTCATGCGGTTTGCCCGTTTGGACAAGGACTATCTTGGGACCGAACACACCCGCCAAAGCGCGGCCGAGGCCGAGACGGGTGATATGAAATGGGTCTGCGCCTATCTCGAAATCGAACCCGATGGGATCGAAGATGGCCACGGTGGAGAGCCTGTCATTCTGCAGGGCGAGGTCATCGGCAGCACCGCATCCGTGGCCTATGGGCACACCTATGGCAAGATCCTCGCCTTTGCCTACATCAAGCCCGCGTCGCATATCGTCGGGCAAAATGTCGAAGTTATGATAGCGGGTCACCCCCGCCCTGCTAAGATTTTAGGAGAGCCCGTTTACGATCCAATAAGCGCCCGCCCCCGCTCTGATGCTTAATCCTTTGTATCCCTAGGCACCCAGAGGATGGGCGTTGCACGCGGGCGACGCCCCTAAGAGAAAGAAACCCGATGCCAGAAACGATGCCATTTACGCTGCCCCAGACAATGAACGCCATGGTCACCATGGGGCACGGGGATCTTGATCAATTGGTTTTTCACGAGGCATGGCCCTGCCCGCGCCCAGCTGCGGGCGAGGTCCTCATCAAGGTTGCGGCCTGTGGGCTGAACAATACTGATGTCAACACCCGCTCGGGCTGGTACTCAAAGGCGGTAAGCGAGGCAACGACCGGTGGCGCTTTTGACGAGGTGAACGACGACGATCCCACATGGGGCGGTGCGCCGATCACCTTTCCACGGATCCAAGGGGCGGATGTCTGCGGTGTAATCGTCGCGGTGGGCGCAGATGTGGATCCTGACCGCATTGGCCAGCGTGTGATTACCGATAACTGGCTGCGTGATCCATCTGATTCCGACAACAAGGACCTGACCGGCTATTTCGGCTCTGAACGCGATGGCGGTTTTGCGCAATACACCACCCTCCCTGCCACCAATGCGCTGGCGATAAACGCGCCGCATTTTTCGGATGCGGAACTGGCGACCTTTAGCTGTTCGTATTCTACAGCCGAGGGCATGCTGACCCGTGCAAATGTCTCTGCGTCGGATACGATCCTTATTCCTGGTGCGTCCGGCGGTGTTGGCTCGGCGCTTGTCCAATTGGCCAAATTACGCGGCGCGACAGTAATCGCCATGGCCTCGGCCACAAAACACGGCGATGTCGCCAAATTAAACCCCGACATGATCCTTGATCGCGCGCCCGAGAACCTGCGCGCCGCTCTGGGTGAGCACAAAGTTACAGTCGTCGCAGATGTGGTCGGTGGGCCCTATTGGCCGCAACTGATCGACATCCTTGAGCGCGGTGGGCGCTATACCTGTTCAGGGGCCATCGCAGGACCAATGGTCGAGCTTGATCTGCGCACGTTTTATTTGCGGGATCTTACGTTTACGGGGTCTACAGTCATTGATCCAGAGGTCACCCAAAACCTGATCCGTTACATCGAAGAGGGGAAAATCAAGCCCGTTTTGGCGGCCACCTATCCGCTTGATAAGCTGCGCACAGCCCAAGCCGCCTTTATTGCCAAAAATCACACCGGAAACATTGTTGTTATCCCTGAGTAAAGCGAACCCCCATATGAGCAAACCTCTTTTACAAGCCCTTTTAGATGCCGTAAAATCGATCTACGACGCGACACCAGATTTGCAAAATTTTGGCAATTGGCCGCAGGAAATGACCTATTGCGATATCGCCCCAAATCCTGTCCCCGCCATACGCCAGATCAAAAAATGGCAAAATGCGGCTCCGGCACATGTCGCGCTGCAAAATGTTATCGACAAATGCAACTGGAAACAGACCTACACAGAAGAAGAGGTCGGCTACGGCTTTCTCCAAGACTATGGCTACATCGAACTCTTTGGTCCCGATGGCCATTTCCGCACCAATGACCTCAGAGGCTATATCGCCTATTGGGGCAGAGGGCTATACTATCCTTGGCACAATCACCAAGCCCAAGAAATTTATTGCGTCATCTCTGGCTCTGGTGTGTTTGAGGCAGAAAACACACCCACCCGAATATGCATTGTTGGCGATTGCCAGTATCACGCCGCGTATCAACCCCACGCCCTAACCCTCAAAGATGGGCCAATCCTTGCCCTTGTTTTGTGGCGGGGGGACGGTCTTCAGGCGCTTCCGCAGATGCACAAACCCTAATGTCTTTCACTTTGATCAAATACTCTGGGGAGCGCGAGGGGCAAGCCCCTCGCATATCGAAAGGTGGCACACCATGAAAATCACCGAAATTACTGTGTACCAAATCAACTTACCACTGGAACATCCCTATTGGTTGTCTGGTGGACGGCTGAAATTCGAAACACTTGACGCAACCTTGGTCAAGCTTGATACCGACCGAGGTATTGTCGGCTGGGGCGAAGGCACACCATGGGGACACACCTATGTCCCCGCCCATGGCCCTGGGATCCGCGCAGGGATTGAAACGATGGCGCCCTTTATCCTTGGTCTGGATCCGCGCCGTGTCTTGGACGTCGAGCGGGCAATGGATCTAGCCCTACCAGGGCATTTATATGCAAAATCCCCAATTGATATGGCCTGTTGGGACATCGCAGGTCAGGCTGCGGGCCTGCCAATTGCGGATCTGATGGGTGGCGGCTCGCGTACGCCAAAACCGATTGCCTCATCGGTGGGTGCAAAGACGGTCGAAGAAACCCGCACCGTCATGGATCGTTACCGTGCACGCGGGTATGTGGCACATTCCGTGAAAATCGGTGGCGATGTGACCCGTGATATTGCCCGCATTCGCGATGTGGAAACGCATCGCCGAGAAAATGAAATCATCCTCTATGATGTGAACCGAGGCTGGACGCGGCAAGAGGCCCTGCGCGTGATGCGTGCGACCGAAGACCTGCATGTGATGTTTGAGCAGCCTTGTGAAACGCTCGATGATATTGCTGCCATTCGTCTGCTACACAGCGCACCAGTCAGTGTTGATGAAAGCCTTGTCACCCTCCAAGACGGCGCGCGGATTGCCCGTGATGGTCTGGCCGAGGTGTTTGGGATCAAACTTAACCGCGTGGGCGGATTGACAAAGGCCGCCCGCCTACGTGATATCGCACTGGCCCATGGCATCGACATTTTTGTGATGGCCACCGGCGGAAGTGTCCTTGCAGACACCGAGGCGCTGCATTTGGCTGCGACAATCCCCGACCAAAATATCAAGGCGGTCTGGGCCTGTCAGGATATGATCACGGTCGATATTGCCGGTGGACGGGGGCCGCGCAACGTCGATGGACATTTACACCTGCCGGAATCTGCGGGACTGGGCGTTCATCCCGATCTGGCTGCACTGGGTTCGCCTGTGGGGATCTACAAATGAAAATTAGGAAAATTACACTTTGGTATGTGCCGTTGACATCACATCAGGCCTATTACATGGCCGATGGAAAAACCTGTGACACGGTAGAAACCGCCATCGTGGCACTAGAGACTGACAGCGGCCTGACAGGCTGGGGCGAGGTCTGTCCAATCCCGCATTATTTGCCGGCCTATGCGCGTGGTGTTGGACCTGCGCTGACCGAAATGGCGCCAGTAATTATTGGCGCTGACCCCTTGGGGCCAGAGGCCGTGATCAGCGCCTGTAACGATTGGTTGCCGGATCACCGCTATGCGAAATCGGCGCTTGATATTGCCTTGTGGGATGTTTTGGGGCAGGCGGCACAGGTGCCGTTGTTTGCCTTGCTTGGGGGGCGGCGATCTGCGGATATGCCGCTCTATCATTCGATTACATGCGTGGCGCCGGATGAAATGGCCCGTATTGCCGTGGATGCCCAAAAAACAGGCATTACCCAGTTTCAGGTAAAACTGGGGGCAGATGCCGATTGGCAGGCCGATGTTGCCCGATTGCGTTTGGTCCGTCAGGCGGTGGGGCAGGGGCCATTGGTCTATGGCGATTGGAACTGTGGTGCCACATCGCTGGATGCCACCCGTGTGGGCCGCGCTGTGCAGGATCTGGACATCATGCTAGAACAGCCCTGCGCCACGCTGGACGATTGTGCCCGCGTCAAATCTGCAACGCATCTGCCGATGAAAATGGATGAATTGGCACATGACACCGACAGTTTGTTGCAGGCGCACAAGTTGGGCATAATGGATGCCGTCGCGCTGAAACTGTCCAAGTTTGGCGGTCTATCGGCCACCCGCGCCGCGCGCGATCTGTGCCTGCATTTGGGCGCAAAAATGTGTATCGAGGATACATGGGGATCGGACATTACAACCGCAGCCCTGGCCCATTTGGGGGCCGCCACCGATCCGCGGCGCGTGATGAACGTCTGTGACCTATCGGGCTATGTCGCCCCACGTCTGGCCCCCGATGGCCCCACACGCTTGGCTGGCCGGATGGCCCCGCCTGAGGGCATCGGATTGGGCATAACCGTGGATCGCGACCGTTTGGGCCGCCCCGCATTAGAGATTGAGGAATAGACATGAAAAAATTGCACAGCCAATCAGACTGGATCGAACGCGCGAAATCGGTATTGCCTGCGGGCGGCTTTGGCAATTTTGACCCCGGGATCGTCATTGAACGGGGCTTGGGGTCGCGGGTTTGGGATTCAGATGGCACAGAATATGTCGATTATTTGATCGGGTCTGGTCCCATGTTGCTGGGCCATTCGCACCCCGAGGTGATGGAGACCGTTTTGCAGCATTTGCCAAATGGGCAAACATTTTTTGCAAATAACCCCTTGGGGATCGAATTGGCCGAAACCATCTGTGAGGCTGTCCCTTGCGCGGAACAGGTGCGATATGTGTCATCGGGCGGCGAAGCGGATATGTATGCGATGCGTTTGGCCCGTGCGTTTCGCGGACGTGACAAAATCGTCAAATTCGAAGGGGGCTATCACGGTATGAGCGCCGAGGCCCAGATGAGCCTAGCCCCAAGCCAGCGCGTTAATTTCCCCCAAGCGGTGCCGGACAGCGCAGGTATTCCATCCAGTGTTGCCCAAGATATGTTAATCGCGCCCTTTAACGATTTCGAATATATCACATCGCTGCTTGCCGAATATCATAATGAAATCGCCGCCCTGATTGTGGAACCTTTGCAGCGGATTATACCGCCCTTGCCCGGGTTTTTGCAGCATTTGCGCGATGAATGTGATCGCTATGGCATTGTGTTGATCTTTGATGAGGTGGTGACAGGGTTTCGCTGTGCCTATGGTGGGGCGCAGGCGGCCTATGGCGTGACCCCTGATCTGGCCACTCTGGGCAAGGTGATTGGCGGTGGGTTTCCATTGGCGGCCATTGCTGGGCGCGCTGATATCATGGCGCATTTTGATAAATCCAAGGTGGGTGCCGATGGATGGTTGATGCAGCTTGGCACATTGTCTGGTAATCCCATTGCTGCGGCTGCAGGGTTAAAGAGCATGGAAATCCTGCGCATGCCCGGTCAATATGACCGGTTAAATGCCTTGGGGCAGTCGGTCATGGATATGATTGATGCTGCGCTGAGCGATACGGGTGTGGACTATCATATTGTGGGCGAACCCAGTTTGTTTGAGGTGGTCTTTACCAAAATCAAACCCCGCAATTACCGCGATGTTGCGGCGGCACATGCGGGCCTGTCTGGTGTGTGGAATGCGGCGTTGCGACAGGGCGGTATTTTCAAATCACCCGGAAAAACCTATCCCAGTTTGGTGCTCAGCCCAGATGATCTTGACATCACAGGCCGCGCGATTGACCAAGCGGCAGCGGCCGTTCAGCGCCATTTGGACAGCTAAACTATAACCAAACGCAATCTGTGCCGTTAGATTGTAACAGACACCCAAATTGGGATCACACTGGAATGACGGCACAGGTTTGCATCGATCACGCACAGCAAACAGCGCAGGCCTATGCGCTGGGCTATGACGCCATGTTGCGCGATGATTATGCCGCAGCAATTGATGCGTTTTACACCGTTGTCACCTGTGATCCAACCAGTCGTGTGGGGTGGTTAGGATTGGGGGTCGCACTGCGATGCAATTGCACATTCGAAACAGCGCAACAGGTGTTCGCCCTGCTGCTATCGCGCAACCCCAACGATCTGGACGCGCTGATATATCGGGCCGAAACCCTGCTACAGGTGGGCGACAGGGCACAGGCGCGGGCCTGTCTACAGCGGGCGATCAGCCTGTGCGTGCACAGGGCAGCGCATCGGTTACAGCCCATGATCGACGACTTGAACGCGCAGTTATCCTTAGCTGGACTGCGCGCATGATGACACCCACGACCTTGATGAATATCATTCGCGCAACTGGATCGACACGCGTGGCCAATGACCTGTCCGATTTGCGTTTGGCGCAAAACCTGCCAACAGCCACGCCTGCGACCACACCAGCCCCTGCGCGTCAACAGGGCGTTCAACAGTCGCCGCCGCAGGCGCCATTGGCATCCCGCGCGCCTGAGACGGGACAGGACAGTCCTGCAAACGCCGGCCCTGCATCCATGGAAACGGCGCGACCTGTCATTGCCGCCCCGGCCCACAGGTCGCTGCTAACCGCCCCGGCCCCATCTGGATCATACGTGGCGACCCAAGGTCAGGGTGCCAATGTGGATCGCAGCAGTGTTGCGCCCTCGGTTACATTGATGCGTAGTTTTTACCAATCGTTGCCCGCTCCAATGGCGCAGGGGGCAGGCGGCGCACCGCATATGGCACCCCCGCAGCAACTGGGCGGCGCGACTGTGGCTGCACCACGCCCGACGATGGCAGATCAACCAGATACGCCGCAGGGGGCCGTCATTCAAACACCCCGCAGTGCGGTATCCGCGTCGGTGGGGGCAACGGGGTCATCGGGTCTGCACCCTGCCATGGCGCAATTGGACCGTGTGCTGGACCAGCTGGCAACGCAGTTTTTGCCGCGCGGACCCAAGCTGACCCCATCGCGTGGCGTGACACAGCCCAGCTTGCAATCCGCTGCGGCGGCTATGCCCGCAGTGCCACTGCCCTTGCGCCCAGATCCCGTGCCATTGGTTACACCATTGCCTGCGGGCGCACCTGCGCAGGCGGGAACGCCAAATTCATTATCGCCACAATTGACGTTGCAATTCCCACAACTGGCCGCAATGCTGCGCGATGCCACTTGGCAGGTCGTATCGCACCCCAATCTGGCCCCTGTCGTATCTGAATTTATGCAGGCAGGCGCTGTCGTCGCGCCATCGGCGCAGCCCGCAGCACAGTTGCCCCGCAGCGATGCAATGGCTGCTGCAATTGCCGCCACATTGGTTGATGCAAATGAGGCGCTGCAATCTGCCCCTGTCGCCCCAACGCAGCCGGCAATACCGATAACAGCGCGTGATTTATCCATCTTGGTTGCGATGAATGCTGCAATGTTACCTGGGTTTCCCAATCTAATGTCATCACAAACCGCCGCCGCCCTGCGATCGCGAGATCTGGGTCAGAAATTAGCAGATTTGGCCCATAAACTGCGCACAATGGATCCCCAAGAGCAGCGCCTATTTCTGGCGGGCCTGCATCTGCCCATTCGCGTTTTGCATGATTTGCAGCGACAGGCCAAGAAATGGGCCCGACATCTGGGCAACGCCATAACGCCCGATACGATCGAGGGGTTTTTATTGCTCTGCCTGACGGTTTTGGGCTGGCCCACGACGGTCGCGGAATACCTGTGGTACTGCCTAACGGCCACGGATGACCCCGATGACTTACCCATCTATGATGTGTGGAATAGGTGATCGGCCTTGGGTCTTTACTTGGATCGATTTTTAGGCAAAATGGGAAAATAGCTATCATTTTCAAGAATTGATATAAAATGTCCTATATCGAGAATGTCAAAACCTTTGTTCGGGTCTATGAACTGGGGAATATGTCTGCTGCGGCGCGTGATCAGCGGATTTCGCCTGCGGTGGCGTCCGCACGGATTTCCCAACTTGAGGATCATCTGGGCGTGCGATTGTTCCAGCGGACAACCCGACAACTGACACCCACCGAACAGGGCAAGTTGTTTTACCCCGGCGCGGTGCGTGTCTTGGAAACGATAGAAGAGGCTGAAGCCGCCGTCCAAGACATCACACAATCCCCCCGTGGCTCGATTTATGTGGCAGCACCCCTGGGGATAGGGCGCAGGTTTGTCGCCCCCGCGGTTCCCCGGTTCAAAGAGGCCTATCCCCTGATTGATGTGCGCCTGCGCCTGTCAGATCGCAAAGTGGATCTGACCGCCGAAGGGCTGGATATCGCATTTTTCTTGGGCAACCCCGAAGATTCAACTTTGAAACTGCGCAAGTTTGCGGATTGTCCGCGGCTGTTGTGTGCATCGCCCAAATATTTATCAAAACGCGGTGTTCCCAAATCGCCGGATGAATTGACCGATGGCACCCATGATTGCCTAAATCTGCGGTTCCCTGGTGCGTTAGAGTTCCAATGGCCCCTACAGACAGAGCAAGGTGTGCGTAAATACCCTGTAACAGGCCCGTTTGAATCGGATGATGGTGATGTTTTGACCACTTGGGCCTTGGACGGTCATGGGATTGTGATGAAACCGTATTTTGACGTGGCACATCATTTGCGTGCGGGCGAATTGGTGCCCGTGTTGCCCAATATAAAACCCACGGATGTGCAATTGGGCTGTTTATACCCCCACCGCCGCAAACAGGATCCGAAATCACGTCTGTTCATAGACTTTATGGCGTCATCGATCACACAGCAAATGGGGGATAAATCGCATTTGGCCTAGCTGCCGCGATAGGTGGAATAGCCAAAGGGCGACAGCAGCAGCGGAACGTGGTAATGATCTGCCACGCTCATCCCGAACCGGATAGGCACCTGGTCTAGGAAACGGGGCGTTTCGGGCGGGGTGCCTGTGGCATCCAGATATGCGCCGGCGTGGAACACCAATTCATAGGTGCCAATTTCGAATTCATCAGCTGGCAAAATATTGCTGTCCGTGCGACCATCGTCATTCGTGGTAAGTGTGCGGATAAAGTGCCGGTCATCACCCTTCACGCGGTAAAGGTCGATCTGCAATCCCTGCGCGGGGCAACCGCGGGCCGTGTCCAAAACATGGGTTGTAAGATATCCTGACATAATCGTCCTCTCTGTCCAGTTGGCTGTATGATGCACGAAAAAACGGGCATGGTAACGTCACTTCATTTGTGTAACTGTTTCAAAAATATTTTGAAACTGATTGTAGCTTTCTTGGATTACAAGGTAGTCAACGTAATGGGGGCAGACGATGCGCTATATCCGAAATATGTCCGGCTATGGACCCAAGGCACCTGACGCGAAATGGCCGAACGGGGCCAAGATCGCGGTTCAATTTGTGGTAAATTACGAAGAGGGTGGTGAAAATTGCATTTTGCATGGCGACGCCGCATCCGAGGCGTTCCTGTCTGAAATCGTCGGCGCCGCGCAATGGCCAGACCAGCGTCATTGGAACATGGAGAGCATTTATGAATACGGTGCGCGTGCCGGGTTCTGGCGGCTGCATCGGTTGTTCACCGAATTGGACATTCCTGCAACCGTTTACGGTGTTGCCACTGCTTTGGCCCGCAGCCCTGAACAGGTGCGTGCGATGCAATCAGCGGGATGGGAAATTGCCAGCCACGGGTTGAAATGGGTCGAACACAAAGACATGGACCCCGATACAGAACGCGCCCAAATTGCCGAGGCCGTGCGCCTACACACAGAGGTGACAGGCGAACGTCCGCGCGGATGGTATACGGGGCGCTGTTCGGTCAATACGGTCCCCTTGGTCGCGCAAGAGGGTGGGTTTGATTACATTTCCGACACCTATGACGATGATTTGCCCTATTGGATGACGGTCGAGGGGCGCGATCAGTTGATCATACCCTATACGCTGGATGCCAATGATATGCGGTTTGCCACGCCCCAGGGGTTCAACGCAGGCGACCAGTTTTTCAATTACCTCAAGGATTCCTTTGATACGTTATATGCCGAGGGTCAGGCAGGTTCGGCCAAAATGATGTCGATCGGGTTGCATTGCCGTTTGATCGGGCGTCCGGGTCGCGTTGCCGCCCTGCGTAGGTTCATGGAATATGCAAAATCCCATGCGGATGTGTGGTTTGCACGCCGCATTGATATTGCACATCACTGGGCCGTGACCCACCCGCCGGTGCATTATGAACGCCCATCCCAGATGGATCGAGATCGGTTTGTGCAGCTGTATGGTGGGATTTTTGAACATTCCGCTTGGATTGCAGATGCGGCCTATGATCTGGAATTGGGGCCTGCGCATGATACGGCGATTGGATTGCACAATGCGCTGTGTCGCGTATTCCGATCGGCCAGCCGTGACCAGCGTTTGGGCGTTTTGACGGCGCACCCTGATTTGGCGGGCAAACTGGCGGCGGCGAAACGGTTAACGGCTGAATCCACATCGGAACAGGCCTCGGCGGGTTTGGACGCTTTGACCGATCAGGAACGCGAAACATTCACGCGATTAAACACCGAATATGTCGCCAAACATGGATTCCCGTTCATCATCGCGGTGCGTGACCATGACAAAGCGTCGATTATGGCAGCCTTTGAACAGCGGATTGGCAATGATACAGACACCGAATTTGCCCGAGCCTGCAAACAGGTCGAACGGATTGCAGAATTTCGATTGATGGATATTTTGCCATGACGCGGACAATCGTGATCGAACCGATCGACGCCGATCAATTTGCCCCCTTTGGCGATGTGTTGGATGTGTCGGGCGATCCCGATAAAATCATAAACCAAGGCATGTGTGGCCGATATCACGACCGCGCGCGTCTGGATTTTGTGGATGGGCGTGCGGGTATCAGCCTGTTTCACGCACAGGTGCGGGAATTGCCGTATCATCTTGATCTGGTCGAACGCCACCCAGAGGGATCGCAGTGCTTTGTCCCTATGGCGCATGTGCCGTTTTTGGTGATTGTGGCATCCGACGATAATGGCACGCCTGTGACCCCCCGTGCATTCCTGACCCAAGAGGGCCAAGCGATCAATTTTCACCGTGGTACATGGCACGGTGTTTTGACACCGCTGCACGAACCAGGGCTGTTCGCGGTGATCGATCGCATCGGAGAAGGGGTAAATCTAGAAGAGTTTTTCTTTGACCAACCATATGTTGTGGTGGCAAGCTAATCTATAGCGGCCGGTCAGAGGCCGTTCCAGTCAATAGGGAGAGAGAAAATGGCTGACACATCAATCGGGACCGCAGAACAACTGCGCGACCCAAATTACACGCCCCCCTTGGGCAAAGCGGTGCCGCTGGGCATCCAACACGTTTTGGCAATGTTTGTATCCAACGTGACACCGGCGATTATCGTTGCGGGTGCCGCGGGTATTGGCTTTGGCTCTGATCAAGGTGCGTTAGGGTTT
>CBFHVU010000035.1:0-18925 GCA_965659465.1 uncultured Paracoccaceae bacterium | reverse complement strand
CAGACAGGTCAATCGTGCGGATACAGAAATAATCGGTTTCACGATCGCAGATCGGCTGCATTGATTGCGCCGCGCCTGCAATCCCAATCGCCCCTGCGCCCACCAGCATCAACAGCCAAAACAGCGATCTGACCGTACCTGACATGACCCAAAACCCAACGGCCAGCGTCACATAGGCACAGGTCACAACCAAAAGAGTGATCGATGTGCCCAGCCATGAAATGAACAAAAATCCACTGCCCAAGGTCCCAAATATGGCCCCAATCGCCCCTGCGGCAAACATTGTGCCTAGGCGGGATGCCGATTTGGCAAGGTCCAGATCAATCGCGATTTGCGTCAAAACAGGGGCGGGAATGCCCGCACAAAACGATGGAACGAAAAATGCCAATGTGGTTAGTACCAAAATCGCAGGCACTTGTGTTTCAAACATTGGCAAGGCGATCGCCGCACTTTGACGAACGATAAAGACAATCGCAGCTGTTGATACGGCTGCGGCCATGGTCCAGCCTGCGGTTATACGCAGGGCGCGGTCGCGTGGTTTATGTGCCACCCAGCCACCGACCCAATGACCGGCTGAAAATCCCGCCAAAACAACCGCAATAATGGCTGTCCAAGTGTACAGTGACATCCCGACATAGGGCGCCAATACGCGGCCTGCAACAATTTCAACGATCATGCTGTTGGCGGACACCAGAACCTGTGCCGCAAACAGGCAAAACATCAAAAACCGCGTCCGCTGTATCATTGTTGCATCCTGTTTATTCCCCATCTTGCTGTTCGGATTAGATGGAACATCCGTGCGAAATAGCAAGCGTATTATTCTATGCCCGACGGTACAATAAACCCGAATTGATCAAAAATGTCACGCGCGGCAGCAGAAATCAAAAAATCATAGAAAGATTGCGCGGCCGCGTTTTGCGTCAGCAGCACTGCGGGATATGCGATCGGTTCATGGCTGTGCAGAGGCAGTTCCGCCAATACGGCCACTTTGGGTTCAGACAGTGCGTCTGTTTTATAGATTATTCCATAATCTACGGCACCAAGTGCCACCAACCCCAACGCTGCGCGCACATTGTCCGATTGGATGATATTTGGTGACACCATATCCCAAACACCCAGATGTGTCAGCGCGGCCTTGGCATATATACCTGCGGGAACCGCATCAACCATAGCCAGCGCAATGCGTTTCGACCCGATGGCAGTGGCCCAATCGGTCCATGCTGTTAACGGATCATGGGACATATTTACCGGCTGGACCAAAACCAATTGATTGGATGCCAAAACCGTTGCGGGTTGAATTCCGCCAATGCCCTGCGTTTGCAGAAACGTGACCCAATCGGCATTCGCAGACACAAAAATATCGGCCGGCGCGCCCATTTGAATTTGACGCGCCAATGTGGATGATCCGGCATAGGATACGACAATATCATCTGGGGCGGGGTAGCGGTTGATCACCTCGTCCAAGACATTGCGCAAACTTGCGGCCGCAAAAACAGTAATCTGTTCCGCACGCAACGGCGCCCCGATACTCAGGCCTATGATTAATATCAGTCGCGTAAGGGTCATTATATCGCCTTGCAGGTTGTATTTCGAAATTGGGTCGTTGTTTGGTCTGTTTTGTGGTTACATTGGCGAAAGATGCAACAGGCTGCAACATGGCATGCCAAATTCTGCCATACCGTCCGAAAAATGGGCGAATATGTGCGATTTTCACTTTTATTCTGCGGTTTCTGTTTGCATAGTGGATCAAACGAAAACAGGTGAACATTATGACAAAATTCGTATTGGCCATTGATCAGGGTACAACGTCAACGCGGGCAATATTGTTTGACGCAAACATGTCCATTCACGCCGTGTCGCAACAGGAATTTACTCAGCACTTTCCCCAATCGGGATGGGTTGAACATGATCCGATGGACCTGTGGCAAACCACATTAGACACCTGTCGCGATGTGATGGCAGGGGCGGGTGTGGGTGCCGATGATATTGTGTCGATCGGCATTACCAACCAACGCGAAACGACATTGGTTTGGGATCGTGCCACGGGCAAACCCATTCATAACGCGATCGTTTGGCAGGATCGGCGCACATCGGACATGTGCCAAACGCTAAAGGCTGCCGGCCATGAACCAATGATCACCGAACAAACCGGTTTGCTGTTGGATCCCTATTTCAGTGGGACCAAGGTGAAATATATTCTGGACACAGTCGCGGGCGCGCGTGATGCGGCGCGGGCGGGGCAGTTGGCCTTTGGCACGGTTGATACGTGGTTGATCTGGAACCTGACCGAGGGGGCGCGTAATGTGACAGATGCCACCAACGCGGCGCGCACACTGCTGTATGATATCCGTAACGGAGTGTGGAGTGATGAGATTTGCGCCCTGCTGGACATCCCGCAATCCATGTTGCCGGACGTGCTGGATTGCGCCGCTGATTTCGGCACAACCTCTGTGTTGGGCGGATCCATTGCCATTCGCGGTGTTGCGGGCGACCAGCAGGCGGCCACAATCGGTCAGGCCTGTTTTGACGCGGGCATGATGAAATCCACCTATGGCACGGGGTGTTTTGCGCTGCTGAACACGGGTGATCAGATGGTGGCCTCAAAAAACCGCATGTTGACCACCATTGCCTATCAATTAAACGGCAAAACCACCTACGCGCTTGAGGGATCTATATTCATCGCAGGGGCCGTGGTGCAATGGCTGCGCGATGGGATGAAAATCATCTCTAATGCGGGGGAAACGGCTGACTTGGCGGATCATGCGGATGATGGTCAGAACGTCATTATTGTGCCTGCCTTTACCGGATTGGGCGCGCCCTATTGGAATGCAGACTGTCGTGGGGCCGTTTATGGCCTGACCCGCAATTCGGGGCCGGCGGAATTTGCCCGCGCGGCATTGCAAAGTGTGGGGTACCAGACCCGCGATCTGTTGTCTGCGATGCAGGACGATTGGGGCGCATCGGGCAACACCACATTGCGCGTCGATGGCGGCATGACGGCGTCCGACTGGGCGATGCAATTCCTGTCGGATATCATCGACGCCCCCGTGGATCGGCCCCGCGTGTTGGAAACCACGGCGATGGGGGCCGCGTGGTTGGCAGGCCAAGAAACGGGGTTTTATCCTGACCAAGCGGGCTTTGCCGCGAATTGGGTGTTGGACAAAACATTTACCCCCAACATGGACGGCGAAACACGCGACCGCAAATATGGCGATTGGAAACGCGCCGTTGCCGCCACACTGATGTATTAAAGCGGCCCTGTTTCGTACAGACACACCTTGATCCCGCCATGTGAAATTGGCGGGGCGGTGGATTTGAACGTCAATCCCGTGGCCTTGGCCAGACCGGCATCATTGGTGATGATCCCCACACGCCAACCGCGGAAATTCTGGGTCAGTGTTTGGCCCATCGCCCCGTATAACGAAAACAACATCTTGCGATCCCCAATCCGCCCGCCATAGGGCGGATTCAGAATGACAATGCCATTTTTCGCTGAATTAGACACTGATTCAGGGGCGGCCGCATCGGAAATGGCGGCGCGCTGGAACGTGCAAATGTCGTCCACGCCTGCGCGTTTTGCATTGGCTTGGGACATGGCAATCGCGCCTTGGTCGCGGTCAGATCCGTAAAACCGCGGGTCTATATCGCGGGTCTGCACATCCGATTTCATCGCATCCCACGCCTGCGCATCAAAGCTGGCCAATTGTTCAAATCCAAAACTGCGGCTGCGTCCGGGGGCCAGCCCGCGCGCCCATTCTGCCGCCTCAATCACAAAGGTGCCGGAACCACACATCGGGTCATAAACAGGCTGCGTTCCGTCATAGCCCATTTGTCGCAAAAACACGGCCGCCAATGTTTCGCGCATGGGCGCTTTGTTCACCGCCTCTTTGTGGCCGCGTTTGTGCAAGGATTCACCGGAGGTGTCGATAGAAACAGACACTAAATCGTCAAAAATACGGGTTTTGATGACGATAGCGGCATCTTTGGAAATTGGGGCGCCGATGGTTTCGCGAATGGCAGCTTCGATGCGTTGTTGTGCTGCGCCTGCATGATAAATCTTGGATTTGCGACAGGTCGCCTCAACGCGGACGGGGGTGTCGGGGCGCAGGATGCTGGCCCAGTCGATTTTGCGGGCCCGTTTGTCCAGTTGTGCCAAATGCATTGCGCGAAACGATCCAATGCGCGCCAAAACCCGCGTGACCCCGCGCAACACCAAATTCGCGCGCCAAACGTCGGGCCAGTCGCCGGTGAATTCCACGCCGCCGTCCACAATACGGGCCGATGTGAAACCGGCATCTAAAGCCTCAGCCAGAACCAGCGGTTCGTGGCTCGGCGCGCAGACTAGAAATATATCAAAGCTCATGTTCGGTCCAATGTCTGGGCGATGTCGCAGATGACATCATAGGCCATATCTACATCTGCCAATGTTGTATCAAATTGCCCCACCGAAAACCGAATAACCTTGGCCCCGTCGATCAGGGTTTGGGTCACATAAATACGCCCGTCATCGTTTAGGGTATCAACCAACCGCTGGTTTAGGTCATTCAAGTCGCAATCGCGCTGTGGGGCAAAGCGGAAGGTAAACAGCGACAGGATCGGGTCGGTGACAATTTCAAAATTCGGTGTCTGTGACAGGCGGTTTGCCATGTGTTCGGCCCATGCCACATGGTTGCCAATGCGGCGGCGCAATTCTGCCAAGCCATAGTTGCGCAACATAAACCACAGCTTTAGCGCGCGAAACCGCCGCCCCAAGGGGACAGACCATTCGGAATAATTGATAAATCCGTCCGCCCCGTGGGTTTTCAGGTATTCCGGCTGGATGGCCAAAGTTTTTGCCAAATCCGCAGGGGATTTCAGAAAATGCGCGCAGCAGTCAAATTGAACGCCAAGCCATTTGTGGGGGTTGAACACTACGCTATCCGCCCGATCCACGCCCTGCCACAAATGGCGATATTCCGGGCAAATCATGGCCGACCCCGCCCAAGCGGCATCGACATGGGTAAACAGGTCGAAATCATCCGCCACATCCATAACCGCGTTGATATCGTCGCAGGCGCCCATCCCCGTCGCACCAACGCAGGCGATAATGCCCGCCGGCACATAGCCCGCCACGATATCGTCTGAAATAGCGCGCCGCAACGCCACAGGATCCATGGCGCGTAACGGACCATGCACAGGGATGCGCACGATGTTGTCGCCGCCGATCCCCGAAATCCACACCGCGCGATCGATGGATGAATGCACTTCGCCGCTGCAATAGATCCGCAGGCGGGGTTGGCCCGATAACCCAGCGCCGTTACCTGCCCAATTCAGCGCCCGTTCGCGCATGGTCAGCACGGCGGCCAATGTGGCCCCTGATGCGCTGTCTTGGATCACACCGGCAAAGCCCGCCGCCAGACCAACTGCCTGACGCAGCCAATCCAGTGTCTTGGTTTCCATTTCCGTGGCCGCAGGTGATGTTTGCCACAGCATACATTGCGCGGCCATGATCGATGCCACCTGTTCGGCCAACATGCTGGGTGGTGTGGCATTGGCGGGGAAATAGGCGAAAAACCGGGGATGTTGCCAATGGGTCATACCGGGCAACACAATGGATTGGAAATCATTCCAAATGTCGCGCATGTCTTGGCCGTGTTCAGGGGCATTATCGGCCAGTTGGGCGGCAATATCCCCCGGTTTTGTTTGCGCACGGACGGGCAAATCGCGGATGGTTTTGTGATACTGCGCGCCCCAATCGGCAATATCCTTGGCCCATCGGCGATAGTCGTCCCAATCCATATCAGATCACACCAGATCGCTGGCCAGTTCGGCCACCACCTGCGTATAGACATCGCGTTTGAAGGGTACAATCCGATCCGCTAATTCCGATGCAGGCAGCCATTGCCACTGCGAAAATTCGGGGTGTTCGGTTTCGATGCTGATATCCGCGTCGGTCCCGCGGAACGTCAGGCGAAACCATTTCTGTTTCTGCCCGCGATATTTCCCGCCCCAAATCTGGGGGATCATATCCAATGGCAAGTCATAGGCCATCCAATCCGCCGTTTGCGAATGAATATCCACCAAATCGGGCGTAACGCCCGTTTCCTCGGACAATTCGCGCAGGGCCGCATCGCGCGGGGTTTCGCCCGCGTCGATGCCGCCTTGGGGCATTTGCCATGCATCGGCGTTGTTGTCCAAGCGTTGGGCCACAAACACATGCCCCGACGCATTGACCAACATGATGCCCACGTTTTGACGATAGGGCAGATCGTCGATGTTTATTTCAGACATTATTTTGCCAACTCAATCGCAGCCAAACCTTTCAGAATATCAATGGCATAGGCCAGTTGATAATCTTCGTCGCGTAGCTTTGCGCTTTCTTCTGCTTTGGCGCGGTCCTCTTCGATTTGGCGAATTTCATCGTCGCTTAGGCTGTCATTTGACAATGATCCGCGCAAATCAGCTTCGGAACGGGTGGAGCGATCTTCTTCGTCCTCAGGCTCGACCGAACGGCGGGGCTGTTTGACGATGATGTCAGGCGACACGCCCAGATTTTGGATCGAACGGCCCGATGGCGTGTAATAGCGCGCCGTCGTCAACCGCATTGCACCGCTGCCACGCAGTGGCATGACGGTTTGAACCGATCCTTTTCCGAAACTTTTGGTGCCGACAACAATCGCGCGGCGATGGTCCTGCAATGCACCGGCTACGATTTCCGATGCCGATGCGGACCCGCCGTTAATCAGCACAACGATTGGCTTGCCATCGATCAAATCACCAGAGTTGGCGTTGAACCGTTCGCCATCCTTCGGGTCACGCCCGCGGGTGGATACGATTTCACCCTTGTCTAGGAATGCGTCGGATACACGGATCGCTTGGGTCAACAACCCGCCGGGGTTGTTGCGCAAATCCAAAACGACACCGTTGATATTGTCGATCCCGCCTGCGGCCTCGATCTGTTCGGCCAATCCATCGGCCATATTGTCATAGGTGTTGTCATTGAATGTGGTGACACGCAAGACAACTGTTTCGCCTTCGGTTCTGGCGCGCGCGGCGGTTAATTTGATGGTGTCGCGGATGATCGACACGTCAAAGGGTTCTGTTTCCCCTTCGCGGACGATGGTGATGATGATTTCTGACCCAACGGGCCCGCGCATGCGATCAACCGCCTCGTCCAAGGTCAGGCCCAGCACGCTTTCGCCGTCCACATGGGTGATGAAATCGCCTGCCTCAATCCCGGCGGCATCTGCGGGGGTGTCGTCAATGGGGGACACCACTTTGACAAAGCCCTCTTCTTGCGTCACCTCAATGCCCAAACCGCCAAATTCGCCGCGGGTTTGCGTGCGCATGTCGGCGGCATCATCTGGTGATAGATAGCTGGAATGCGGATCCAGTGATGTCAGCATACCGTTGATGGCTGCTTCGATCAGGTCGCTGGCGTCCACCTCTTCTACATATTCGGCGCGGATACGATCAAAGATACTGCCAAACAAATCCAGTTGTTGATAGACATTGTCTTGGCTTGACTTTTCTTGGGCAAACAGGGGGCCGGCCATTTGCGTTGCTGTTCCCAGCCCAACCAGACACCCAAAGCCGGTTGCCAGAATGATTTTCTTGATCATCTCTTACTCTCCTATGCGGAACCACTCGGATGGGTCCTGCGGTTTTTGGTCTTGGCGCACTTCAATGTACAGGGTTTCTGACCGGATGGTACCGATATTTTCCCCGCTTTGGTCCAAAATAGCGTCAATTGTCTGTGAATTTCCACCCATCATTCCAATCGGACTGCCCGCTGGCACAACTTGGCCAATATCGCCATAGACTTGGTCAAGCCCCGCGATAACAAATAGCACGCCTGTTTGCGGCTCCAATATGGTGACCAAGCCATAATCCAATAAAGGGCCGCGATAGCGTATTGTTGCAGCCGTTGGGGATGTGACAATCGCTTGGGCGGGTGTTGCAACAATCACGCCAGGCCGCACAATCCCCGCAGCGTCGGGTTCGTTGAAATAACGTATGACCCGTCCGGGGACTGGCAATGGCAGCGAACCTTTGCGATCCAGGATTGAGGGCAAGCTGTTTTGCGCCATGTCCACGGCGATCAGGTCTATGCCTTGGGCAAAGATGGCCAAGGTATCAGAGGCCGCAAGCAAGATTTCCGTTTGCTTTGGGTCCGCGGTAAAGCGTTTGGGCAAATCTGTTCGGTCAGTAATGGCGCGGGTCAATTCCGTGCGCGCCGTTTGCAGTTGGGATAGCCCTTCTGTCAGGTCCTGAAAAATTTGCGCCTGTAAATCATTTAGATAGACCAGTGTTTCCATTTCTGATCGCAATCTGTCTACCTTGGCGCGCAATGCGGGAATGATATCTGCCACCAGCATCGAGGCGCGCGCGGTGGTCAAGGGGCCGTCGGGATGCAGAATCTGTGTCTGCACAGGGGTCTTGTCGATGGTCAGCAACACACCCAGCAAGCGGGCATAGGTGTCCTCTTGTGCGTCTAGGCGGTTTTGTAGGCCAGATTTCTGCGTGGTTACATTGCGCAGGCTGTCGCGAAGAATGGCCAAGCCCTGTTCAAAGCTGGTGATCGTTTCGGTCAGGGCGCGCACACGATCTTTGGCGGTTTTGGATTTTTCCAGCGCGATTTGGGCCTGTGCCACATTTTGCGCCGCCTGTTGTGCCTGTTGTGCCAGTTGTTCCAAAGTTTGCGCAGCCCCAGGCGTTGTGAAAACACCCAAGCACAACACCAGTGCAAAGAGGCTGCGCAACAGATGCATCATAACACCAACAAACTGTTCCCTGTCATTTCATCGGGTTTTTCCAGCCCCATCAGCTGCAACAGGGTCGGGGCCAAATCGGCCAATCGTCCGCCTTGGCGCAGGGTTGCCCCATCGGGGCCGCCAAACAAGATGACGGGGACCAAATTGGTGGTATGCGCCGTATGGGGCCCGCCCGTTTCGGGGTCGGTCATGGTTTCGCAATTTCCGTGGTCGGCCGTGACGATCATCGCACCGCCTGCGTCCCGCAGGGCGGTGATGACCTGTCCCAAACCTTGGTCAACCGCTTCGCAGGCGCGTATGGCCGCGTCTAGATCACCGGTATGGCCAACCATATCTGGATTGGCATAGTTGGTGACGATCAGGTCATAGCCCTGCTGGATCGCGGCGACAAATTTTTCGGTCACCTCGGGTGCAGACATTTCGGGTTGCAGGTCATAGGTGGCCACGGCCGGAGATTTGGGCATGGCGCGGTCTTCGCCTTGTTCGGGGGTTTCTTTCCCGCCGTTCAGGAAAAAGGTGACATGCGGATATTTTTCGGTTTCGGCCAAGCGAAACTGGGTTTTACCCTGTTTGGCGACCCATTCGCCCAAGGTATTTACGATTTTTTGTTTGGGATAACAGGTGGTCATATAGGTGTTGTGATCCGTGGAATATTCCACCATCCCCAACAGTGCGGCCCATTCGGGGCGCGTGCCTGTGTCAAAATCGGCAAAGCCCTGTTCCCCAATCGCCCGCAGAATTTCACGCGCACGGTCGGCGCGGAAATTTAGGCAGAAAAACCCGTCGCCCTCGGATGCGCCGGCATATCCGTCGATGACCGTTGCGGGGATGAATTCATCCAGTTTGTCCCCCGCATAGGATTTCGCTATGGCAGTGGCGGCATCGGGGGCAGTGACCGAGGATGAGGCGTTGATCATTGCGTGATAGGCGGTTGACACACGGTCCCAGCGGTTGTCGCGATCCATTGCGTAGTAGCGACCTGTGACAGTGCCAATTTCAACGCCTTGTGGCAGGCGGTTGATGAGGTCGGCCATAAAACGATCCGCGGATTTGGGCGCAACATCGCGGCCATCAGTCACGGCGTGCAACACGGTGGGAACGCCCGCGTCTGACAGTGCCTGCAGTGCGGCCAAGACATGTTCAATATGTCCGTGCACGCCGCCGTCTGACACGACCCCCATCACATGGGCGGTACCGCCTGTTTTTTGGAGCTGTGCGATGAAATCAGTCAGGGCGGTGTTGGTGAAAAAACTACCATCTTCGACGGCAAGATCGATTTGGCCCAAATCCATCGCAACGACACGGCCTGCGCCAATATTTGTGTGGCCCACTTCGGAATTGCCCATTTGGCCCGTGGGCAGGCCGACATCGCGTCCGTGGGTGATCAGTGTCGCATTGGGGCAGTCTGCCATCAGGCGATCAAAGTTTGGGGTTTGGGCCAAGGCGGGTGCGTTTGCGCCTGTTTCATCGCGTTTTCCCCAGCCATCTAGGATACACAGTACAACAGGTTTCGGTGCCATTATGATGCCTTTGGTTTGGAAGATATTTGTTTAGGACGGATTTCGCCCAATCACAAGCGTTGCGCGGGGTGCGGCGTTGTGATGTGAGTATTTGGGCAAAAATGAAAGACCTATGGTGTGATCAGATCCCGGGGACAAGGGGAACGCCGCAGGCGGTCAGGGTGGCAAGTGTTAGGGTTATCAAAATGAATTTGGTCATAGCGGATCCGTTTATTAGGTTCTGTGATAGGGGCTGCCTGATAGAATTGTGGCAGCGCGATAGATTTGTTCGCTGAGCATGACACGCGCCAGCATGTGGGGCCAGACCATTTTGCCAAATGAGATGGAAAAATCTGCTTGGGCGCGCAAGCTGGGGTCGATGCCGTCGGCGCCCCCAATGATGATTGCCAAGTCCGAGGTGCCCGTGTCACGCCAGCGGCCCAGTTGGTTGGCAAAATCGGGTGAGGACATCAGCTGTCCGCGTTCATCAAGGGTACACAGCGTTGCGCCCTTGGGGATTGCGCGGTTTAGTAGATCGGCCTCGGCTGTCATGCCGAGGTTTTTTTTGTCTTCGACCTCGGTTACGGTAGCGGGGCCAAGGCCCAGTGTGCGGCCCGATTTGTTGAACCGATCCAGGTAGTCAGAAAGTAAATCAAGTTCTGGACCGCGTCTGAGGCGGCCCACAGCACATATGGTGATACGCATTTTATTGGGTTATGCTTGGCTTTGCGGGAGCCACATTTTTTCCAATTGATAAAATTCGCGAACCTCAGGACGGAAAATATGGACGATGACGTCGCCCGTATCAATCAAAACCCAATCACCCGTTTCTTTGCCTTCGACTTTGCAAAGTCTGGCGTGATCTTGTTTCAAACGATCTGCCAGTTTTTCGGCGATGGATGAAACCTGACGCGATGAACGTCCAGACGCAATAACCATATAATCACCAATAGATGATTTTCCGCGCAGGTCGATTTGCACGACCTCTTCGGCTTTGTCATCGTCAAGGGATTTCAAGATTACGGCCAGCAATTCCTCGCTGGTGATTTTTGTCGTTCCGCCCGTCATTGTGGGCGAAGGTTTGTCAACAGCTGCGGCTGATATTTGACCAGGTGTCAGGACTCTGTCCTCCTCGACTAGCGCGCTGACGGCCCCAGCGCTGGGCGTGGCTATATAATAGCAGAAGAGCACTTAGGTCTCAATCCTTGGTGTGTCAATCGGATAACTGGGGTGTGGCGTTTAGGATACGCACTTCGCTTTGGGGGAATGGGATGGTGATGTTGTGGGATTGGAACGCGTCCCATAGGGCCAGATAGACATCGCCGCGGATGTTTGTCAGGCCGGATGTGGGGTCCTTGATCCAGAACCGCAGGACATAATCAACGGAACTGTTGCCGAAATTCACGATGTGGCACACGGGTTTACGATCGCCCAAGACGCGCGGGACGGTTAGGGCGGCGTTAATCGCAATGGCGCGGACCTGATGGGGGTCGTCGCCGTAGGCTGTGCCAAAATGCAAATCAAGGCGGACAAAATCGTTGGAATGGGACCAGTTGACCACCTGGCCTGTGATCAAATCTTCGTTCGGGATCAGGTATTCGCGGCCATCGCGGGTGACCACGGACACATAGCGCGCGCCCAGTGATTCGATCCATCCGAATGTATCGCCCAGGCTGATCACGTCCCCCGGCTTGATCGATTTATCCAGCAAAATGATAATGCCTGAGACAAGGTTTGACACCACTTTCTGCAGACCAAAACCAAGGCCCACACCGATAGCACCTGACAGCACGGCCAGACCTGTCAGGTCAAACCCCACCGATTTCAGGCCCAAGAAAAACGCAGCACCATACAGGACGACCTGCAGGAATTTGATCACCAAAACCTGCATGGATGGTGAAATATCGCTGTTTGATTTGATTTTCGCGGTGCTGGTGGTGGCGATGAATTTTGCCGCAACAAACAGGCATGTGATGCTAAAGGCACCCTGCGCCAGCAGCCACAGTGACAACCGTGTGTCGCCAATGGTCAGTGCCGCACTGTCCAGCAGCGCGATGGTGTCGTCGGTCAGGTTCAGAACCGACAGCGTGATCCAGATCCAGCCCAGATAGCGGATGGTGGATCGCAAAAACCCATTGCCAATCATACGGGTCAGGATTGCTATGGTGACCCACCCCAGTGACAGTTTGGCCACGATCCCGATCATATAGGACCGGCTGGGCCATGTTATTTCCTGCATCACCAGATAGCTCGCCCATGCCAGCGCAACAAAAACGATCAGGGTTAATCGGCTGCGCAGGGGGGCCAAAATACGCGCGCGCCCTGCGATCAGGGTATCAATTCTAGGCCCCATCAGGCGGGCCAAGACCCAAGCCGCCACCGCAATCGCCACGATAATGCCAACCTGATATGCATTCCAAGGGCGCAATAATCCCGTCGCGAAATCCAACGCCTGATCATACAGGCCCAGCGCAATATCGCCCGCGTTCTGCGCGCCATCGGCTGCGGTTTGTGTCGTGTCTGTCATATGATGTTCCCCTGACCTGATCACAACAGTACCGCGAACGCATGATTGGATCAATTCAGGAAATAGGCGGCGAAAATATTCCTTGCAATCAAAAAAGAATCACTGATTAATGTTAATTAATTAATGTAAAACAATAAATAATTATTGATGGGGATATAGTATGGAAAGAAAGATTAAGTTGGCCTCGACGGTTTTGGCGGTATGTGTGTCGGCATTCATGGTCTATTGGCTGGTGAATTTGATTTTGACTGTCACCCCTTATGTTGTTGGGGAAATGATTTATAAGGGCACGACAGTGCACAACATAGATGGGCGGCTGCACAATGTATATGTCGTGCATCCTGATATAACAGTATCTGTTTGGCAGCGGTTGCTTTTTGGCGCGGCATGGCTACTTGTTATTCTTTCGTCTTTGGTCGCGTTTTATTATGCTGTGAAACTGTTGTTTAAATTCCGGGTGGGTGAATATTTTACGCTGGTCACGACGCGATACCTGCGAAACATGGGTTTTGCTGTGAAGGCGGCCACGCTTGGCGATACCCTTTTGCCCACCTTGGTGCGGATGATCCTGAGCGCGCGAAATCCTAATGGGATGCTTGGACCGCGTTATTTTTATGATCCTGGCTATATTTCGCTGTTCTTGGCTGGGTTTGGCTTTGCCATTATCGGTTGGGTGTTCCATGAGGCCCGCAAAATTCAGATCGAAAATCAGGAATTTGTCTAATGGCCATTATTGTACGTCTGGATGTCATGCTGGCCCTGCGCAAAATGAAATCGCGCGAATTGGCCGACCGGATTGGCATCACCGAACAAAACCTGAGCCTACTGAAAAGCGGTAAAGTCAAAGGCATCCGCTTTGACACCCTGTCTGCCATTTGCCGTGAACTGGAATGCCAGCCCGCGGATTTATTGGAATACACAGAATAACGCACCCACAGAGATGGCCCATCGCAACAATACTTGAAGCGCGGGCCATTTCGTCGTATGTGAATAGGCATGAAAGCCCGAGTCTTTACCATTGATGATCGCACACGACTGCCTTGGCGGTTTTTTGGTGCGATGCACACTGTGCTTGCCAGCCTGTGACGCTGGCCCCATTCGGATTCACCAAATTTTCAAAACTCTAGCGGGAGAGGATTAAAAATGACCGCCCCCAAGACCCTTTATGATAAAATCTGGGACGCCCATGTTGTGTCTGAGGACGCAGATGGCACCAGCCTGTTGTATATTGACCGCCATTTGGTTCACGAAGTGACCAGCCCCCAAGCGTTCGAAGGATTGCGCATGGCGGGCCGCCAAGTGCGCGCGCCTGAAAAAACCATCGCTGTGCCGGATCACAACGTGCCAACCACGCTGGACCGCGCATCCGGCGTGATCGAAAACGAAGAAAGCCGCATTCAGGTCGAAGCGCTGGACAAAAACGCGCGTGATTTCGGCGTTCATTATTACCCCGTGTCTGACGTGCGTCAGGGGATCGTGCATATCGTTGGCCCAGAACAGGGTTGGACATTGCCCGGTATGACCGTTGTCTGTGGTGACAGCCACACCGCGACACACGGCGCATTTGGTGCGCTGGCCCACGGGATCGGCACGTCCGAGGTGGAACATGTTTTGGCGACGCAAACCTTGATCCAGAAAAAATCCAAAAACATGAAGGTGGAAATCACCGGCAAATTGCGCCCAGGTGTCACCGCCAAGGACATCACATTGTCCGTCATCGGTGCCACGGGGACCGCAGGCGGCACAGGCTATGTCATCGAATATTGCGGCGAAGCAATCCGTGATCTGTCGATGGAGGGTCGCATGACCGTCTGTAACATGGCCATCGAAGGCGGCGCGCGCGCTGGCCTGATCGCGCCAGATGAAAAGACGTTCGAATACTGCAAAGGCCGCCCACACGCCCCCAAAGGCGCCGCATGGGAAGCCGCTGTTGCATATTGGAAAACACTGTTCACCGACGAAGGTGCGCATTTTGACAAGGTTGTCACCATCAAAGGCGAAGACATCGCCCCCGTTGTGACTTGGGGCACATCGCCCGAGGATGTGTTGCCCATCACCGCAACCGTTCCCGCGCCCGAGGATTTCAAAGGCGGCAAGGTTGACGCTGCCAAGCGCGCGTTGGATTACATGGGGCTGACAGCGGGCCAAAAACTGACCGATATCGAAATTGATACCGTGTTTATCGGATCCTGCACCAACGGCCGTATCGAAGATCTGCGTGCCGCCGCCGCGATCCTGAAGGGCAAGAAAATCAAAGACGGTATGCGTGCCATGGTCGTGCCCGGGTCCGGTCTGGTCCGCGCCCAAGCCGAAGAGGAAGGCTTGGCCGATATTTTCAAGGATGCTGGTTTCGAATGGCGTATGGCGGGATGTTCCATGTGTTTGGCGATGAACCCTGACCAATTGGCCGAAGGTGAACGCTGCGCATCTACATCGAACCGCAATTTCGAAGGTCGCCAAGGGTATAAAGGGCGCACGCACCTTGTATCCCCCGCCATGGCCGCCGCAGCCGCAATCACCGGCAAACTGACCGACGTACGGGAGATGACGTAATGGAAAAATTCCAAAAACTAAGCGGTGTCGCCGCACCGATGCCTTTGGTGAATATCGATACAGATATGATCATCCCCAAAGTATTTTTGAAAACGATCAAACGGTCGGGGTTGGGTGTCAACCTGTTTGATGAAATGCGCTATGACCGTCAGGGCAATGAAATTCCTGATTTCGTGTTGAACAAACCACAGTATCGCGATGCGCAAATTTTGGTTGCGGGCGATAACTTTGGCTGCGGATCGTCGCGCGAACATGCGCCTTGGGCGATTGCGGATTTCGGCATCAAATGCGTGATTTCCACGTCCTTTGCCGATATCTTTTTCAACAACTGTTTCAAAAACGGTATCCTGCCCATCGTTCTGCCCCAAGAGCAGGTCGATCTGTTGATGAAAGACGCTGAAAAAGGCGCAAACGCGCGCATGGAGGTGGATTTGGAAGAACAGACCATTACCACATCTGACGGCGAGGTGATCAAATTCGACGTCGATGCATTCAAAAAACATTGTTTGCTGAATGGTTTGGACGACATTGGACTGACTATGGAAAAAGCCTCTGCAATTGATGCCTATGAGGCAAAATTGGCAGCGTCCCAGCCTTGGGCATAACACAGATAAGGCCCGCAAGATTTGCGGGCCTTTTTTGACTAGGGTTTGGGCATCCCCGAAATCGGTGCCAAATTAGGTATGGCATCGGCCAAAGGTGTCATTTTAAAATTCGGCAAAAGCGTCTCTAGTGGTTTTGGATCCAGTGCATGGGGCAATGACCATAAATACCGCATTTCAATTAGCCTGCGGGCCATTGGCCAGACCGGATAAGCCAGAATTAGTGGCATCCAATTCAGAGGTTTGATCCGGACGGGTTGTCCAAAGTGAAGTGTAAGCGCGCTTTGCCAGTCATTCGGCGTCAGGGTAAATCCGGCAAAGGGCAAATCACAAAACCTTGGCAAAGTTGCCTGAATATCAACCAGATCGGCAACGATACGGCCCACGTCAGGCAGATATGCCCAGCTGTGTTTCGCGCCTGTTTTGGCAGGATAGGTTAAAATCCCCTTGGCTAGGGAGGGTGCAATCATCATGTCAAACCAATTCCCCGATGCTTGGGTATCCAAAAAATCGCCACTTCTTAAAATGATGGTCGAAATATTGGCCTTTCGATAGGCTTGTTCCATTTCAATGCGCAATTTGCCCATTGGATTCGATGCGCGATGGGGGGTATCTGGCCCCCATGGCTGCGGCGCATCCGACCCATATCCATAAACGTTGCCGGCCAAAATCAATCGTTTTTCTGTCCCTTGCAGACAATTAATCAAACAATGCGTCATTGGCATAATATCGCGTGACCAACGCGGATACGGCGGGTTCCAGCCGTTTATAACGATATCTGACCATGCGACCGCATCGGCCAAATTATCGTGCCGGCGGTCAAAGGTTCGGACGATATGATGGCGCTGTTCAACAACATTTTTGGCATGACGCCCAAATCGGCCCGAGGCCCCCAAGATCAAGATATTCTGTGACATTATGCTGTTTTCTTAATGAACTTGTTTCCATAGACGAACTGTGTGATAAATTTTATGAATAAGTAATTGCCAAAATGTGCAGACTTGCTATTCAAATTTGAATGGATCAGCTATGGATTGGTCGGAAATTCCGGTGTTTATCGCCGTTGCCCAAGAAGGGTCGCTGTCAGCTGCAGCGCGTAAATTGGGCATATCGCAACCCACAGCGGGACGCAGCATTGCCCATTTTGAAAGCCAATTTCCCGAACCTTTGCTTGATAGATATGCACGAGGGATGCGATTAACCGATCTGGGTCGCCAAGTTCTGAGCCAAGCGATTGCAGCCCAAAAATTGATCGCTGATATCGATCTAATGCGCGACCAACCCAGGGATCAGTTAAAAGAAACGGTCAGAATTACCGCACCGATGGTCCAATCGCATTTTATTTTGCCAAATATCGTTGCGGATTTGTGAAAGCGTCATCCACATATCACGATTGAACTGGTCGCGTCGGATGCTCAGGATAATTTGTTGTTTCGCGATGCCGATATCGCGGTTCGCACCTTTGAAACGCAACAGCAAGAAATTGTGACAAAAAAGGTTGCGGAATTTGAAATCGCTATTGTTGCGTCAAATACCTATCTAGAGACACATGGTGTGCCCCAGACCGTCAATGATTTGTTTCGGCATGACCTGGTGGGCTATGATAAAAACCAGGCAATCATTCATGCGTTTTCTGCCTTTGGGTGGATCTTGGCGCCAATAGATTTCGCCGTTCGCTGTGATGACCAAGCGGCATATTGGCAACTGGTTCGGGCGGGATGTGGCATCGGGTTTATGCCGTGGCCGGTTGTTCAGCAATGTGACGGGGTCACGCGTATTTTTCCAGAATTTCAAATCCCGCCACTGCCAATTTATCTGGCCAGTCACCCAAAAATCTTACGCATGGCCAAGGTGCGATCTGTTTGGGATTTTCTGGCATCCAACATTCGATCAATTGCAAACACATCCAAAGGTTGAAATTGCAGCACTGATCGGAAATCATTGGATTTTTGCACCTAAGTATACTAATTTAAGGCAGACAAAATTTTAATTATTGAAACGATTGTTATTCTGTTTATACAAAATTTAATGAGGTTTCCGATGTTTTGTCGGTCAGTGGATGTGGATATTTGCACAAATATGCTAATCGAATTGCGCGGTTCATCACGCGTTAGCCGCATTTATCGCAACGCAAAGGGTTTGGTGCGGTGAGACGACTGATTGTTTCCCTTTTGCCTGGTGGCGCAGCCAGTTTTGTACTCTTGGTTCCTTCGCTCATGTTGGTCGATGTCGCTAGTGATGCCACCTATTTCGTTTTGATTTCCAGCATATTGCTGGGGATCATCGTATTTTCTGAATATTTTAATACCTATTCCAGTATTTTGAAATCCGCGATGCTCCACCGTTTAACCGGATCCGGTTTTTGCACGGTATCTTGTCTGTGTATTGTGTGGCCTTGGTGTTTGACGATTTCATGTTTGGATTCGAGGCCAGTAAACTTGGCCAATTTTCAATGTTTTTGGGCCGCATTCTGGATTTTACCGGATCCCCCGTTGATATGCTGATGATGAGCGTGCCTAGCGACCGCCCAAGCCCGTTTATCAATCTATACGCGCAGCGGGCGGGATAACGCTGAGCCTATCTTTGGTCGCCATAGTGTCATTCTTTGCCTATATTAAATTCACCCATTGGCCGGTGGCGCGTGGACAATTTAATGTCTGGGTCAATTTGCCAATGATGGACCCGACGCGCGGCGATGATTTGGCAAAGCGTATGCGCCGTCGGTCGCAGATCAACATCGGGTTTGGTATGGTGTTTTTGTTCGCTGTTTTGATTTTTTCAAAACTGTATCGGTGATTTTTGGAAATGCCCTGTTTCAGGATCTGATCGTGTTGATCTGGATTATCATTTTGTGGGGGGGTATTCCCACAACCATGATTATGCGCGGGATGGCCATGGCGCGATTGGCGACCGAGATTAAAAAAACAAACACAAGGCGCAACAAAATCGGACTTGCAGGCGGTCTAGCTACGTTGCTTTCTTGACCATTTG
>CBFHVU010000034.1:0-19136 GCA_965659465.1 uncultured Paracoccaceae bacterium | reverse complement strand
AGCAAAATGACACCCAAATTCTGTTTTTCTACGAATTTGTCATGCGATTTTACGCTATCCTTAGATACGCCAATGACACACACATTTGCCTGTTCAAACGCGGCCGCGGCCTCGGTAAATCCGATCGCCTCTTTGGTGCAGCCGGGAGTGTTGTCTTTGGGATAGAAAAATAAAACAACCGCCTTGGGGCGAACTGACGCAATATTGAAAATATCACCCCCATCGCGGGGCAATTCGACAACGGGTGCTGGATAAGGCAGATCTGACATTCTATAATCCTTTGCATGGTTAAAATGATTTGCGGTGACCTGCGGACCAAGGTAGTGTTCAAACCGCAAGTTAAAAGAGGCGTGTGCATCGTTTGATAAAAAAAGGTTGGTCATTTTTCAAGTGGTTGCGCCGCCATCCCGTGTTGCGTTTCGTATTTGCCTTGGGCAGCATTTTGACGCTGACGGCCTGTGTCATTGTGGCGGGCGTCGTCATGACGCTGAAATCTCGCGATGTTGCGGTGCCGTCGGTCGTGCGCAACTATGTGGCACAGCAATTGGCCCAAACCCTACCAGAAATTGTCATTGATTATGACCAGCTGCGCTTGGGGTTGGCGGACGACTGGCATCCACAGCTGATATTGCAAAATGTGGCGCTGTCGCAACCCGAACGGGCGCCATTTTTACAGCTCAGCAATATCCAAATCGAATTTGCCCCCGAAAGTTTGGTAGCAGGCGGTCTGTTGTTGACCGATGTCAGTCTTGCAGGTGCAGGTGTGGCGTTGAAACGCGCCCAAGATGGGACAATTCGGTTGCGGTTTATGACGACAGCCCCCGATGCGGCGGCCGGTGTTGATTTATTCGAGGCTTTGGACGTGATTGACACGACCCTGGCCGACCCCAGCTTTGAACGATTTTCCAGGATCTCTTTGTCCGGTCTAACAGTGCAATTCGACGACGCACGTGCCGACCGCCGCTATGTTGTCGATGGCGCGCGTATGGATCTGTCGCGTCAGGCGGATATATTACGGATCCGTGCCGATATGGCATTGTTATCCGGGGGCGCGGATATTGCCACCTTGGAATTAAATTATGACAGTCCGATTGGCCAACGCCGCGCAGAATTCGGGGTAACCGTGTCGGACATGCCTGCACGCGATATTGCCGATCAATCGCCTGCCTTGGCATGGCTATCGCCGCTGGATGCGCCGATTTCGGGGGCTTTGCGCGGGGGGTGGGATGACACGGCGGCTGTGTTGCCATTGAACGCAACGTTGCAAATTGGGGCAGGGCAAATTCAGCCATCCGATCAGGTGCGGCCCATCCCATTCGATCAGGCGCGGGCGTATTTTTCCTATAATCCCGCATTGCAATCCATTGAATTTGCGGAAATTTCTGTCCAAACACCCGATGCAAAATTAACCGCAACGGGGTATGCGGATTTGTTGGGGACACAAACGGACCCGCGCGGATTTATTGGCCAATTCCAATTTTCCAACGTCACAGCAAACCCCTTGGGGTTGTTTGAACAGCCTCTCTCTGTGTCACAGGCAAGCTTGGATTTCCAATTGGGCTTGACGCCCTTTGATCTAGAAATCCGCAATTTTTATTTGCAAGATGTGGCGTCCGGCGCACAGGTTATTGCAACGTCACGCGTGCGCGCGCCGCAATCCGGATGGGATGTGGCGGTCGATGCAAGGACCCAAAAAACCGATTTAGACACTGTTTTACGCTTTTGGCCCTTGGGGTTTAAGCCAAATCCGCGCAAATGGGTGGCCGACAATATCGCGGCCGCCGTGTTACATGATGTTCAATTTTCGTTGCGCGCGTCCGGCCAACAAAAGCCCACCGCTTTGACCAGTTTTTGGTTTGATCAAGCCCAGTTCAAAGCGCTTAGGACCTTTCCCGAAATCCATGAGGCATCAGGAAAATTTCAGGCCTATGACTATCGAACAACAGTGGTTTTGGATCAAGGACATATTACGTCACCAAAGGGCGGCACAATAATCCTAAACGATAGCCATTTTGTCATAGCGGATTCACGGATCAAACCCAGTCCAGCGCAAGTGACCTTAAACTATGACGCCGCAATTCCTGATTTGATGTGGTTACTGGATCATGACCCCATAAAACTTGTGTCCCGGTTAAAGCGTGATGCGGATTTTGTTGCAGGTCGCGCGACGGGACAGGCGGAGCTGAATTTCATCCTGCGCCCGGGGCTAAAGGAACCCGACATTGGGTATTCTGTTTTTGCCGATTTGCGCGATGTCACATCATCGGTTCTGATCCCCGATCGCCAGTTTGCCGCATCAGCCCTGACACTGGAATTAAAGGATCGCGAATTGCTGATTTCAGGGAACGCGTTGGTAAACCAAGTGGACGTGAATGGCGCATTTCGCGCCAGTGTTGGCGTGGCGCCAAAATTTGACCCTGTGGCAACAGTGCGGTCCAATGTGGGTCAGGCGGATTTGGTAAAGTTAGGGATTGCCACGCCAGAGGGGCTATTCTCGGGCAAGGCTGATGCAGAAATGCAAATTACCTTTGCCAAAGGGGTCGCGCCCGAATTTACGGTCACGACAGATTTGGTTGGGATTTCAGCACGGCTGAATCCGCTTGGCTGGGCCAAGGGGAAAAATAGGGCGGGGCAGTTGGATATTTCCGGCGCATTCGCCGCTGGACGTGCATTGGAAAACATATCGCTCTCTGCCGCGGGGTTAACGGCTACGGGGCGCGGTGTCTTTGATGGGCGAAGGTTCCAATCGCTGAATTTTGATCGCGTGACCTTTGGGTCCGTTTTGAATGCGCCCGTTGTTGTGCCTGCGCAGGGACCTATCAAGATTTTGGGTGGACGGGCCAGTTTGCCACCGAACACGTCGCAATCTGGATCATCCGCTGGATCACAGGGGCGGGAATTGACGGTACGGCTGGATCGTCTAGATCTGAGCGAAAGCTATTTTTTGACCCAGTTTTCGGCTGATTTTGCGGCTAATGGGTCGGGTGTATTTCGCGGCGTGTTAAATGACCGTGTGCGTGTGGATGGGCGTGTTTCATCACCAAATGCGGGGCGCATTGTTGATGTCACGGCAAAAAATGCAGGCCGCGTGTTGGATACCATCGGATTGGTCAAGGATGCATCCGGCGGTGCGATGCAGCTGACCCTGACCCCGCGCGCGGCAGGTGGGTTTGATGGCAATGCAACCATGCGCGATGTCAACATTTACAAAGCCCCCGTTTTGTTGGATTTGCTCAACACATTAAGTGTCGTTGGGCTGCTGGATCAGCTGCGCGGTGCGGGGCTGTTTATGAATGAAATCGATGCCAAGTTTCGCGTCAAAGATGATCAGGTGATCATTGAAAACGCAACCGCACTTGGCCCATCGGTGGGCATCAGTTTGAACGGATATTACAACAGCCAAGACCGGATATTGGACATGCAGGGGGTATTGTCGCCGCTTTATATTCTAAACGGGATTGGGTCGATTTTCACCCAAAAAGGCGAGGGCCTGTTGGGTTTTAACTTTAACCTGACGGGAAATGTTGATACCCCGCGCATAGACGTTAACCCGATGTCGATCTTTACGCCTGCGATGTTTCGTAACCTGTTTCGACGTCCCCCACCTGTTTTGGAATAACATGCACCTGTCGGATTTTGATTTTGACCTGCCCGAAGATTTAATTGCAACGCGGCCCGCATCGCCGCGATCCTCGGCGCGGATGTTGGTGGCACAGGGCGATGTGTTTCACGATCACCATGTGATTGATTTACCCGACATCCTGGCCCCACAGGATCGGTTGGTGATCAATACGACCAAGGTCATTCCAGCCCGTTTGTTCGGTCTGCGCAAACGCGCGCCAACCTCGGGTGGGACGGGCATCGCCAAGATAGAGGTGACTTTGTTGGAACCTGACGCCACAGGCGCGTGGTCTGCCCTGATCAAACCCCTGCGCAAGGTTGAACTGGGCGAAACACTGCATTTCGATGCAGGGCTTAGCGCCGAATTGATCGGAAAACAGGACGGTCAGGCGTGTTTGATGTTTAATCTGTCTGGGGATGATTTTGATCAGGCCTTGGATGCCTGCGGGGCCATACCATTGCCGCCCTATATTGCATCAAAACGGGCCGCGGATGAGCGTGACAAAACCGATTATCAAACAGTGTTTGCCCGTGAACGCGGTTCAGTGGCCGCACCCACCGCATCGCTGCATTTCGATGACCCCCTGTTGCAGGCATTGCGGGTTCGGGGTGTTCAGTTTTCCTATGTCACCTTGCATGTGGGGGCGGGTACGTTTTTGCCCGTTAAAGTGGACGACATAACCACCCATAAAATGCACGCTGAATGGGGCGCGGTGTCGCAAACTGCGGCCCAAGACATCAATGACACCAAGTCACAGGGCGGCCGCGTGATCCCCGTGGGCACCACCGCGCTGCGATTGATCGAAACGGCGGCGCGCGACACAGGCCGCATTCGGTAATGGTCGGGTGATACGGATATATTTATCTATCCGGGGTTCAAATTTAATGTGGCCGATGCCCTGATGACCAATTTCCACCTGCCCAAAAGCACTTTGGTCATGTTGGTCGCCGCATTGATGGGCCAAGAGGTGACACAAAAACTCTATCAACATGCTATAATAAATCGCTACAGGTTTTTTTCGTATGGCGATTCGTCGCTTTTGATCCCTCGGGGATAATTCCGTCGCGATAGCTAGGGGCGACATACCATTAAGGACATTGGCATGATTCTGGTTTTGAAAAATTCTTGGGCTTTATTATTCGGAATCTTGCTGCTGATGGTGGGCAATGGTTTGCAGGGCACCTTGCTGGGGGTCCGCGGCGAAATGGAGGGGTTTTCCACAATGGAAATGTCCATTGTGATGTCGTCCTATTTCGTGGGCTTTCTTGGTGCCAGTCGAATGGTGCCCGAGCTGATCCGCCGTGTGGGGCATGTGCGGGTGTTTGCAGCGCTTGCGTCTTTTGTTTCGGCGGTCTTGATCCTTTATCCGGCTTGGGCCAATCCATGGGCTTGGGCCGTGGGCCGTGTAATCATCGGATTTGCCTATTGCGGGGTCTATGTCACAGCAGAAAGCTGGCTGAACAACGCCGCCACCAATGAAACCCGCGGTCAGGCGTTGTCGGCCTATATGATTGCGACCACATTGGGGATTATTGTGGCCCAAGGTTTGCTGTTGCTGGCCGATCCAGGCGGATATACGCTGTTTATCATCATTTCGGTGCTGGTTTCTGTGTCCTTTGCGCCGATTTTATTGTCGATCAGTCCAACACCAGCCTTTGACAGCACGACCCCAATGCAACTGATAAAACTGTTAAAAACATCCCCGCTGGGCTGCGTTGGTATGTTTTTGATGGGCGGAATTTTTGCCGCGCAATTTGGGATGTCGGCCGTGTTTGCCACCAAAATTGGGTTAAGCTTGTGGCAGTTGTCCGCATTCGTGGCAGCGTTCTATGTGGGTGGCTTGATCTTGCAATATCCTATCGGCTGGTTATCGGATCGTATGGACCGGCGTGCATTGATTTGCATTATCGCCTCTGCGGGTGCGATTGCGGCATTGCTGCCACTGCTGGTGGGTACCTATTTTTATCTGCTCTTGGTGTCGGCCTTTGTGATTGGCGGCATGTCGAACCCGCTGTATTCGCTGTTAATCGCCCATACCAACGACTTTCTCGCGGTTGACGATATGGCGGCATCCTCAAGCGGATTGCTGTTTATCAACGGTCTTGGCGCAATTCTGGGCCCGATTGTTGTGGGGCAGGTGATGGACCTGATGGGGGCGCAAGGGTTCTTTGTGATTATTGTTATGTTGCTGGGCATGTTAGGGGGCTACGCTGCCTATCGTCGCACACGTCGCGCCGCAGTTGAGGATACGATGAGCTATGCAAACGTATCGCCAACTTCGTCCATGATGGCCGTCGAGATCGCCCAAGAATACGCGATCGAAACCGCCGCCGAAGAAGAGGCTGCGACATAAGCGCAACAGATCATACAAGCGTAACAGTATTGTAACAAAATATGACTTAAGTTGCGCGCTGTTCTATGTCACGCTGGCGTCAGGCGTTAAGACGTGGGAGGGGCGCATGTCAGTCGAACAGGTGTTGGAATTTTGGCTAGATCAGGTCGGGCCAGAGGGCTGGTATAACGCCAGCCCAGATTTGGACAAACAAATTCACGATCAATTCTATGGATTGTGGTCTGAAATTATGCAGGGCAAACATGGGATGTGGTTGACATATCCGTCTGGCGCCTTGGCCTATATCATCGTAACCGATCAGTTTTCGCGCAATATGTTTCGTGGAACAGGCCAGTCCTTTGCCAGTGATCGTATTGCATTATGCGCAGCGAAATCCAGCATTGGGCAGGATTGGGATACCAAGATTGATCCACCAGCGCGGCAATTTTTCTATATGCCGTTGATGCATTCGGAAAACCTGTCAGATCAGGAACGGTGTGTGCGATTAATGAAATCGCGTCTCACAAAGGATCCATCAAATCTGATCCATGCGCAGGTCCATCGACAGGTTATTCGTCAGTTCGGGCGGTTTCCCTATCGTAATCAAGCACTTGATCGCAAAGACACCCAACCTGAAATCGCATATTTGGCGGCCGGTGGCTATGGTTTGACCTATCAACAAATGACAGCTGCAATCTCTGCATAGCTAGACGATTGAAACGCGGAAAAAAATAGTTTAACGTTAAACAGAATTTAATTTTCTGAGGTTGAACATGTCCGCACAGTCTTTTGATGTTGTTGTTATTGGCGCAGGTCCAGGGGGATACGTTGCCGCAATCCGTGCCGCGCAGTTGGGGTTGAAAACTGCGATCGTGGAACGCGAACACATGGGCGGCATTTGTTTGAATTGGGGCTGTATCCCAACCAAGGCATTGCTGCGCTCTGCGGATGTGTTTCATCTGATGCACCGTGCCAAGGAATTTGGCCTGTCTGCGCAAAACCTCGGTTTTGATCTGGATGCGGTTGTGGCACGCTCACGCGCTGTGTCCAAACAACTCAATCAGGGGATTGGCCACCTGATGAAGAAAAACAAGATCACAGTTTTCATGGGGGCCGCCAAAATCGCCAAGGCGGGACAGGTTGTGGTCACGACCGACAAGGGCAGTGAAACCTTAAACGGTAAAAACATCGTGCTGGCCACCGGCGCGCGTGCGCGTGAATTACCGGGACTTGAGGCCGACGGTGAACGCGTTTGGACCTATAAACACGCACTGACACCCAAGCGGATGCCCAAAAAATTATTGGTCATCGGTTCGGGCGCCATTGGCATTGAATTTGCCAGTTTTTACAACACCATGGGGGCAGACACCACTGTGGTTGAGGTCATGGACCGTGTCCTGCCCGTAGAGGATGCCGAAATTTCCGCCTTTGCGAAAAAACAGTTCGAAAAGCAGGGCATGAAAATCATGGAAAAAACCATGGTCAAACAGCTTGATCGCTCAGTAGACAAGGTTGTGGCGCATATCGAGGCAAATGGAAAAGTTACAAAACACGAATTTGATACCGTGATTTCCGCAGTTGGCATCGTTGGTAACGTCGAAAATCTTGGGCTCGAAGCGTTGGGCGTGAAAATTGATCGCACCCATGTCGTCGTTGATGAATACTGTCGCACAGGTGTGAGCGGACTTTATGCGATTGGAGACATCGCCGGCGCGCCTTGGCTTGCGCACAAAGCCAGCCACGAAGGCATGATGGTTGCAGAACATATTGCTGGTAAAACGGTTCATCCCATCAAACCCAACACAATTGCAGGCTGCACCTATTGCCACCCACAGGTGGCCAGCGTTGGTTTAACTGAGGCCAAAGCGAAAGAGGCGGGCTATGATATCAATGTGGGTCGTTTCCCATTTATCGGCAACGGCAAAGCCATCGCCCTTGGCGAGGCAGAAGGTCTGGTTAAAACGGTCTTTGATGCGAAAACAGGCGAACTTTTGGGAGCGCATATGGTCGGCGCAGAGGTGACGGAAATGATCCAGGGCTATGTCATTGGTCGCCAACTGGAAACCACAGAGGAAGATCTGATGCATACAGTGTTCCCACATCCAACCCTGTCGGAAATGATGCACGAAAGTGTTCTAGACGCCTATGGCCGCGCCGTTCATATGTAATCGATAAAGCGGAATGCACCCTTGCGGGTGCATACTCTATCTTGCGCGCTGACGCGCGACGCCTCCGGCGGGGATATTTTTAGACAAAAAATGAAAAACCCTCTGCTTCGATACGGAAACAGAGGGTCATTTCTTGTCACGGTCATCGGCGTCCCCGCCTGTACCGTACTTTAACGATCTCATTAAATTATTAATAAATCGTTACATTTTTTGTCGTTAAATATCCCGGGGGATTGGCCGCAGGCCAAAGGGGGCAGAGCCCCCTTGATGTAGGTTATTAACCGCGGCGCCGTCCACCACGGCGACCACCACGTCCACCATCTGTTGAGCTACCAGCAGGTTTATTAAAGCTGATCCAAGCTGCGCCATGTGGGTCGTTGTTCGTCAACAAGTTTGCTGCGCGGATAGCTTCCATTTCTTTGCCAGCTCTTGGTTTAGTGCTGCCCATGCCAAATACTGTAACGAATGTTTCATCATCCATGTCAGCTGGGATAATAATGCCGGCGGCTTCGACTTCTGCTTTCTTTTCCGCAATCTTGGCTTGCGTAATTGGCAAAGCTACTGGGTTCATAATCGCAGATGTCATACCTGCGCCCATTGCCATTGGCAAAAATGCATTATTGATACCATGACGGTTGGGCAGGCCAAATGACACGTTAGAGGCGCCACATGTTGTGTTTACGCCCAGTTCTTCGCGCAGGCGACGCACCAGTGTAAACACTTGTTGTCCCGCGGTCGCCATGGCACCGATTGGCATAACCAGCGGGTCAACGACGATATCATGTGCAGGGATGCCAAAGTCAGCGGCGCGTTCGACGATTTTTTTCGCAACGGCAAAACGGACGTCGGGGTCTTCGGAGATGCCGGTGTCATCATTTGAAATGGCGACCACAGGCACGTTATATTTCTTTACCAACGGCAGGACGAATTCCAAGCGGTCCTCTTCGCCTGTGACCGAGTTTAGCAATGGGCGACCCTCGGCAGCTTTCAGACCTGCTTCGAGGGCTTCTGGTACAGAGCTATCGATGCACAGTGGAACATCAACAAGCCCTTGGACCAAGTTCACAATCGCCGTCATCAATGGCGGTTCTGTTTCGTTTGGGTTCGGGTTTGAATTGTAGACAACCCCTGCGTTGATATCTAGGATATTTGCGCCGGCTAGGACTTGGGCTAGTGCGTCTTTTTCAACGGTAGAGAAATCACCTGCCTCAAGTTCGGCGGCCAATTTTTTACGTCCTGTTGGGTTGATGCGTTCGCCAATAACGCAAAACGGCTGATCAAAGCCTAAGATCGCTGTTTTGGTTTTGGATTCGACAACTGTTTTAACCATTTTTTATGTCCTTACGCTGCATTTACCGGAACGCCTGCAGCGCCGCCGTTTTCTGTGACCCATGTCGCATTCGTTTTGATCCCGCCGAGTGGGAAAAAGTGGACATGTTCGATGTTAAAGTTCGGGTTTGCGGCTTTGTGGGCGGCCAGCTCTGCCAAAACCTCGGTTGGTTCATAAGGCAGCAACAGTTTTGACACGTCCATCGCGCGTTTTTGTAAAACCTTTAGCGATGGGCCAACACCACAGGCGATGGCGAATTTAATTAAGGTTTGCAGTTTTGCAGGACCCGCAATGCCGATATGAATGGGCAATGTGATGCCCGCGTCGGACAGATCATTGGCCCAATTGATGATCGGTTTTGCATCAAAACAGAACTGGGTTGCTAGGGCCATGTCTGCATCGGTTGTTTCAGAAAATTTCTGTTTCCACTGAAGTGCCGCATCCACGTTTTTGTGCGATCCATCGGGATCGATGTCTTTGTTGCCCTCGGGGTGGCCGGCCACGTGCAGGCGTGTAAAGCCGGCTTTGTCAAACAGGCCGGTTTCCAGCAGCTGCATTGAGCTGTCGAAATCTCCATGCGGGTTTGTCACACCGCCCGCCAGAAGCAAGGCCTGACGCACATTTGCCTCGCCTTGATAGCGCGCGATCCAGTCACCCAATGTATCCGCATCTTTGATGATACGCGCAGGAAAATGTGGCATAACGTCGAAACCTTCGGCGTTAATCCGTTTGGCGGTGGCGACCATTTCTTCGATTGGGGTGCCTTCGATATGGGCGATATAGACGCGGGTGCCGGTTGGCAGGATATCACGGAAATCCGCAACTTTTTCTGCTGTGCGCGGCATGACCTCTATCGAAAATCCCTGCAAAAACGCTTCCATTTCGGGGTTGGACGTTTGCGGTTCTTCTTTCTTTTTGAAATTAAACAAAGCCATTGTGGCCTCCCATAAGTTGATCAGGGCCTTAGTCCCAGCCGTCATTTGCGATCAGCGCCTTTAGGCGCTCTTGATCATATTCCGCCTCAATTCGCTGGGCCTCGGCCTCGGCGATTTCATCGGGGTCACCTTCTATTGTCACGGGATCAGATTTACGCCATTCGGACAGGTAATCATCGGTGCTGTCCATGCCGCCCTTCATGGCGGCACGGTCGATGGCCTGTTCAAAGCGTTCGGCCAACAAGCGTTTTGACCCTTTGCGACCGCGGCCAACAATGACCTGTGCCGGCATATCGCGCCAATAAATGATCGTTACCTCTGGCATGTCTGATTCCCTCTTGATCCTGTTACGGGATGTACGGCAGGATGCCGCCTTGTTTGTGTCGATTTTCGACAGGTGCGCGGCATTCCGCGACCTTTGATAAATTAACTTATGCGTGGGTCGATGAACAGGGAAGGATTGATCAAATAATTTAATATCATTATGAATCGATACAAGTGGTTATTTTTCAAACAGATGACTTGCGATGTCGACGAATGAGGCGTATCCTAACGGTAACTTAAACATAGGAGGGCGTGACGTCATGGCGCCCAAGCGTCCAAAAGGTACGGGCGCATTCCCGAAACCGGTAGAGAGCCCCGTGCCCCATACCCTGAATCCAACCGAGCTTTATGCCGCGTTGGATTTGGGAACAAATAGCTGTCGCATGCTGATTGCCCAACCCAAGGGCAGCCAGTTTCATGTTGTAGACAGTTTTTCAAAGTCGGTGCAGCTTGGCGCCGGGTTGGAAAAATATGGTCGATTGCATCGCGGATCGATGCAGCGCACCATACAGGCGTTGCGCGTGTGCCAGCAAAAATTAAAAAAACATCGCGTCAAACATATGCGTTTGGTCGCGACCGAGGCCTGTCGCCGTGCCAGCAATTCCAAGGAATTTATCCGGCAGGTAGAGCGCGAATCTGGTATTCGGTTGGAAATCATTTCCCCCGAGGAAGAGGCCCGTTTGGCAGTTATTTCCTGTGCACCTTTGGTCAGCACAAAAACGGAACAACTGTTGGTGGTCGATATTGGGGGGGGATCGACCGAGCTGGTGTGGATCGATTTGTCATCTGTGCCACGGTTTGAACGGCCCCGCGCAATCATGCGGTTACATGCTGGGTTCCATTCCAAGACTTCACCGTTTCCATCGGCCAAAGTGGTGGATTGGATTTCGGTTCCCTTAGGTGTCGCAACCTTGCGTGATCATTTTAACGATGTCGAGGATGATGCCGCACGCTACGCTTTGATGAGTTGTTATTTCGAAGAAAAGCTTGCCGATTTCGCGCCCTATAAGGATGAACAAAGTCGGGAGGGTTTCCAGATTATTGGAACATCAGGGACTGTGACCACGGTCGCGGCCAGTCATTTGGGATTAAAGCGATATGATCGCACCAAGGTGGACGGGTTGCGTATGACGTCGGATCAGATTGATCGGGTTATCAACAGTTATCTGGATTTGGGACCGCAGGGGCGCAAGGCGGATCCGCGTATCGGACATGACCGGCAGGCCTTGATCATGTCGGGGTCAGCGATTTTGCAAGCGCTGTTGCGGTCATGGCCGACGGATCGTTTATCGGTGGCCGATCGGGGCCTGCGTGAAGGATTGTTATACGCGCAGATGAGCGCGGATGGGGTTTTGGAGGATGGTCCATTCTAGGCGTTGTGCCCATTGCAGCGGTTGGGATGTGAGTATTTTTACAAAAATGAAAGACAGATGGTAAAAAAGACTAAGAATTCGTCGGGACGTGGGCAGCGTGAATTGACCGTGCGTGTGAAATCTGCGCGCGGGCGGACAACCAGTCAGGTCAAGTGGTTACAGCGGCAGTTGAATGATCCATATGTTAAGCGCGCAAAAGTCGAAGGTTATCGTGGGCGTGCGGCGTTTAAGATTTTAGAATTGGATGATAAATTCAGGTTTTTGGTGCCGGGCGCGCGCGTGGTCGATTTGGGCTGTGCACCAGGCGGATGGTGCCAAGTGGCGGTCAAGCGGATCAATGCGTTGGGCGAGAGATCTGATAAGGCTGTGGGCACTGTCTTGGGTGTCGACTTACAAGAGGTCGAGCCGATCGCCGGGGCCCAAATTCACCAGCTGGATTTTATGTCAGATGATGCAGATGCCAAGGTCAAGGAATGGCTAAATGGTCCTGCGGATGTTGTAATGTCGGATATGGCTGCATCAAGTTCGGGCCATAAGCAGACGGACCATTTGCGCATTATTTCACTGTGTGAGGCGGCGGCATATTTCGCCTTTGACGTTCTGACGCCTGGTGGCACATTTGTTGCCAAGGTTTTGGCCGGTGGCGCCGAAGGTGAATTACAGGTTTTGCTGAAACAAAAATTCACCAAAGTTGTCAATGTCAAGCCACCAAGTAGTCGGTCTGATAGTTCCGAAAAATTTGTGGTCGCAACGGGGTTTCGGGGGTAATCACACCCTGCGTGTGTCACGCGGTGGGTTGCCAAACCGTGCTTTGTAAGCGCGGGTTAGGGCCGCCGGGCTGTCGTAGCCGCAGCGCAGCGCAATTTCGTACATATTGAGCGCCGTGGTTTCAACCAAGTGGCGGGCATGTGTCAGGCGGATGTGGCGATAGACGGCACCGGGACTGGCCCCTATCGTTTTTGCAAAGCGGCGCGATAATGTTTTTGGGGGACAGGCGATTTGATCGCTGATTTGGGCCAAAGATAGCGGCGTTTCGATATTTTGATGCATCTTTGCGATGGCGCGTTGTACCGATGTTGGACGCGTTTGGTCATAGCGACGTGGGGTTGGCGCGGTTGGGTCATCGCGTAAAAACAAGGCATCGACATCCAGCGCCATGGCATTTCCCAAATGGCGGCGAATCAGATCGCGGGTTAAATCAAAGGCAGACATCGCACCTGCACAGGTGATGCGCGACCCATCCCAAACAACGCGATGACGCAGCGCATCTGTATTGCCGAATTTTTCTGAAAAATCATTAAGGACGTCCCAATGCAGCGTGGCGCGGCGGCCATCCAGCAGGCCAGCGGCGGCCATCAGCCATGGACCCGTATCCAAACCGATCACGACCTGCGCCCGTTGGGCAAATTGGCGTAAGATCCGTCGGTTAAATGGGGTGTCATGGTCCAAGTGATTATAGCTCGCTAAAACAAAGACATAGTCACAGGGCGGGCATTCATTGGATGCGGCATTGGGCAAAATGGGCAGGCCAGAGGAGGAGGCGACAGGCCTGCCGTCCGGGGTATGAAAGCTCCATTCAAAGACAGGCGATTTCGCAAACCCATTTGCTGCGCGCAGGGGTTCCAAGCAGTTTGCCAGACACAGGTTGGAAAACTGATCAAACAGAACGAATGCGATACGCAGGGGTGTGTTTGGAGTGATTGACCATTTTTGCATAATAATTGACGAATACGGCAAAAATAAATTTCTGTCTAGGCGTAGTCTGATGAAAACAAAGGAGCCATCAGATGCCATTAACCATGAACCGAGATGTGTTTATCACGTGTGCCGTAACCGGATCGGGCGGCACCCAAGATCGTAGCCCCCATGTACCGCGCAGCCCCAAAGAAATCGCCGACAGCGCGATTGCAGCGGCCAAGGCAGGTGCTGCAGTGGTGCACTGCCATGTGCGCGATCCGGAAACGGGCAAGCCCAGCCGTAAATTGGACTATTACCGCGAAGTCACCGACCGCATTCGGGACGCGGATGTGGATGTGGTGTTAAACCTGACCGCGGGGATGGGCGGGGATATTATCTTTGGCGGGACCGAGGCACCGTTTCCCGTGGCCGAGGGCACAGATATGATTGGCGCGGCGGAACGTGTTGAACATGTTCTGGAATGTCTGCCAGAAATCTGCACGCTGGATTGTGGCACCATGAATTTCGCCGAGGCTGATTATGTCATGACCAACACCCCCGGTATGTTGCAGGCCATGGGCCGCATGATGACCCAAGCGGGGGTCAAACCCGAGGTTGAGGCATTTGACACCGGCCATCTGTGGTATGCCAAGCAGTTGGTGGCCGATGGGGTGTTGGAACCGGATGTTTTGGTACAATTATGCATGGGCGTGCCATGGGGTGCGCCGGATGATTTGAATACCTTTATGGCCATGGTGAATAATGTGCCAGACAACTGGACGTTCAGCGCGTTCAGCCTTGGGCGCAACCAAATGGCCTATGTCGCGGCATCGGTTCTGGCAGGTGGTAACGTGCGCGTCGGGCTAGAGGACAACCTGTGGCTGGACAAGGGCGTGTTGGCCACGAACGAACAATTGGTGGCACGCGCCAAAGTCATCATTGAAAATCTGGGCGCGCGTGTGATCGGCCCGCAAGAGGTCCGCGATAAACTGGGCCTGACCAAACGCGCACCGCGGGGCTAGGGCGTGGCGCGGACGGTTGTCATTACGGGCGGGGCCAGTGGCATCGGTTGGGTCATGGCCCAACGCTTTGCCGCACTTGGTGATCAGGTCGCCATTTGTGATGCCGATGCGGCAGCGGTCGGGCAGGCGATGCAGGTGATGCCCTCGGCATTAGTCACGCAGGTCGATGTGCGCGATCAGTCTGCCATGGACGGGTTTTTCGACGCTGTTGATGACCGCTTTGGTACAATTGATGTGGCCATATCGAATGCGGGCACCGGTGGTCCCGCAGGTCCCATGGATCAGCTGGATTATCAAGACTGGGCCGATAGTGTTTCGGTCAATCTGCACGGGGCATTTCTATGCTGTCGCAATGCGGCGCGGCGGATGCGTGCGCAGGGGCAGGGCAGCATCATTGTGATGTCATCGACCTCGGGGCTCTGGGGCGTGCCGAACCGGTCGCCCTATGTCGCGGCAAAATGGGGATTGGTGGGGTTGGTGAAAACCTTGGCCATGGAATTGGGTCCGCAGGGGATACGCGTCAATGCCATTTGTCCCGGTGCGGTTGCAGGTCCACGCATGGAACGCGTGCTTGCGATCGAGAGTGCAGCGGCAGGTGTCAGCATCGATGACATCCGTGCCACCTATACCGACGGCGTGTCGATGAAACGGTTTGTTACGGCCGATGAAATCGCCGACACTGCGGTGTTTTTGGCGTCAGATGCGGCGCGATCCATATCAGGGCAGGCCATTGCCGTCGATGGCAACACCGAAAGGATGGTCTAGCCATGCGATGGATCATAATCGCGGCCTTTGCTGTTTTGCTGGCCTGCCAGCCCGAGGATGTAACGTCGGTGAATGACACCGATATGTCCAAGGGTGATCAAGCCTGTGTGTCACAAGGGGGACAGATGATTGTTGGGGGCTTTGGGCAATTGATTTGCCAGACGCCCACACCTGATGCAGGCGCGTCCTGTGTCAGTTCGGCCGATTGCACGGGACATTGCTTGGCCGAGGGGCAGGTTTGTACACCATTGACCCCATATTTTGGATGTTATGCGACCTTTGAAAATGGTCAAACCGCAATACTGTGCGTGGATTGAATACATCGCGCACCATTAAGAATGGAACCAACGATATGACAAAAACAGCGGCAATTATTGGTGGGGGCGTAATCGGCGGTGGCTGGCTTGCGCGGTTTTTATTGAACGGATGGAACGTCCACATGTTCGACCCTGATCCGCAAGCCAAGCGCAAAATCGACGAAGTATTGAAAAATGCGCGGCACGCATTGCCGATGTTATACGACACGGCCATGCCGAACGAAGGCACGATTACAGTCTGCGACACCATAGAACAGGCCGTCGCACAGGCCGATTGGATCCAAGAAAGCGTGCCAGAGCGTTTGGACATCAAACACAAGGTCTTGGCCGAAATCCAAGCCCATTGTCGTGCAGATGCCATCATCGGTTCGTCAACATCGGGGTTTAAACCATCGGAATTGCAGGAAAAATCGGATCGGACCGATCAGATTATGGTCTGCCATCCGTTCAACCCTGTCTATCTGTTACCCCTGATCGAGGTTGTGCCAAGCGAACAGACCGGTGCCGACCATCTGACCCGCGCCAAGGAAATGTTGACCAGTGTTGGCCTGTATCCGCTGCATGTGCGCAAAGAAATTGATGCCCATATCGCTGATCGTTTCCTAGAGGCTGTCTGGCGCGAAGGCCTGTGGCTTATCAAAGATGGGATCGCCACGACCGAAGAAATTGATAATGCCATCCGCTATGGCTTTGGCCTGCGGTGGGCGCAGATGGGGTTATTTGAAACCTATCGCATCGCCGGAGGAGAGGCGGGCATGGCGCATTTCATTGCACAATTCGGCCCCTGTCTGGAATGGCCTTGGACCAAATTGATGGATGTTCCGGAATTGACCGATGATTTGGTGCAGATGATCGCCGATCAATCCGATGCCCAATCGGGTGCGCATTCTATCCGTGAATTGGAACGTATGCGCGACAACAATTTGGTGGCTATGATGCGCGCGCTGAAACAACAGGGCAAGGCTGCCGGCACGTTGATCAAAGACCATGAAAAAACCATGATCCCGCAACAGATACCGGCCAAAACCCTGCGCACGCAGTCCCGTATTGTGCCAGTGGATTGGACCGACGGCAACGGCCACATGAACGAAGGCCGCTATGGCCAAGTGTTCAGCGATGCGGCCGATGGGTTTTTGTTGGCCGTGGGGGTCGATGATGCCTATCTGGCGGCGGGGCACAGTTATTTCACCGTCGAAACGTCGATTAAGTTTCTGAACGAAACCCATGCAGGTGATCACATCGTCGTGGACAGCACCGTCGAATTGTCCGAGGGCAAAAAATTAAAGCTGGCCCATGAAATGAAACGTGCCGATGGCACCGTTTTGGCGACAGCGTCGCAGTTTATGTTGCACGTCAGTTTGGACACCCGCAAATCATGCCCGCCCGTGGGCGCAGTTGCCACAGCGCTGCAGCAGTTTTCATAAAGGATCCCGATATGCAATTTGGATTGACCCAAGAACAGGACATGATCGTATCCACTGTGCGCGACTTTGTCGAAAATGAAATCTATCCGCACGAAGATCTGGTGGAACGCACGGGCGAGGTGCCGCATGACATTGCCCAAGATATCAAACAAAAATGCATTGATTTAGGGTTCTATGCCTGCAATTTCCCGCAGTCCGTGGGCGGCGCAGGATTGAACCATTTGGAATTTGCGCTGGTTGAACGCGAATTGGGGCGCGGGTCGATGGCGCTAAACCATTTCTTTGGCAGGCCGCAAAATATCTTGATGGCCTGTGAAGGCGATCAGATTGAACGATATTTATTACCTGCGGTGCGTGGTGAACGTATGGACGCGCTGGCCATGACCGAACCCGATGCAGGATCAGATGTGCGGGGCATGAAATGCAGCGCCCTGCGCGATGGCGGGGATTGGGTGATCAACGGCACGAAACATTTTATTTCAGGGGCTGAACACGCAGATTTCATTATCGTGTTCATCGCCACAGGCGAAGACCAAACCCCCAAAGGCCCCAAAAAACGGATCACGGCGTTTTTGGTCGATCGCGGCACACCCGGTTTCACCATTCGGGACGGGTACAAATCGGTCAGCCACCGTGGCTATAAAAACATGATCCTTGAATTTGATGATTGCCGTTTACCTGATGCCCAGGTGTTAGGGGAAGTTGATGGCGGTTTTGACGTGATGAACACATGGCTTTATGCCACGAGGATCACGGTGGCCACCATGTCGGTGGGCCGCGCGCGACGCTGTTTTGATTATGCGTTGAATTATTCGGCGGAACGGAAACAATTTGGCCAACAAATCGGAAAATTTCAGGGGGTTAGTTTTCAGCTGGCCGATATGATCACCGAAATTGATGCGGCTGATTGGCTGACATTGTCGGCGGCATGGCGGCTGGATCAGGGGTTGCCCGCAAACCGCGAAATTGCTAGTGCGAAACTATATGCCACCGAAATGTTGGCGCGTGTTACGGATGCGACATTGCAAATTCACGGGGGCATGGGGTTGATGGATGATTATCCCATTGAACGATTCTGGCGCGATGCGCGGGTCGAACGCATTTGGGATGGCACCTCGGAAATTCAGCGCCACATCATCAGCCGTGATTTATTGCGCCCCTTGGGGGCCTAGGCGGGGTGCGCGCAGCTATGCAACAAAATCAAGCAAATGTGCATTTGTCCCGTGTGTTGTCGCCACGCAATTTGGTTGTGATTGGCGGCGGCGCATGGGGTCAGGCGGTGATTGAACAGGCCCGCAAATTCGGCTTTGACGGGCCGATATGGGCCATTCACCCTAGCAAAGAAATCGTGGGGGCCGATCAAACGGTGCCTGCCTTGGATGATCTGGGCTTTGTCCCCGATGTGGCCTATGTGGCGGTAAATCGCCATGCCACGATTGATATTATTCGTACACTGTCTGACATGGGCGCGGGCGGGGCTGTTTGCTTTGCCTCGGGGTTTTCCGAGGCAGCAGCAGAAACAGCGGACGGCGCACAACTGCAAACCGATTTGATCAATGCCGCAGGATCAATGCCCATTTTGGGGCCGAATTGTTACGGATTTATCAATGGATTAGACCGTGTTTGTGTGTGGCCTGATCAACATGGCATGACGCCGACGGACCGCGGGGTGGCGATTGTCACACAAAGTTCGAATATGATGATCAACCTAACCATGCAGCGGCGTGGCCTGCCGATTGCCTATGCCTTGACCGCAGGCAATCAGGCGCGGGTGGATCTGGTTGATCTGGCAATGCATGCGCTAAACGACCCCTGTGTCAGCGCCATCGGCCTGCATATCGAAGGGG
>CBFHVU010000033.1:0-19202 GCA_965659465.1 uncultured Paracoccaceae bacterium | reverse complement strand
CCCCTAACTCTGGGTGCCGCCGCCTGAGCCTCGCATAGGCTTTGACAACCCTGTCGACTGTGAGGTAGGGAAACAGCCTCCCCTTACGTGGTAGGCATGTATCCAGGAGCTGCACGAGCCTGTCATGCAGCGGCACCTCCCGCTCGGCTGCCTTGGACTTCAGCTGTCTTAGGTCATTGGGGCGGATGTGGATGAACCGCCTGAGGTTGCCCTTCTGCGTCACATCCTCTGCCATCAGCCCACAGACCTCACCTGAGCGCATACCTGTCAGCAGCCCAAACAAAAGGGCACCCGAGAGCACCCTGTCTTTGGCTTGTAGCAGTGTCAGCACCTGCTCGTCCGTTAGTACCTGATGTGGACGGATCTCTGGCCTGTCCCTGACACGCAAATCTTCCCAGGGGTTTGCTTCAAACTCATCCTCCTGCACACACCAATCAAGGAACTGCTGCATGTGCTTTAGGATACGGGATTGGGTCTGAGGGGTGAGCTTGGTGTCAGGCTCGACCTGCTGTGACAGCCTAGCGAGGTCTTGCAGGCTCGCTCCTTTACCATCCTTGTACTTGCGGATGTTGGGAGAGAGAGCGCCTATGAGGGAAACGACCTCTCTCCCTGTCACTGTGTTTAGGGCTCCTATGTGATCCTCTGCACATTCAGATGTCAACAAGGTAATCGCAAACCGCACTGCCTTGTAGCTGCCAGGACGCAAGCGCTCTGCCTGCTGGGTCAGGTAGTTTGCTGCGAGCTCCTTTACCCGCCTATCACCCAAAAGACGAAGAGGCTGATATCGAGGACGTACCACAGGATGTCCAAGAGCCCCAGTATGGATATCTGTGGTAGCTTTGTCAGTATGTGCAGATACATGGGCCTCTGCCTCCTTTACGATGGATTGATAGGTTTGGTTCAGCTCTGCCACTCGGGCCTTGGCTGTGGTGGCATCTGTGGTCTTCAGGGATTGCTTGAAGCTAGCGCCCAAGACCTCCTGCAGATGTTTGGGATAGGTCCTGCGATAGACCCAGGTGTTATGCCGACGATAGGCATACTTTATCTGTGTGGACATGATGATGTCTCCTATTGGGGCAATTGCCCCGGTTTGTGAGTTGATTGGAAGATTTGTGATTGGGAACAACGAGGGTCAGGGTTTAAGCCCTTCCTTGACAGCCTGTGTTAGCTGTCTGTTGGTGTTCCCTGGGGGATGACCTGAACAATCATCCCAAGCTCTGGCTCGCCGTATCCCCCGGCGAGGGGTCCTGTGAGGGCTACCCCAGTGACATGGTCGTCAAAGACCTCATCCACTTGGAACTGATGCTCTGGGATGTCATCGAAGGCTGCGATGAGCACAACACAGCCAGAGCAAGTATGGGCGGCAGTCCTAGGGAAAGCCCAAGTTTACGCCGAACAGCCAGGTTCAGCGCAAGACGAAGTCCTCCGCCCGCCACAGCGAGCAGAACAAAGGTTGGTATCATGATGGTAAACTCCTTTATGATTGTACCATCATAGATGCTCGGATTTTCTCGGTTTTACGGCTGCGTCCGAGACGGCAAAAACCGACATGAGGCGCAAAAAAGCCCCCACTGACTTAGACAATGAGGGCCGTATGTTCATATTTTATTGGTGTTCGGGCGATCCCGAGCCAGCGAGGCAGCAGGACAGCAAAACCCTTTATGGATGTAACCAGGTTTGGGCAATGTCACTCGCTCGTTTTTGCCGCTGGTCGAACAGGTTTTGTGCTTGTGTGCCTACGGCGAGGTGCCGTGGATTGACGCAAGCCCGATTGTTGCACAGGTGCCGTACGACAGATGTGGGTAGCGGTACTTGGGCGGCTTCTGCCAATGCGACGAGCTGATACACCCGCATACGTTTCCCTCGCCATTGTATCCTTGCTGGACACTCTTTTGTACCAAGTTCCAGACAACCATCCGATGTCGCCTCCGCTTGTTGCAGGTAGTTCTGGATTTTTTGCTCGAGTAGTTCGGCGTGGTTGGCAAAAGTGTCTTGCCACCATTCGACTGATTTATCTGATACATCATCTGGCAGCCACTCCATGATCTAAAGTTCCACTAGGTATACGGTGTTTTTTGCAACAAGACCGTCCAGTTCATCTTGGGTGCGAGCTTGCAGGCGAAGATGCGTAGTGCTGTCGGCGAACGGGCCATACATACCCTCAGAGTTATCCCAGCTAGACGTACTTATGGCGGCATAGTCGTCGTCATTTTTCCTATGGTTTTTGACAAGACGTTCTTGCCGGAGGCGTTTCCAGCTGGTGTTTACGTAGAACCCTAAGTCGAACCATGCATACCCGCTCTTCGCCGCATCCGGATGGTACCTGTTCGCAAGGTCGTTGTGTTTTACCCTCCCGTTTTCGATTTCCAGGTCTTTCTTGCACCACGCCCGGTACTGGGCGCCCCCAAATCGTATCCGGCGAGCCTCCCAGCCGAGTTTGGCAAGCATGTTACGCAGCGAGTTGGCATTTCGCAGGCGTAGGTGCGCAATCAGATCGGGGAAATCTTCGCTAAGGACAATCGAACAGTTGTGCTCAGCGAGGATCGACGTGAGGACCTGTTCGCCCTCGTTGCCTGAGTTTGCCTGTAGCTCCCGCATGATTGGCGTGGCATTTTCATTGAAACGCATATTTTTCGTGTCAAATGCAGCAGTTAGCTTTCTGGTCATCAGTCGCTCATACAGATCCCGGATGTATTGTGGGTTCTGTGTTTGCTCGTTTATGGCCGCAGCAAGCGTGTAGAACTCTTCGTTTTTGTCACCTTGTGCATGTCCATCGTGGTCCATATCGATGATGTAGTATCGGCGTTCGCCCCCCTCGAGCCATAGTGGTTTATGATTGGTCATGAACAAAAAGCATGATCGTTGTGGGATACTGACGATTGGCTGGTATTTGCGCTCTACCGACACAACAGTATTCGTGATTAGATCCTTCAGTGCGTTTCCTTCCGTCGAGTGACTGGAAATATGCACTTCCTCGGCCACCACGAGTTTGCGATCAAGTGTATCGGCAGAGAAGCGTTGGGTGAGTGGTTTGATGCCATTCGTCGATGCAGTGTTTTCCAGGCCAAACAGCGCTGTCAGCACTTTTGCCACGGTTGATTTGCCTGTACCCTTTGTTTCTGAATAGAGCATGATCGCCCAGTTGGGTTTACTGCCCTCGTTTTGTAGGTTCCAAGCAATCCAATCCAGCAGCATCGTTCGTTGCGATGTGTCAGGGATTGCAAACTCGAGCATGCTCTGGAATGGGCAGTGCTGATCGGCAAAATCTGACGAAGGACGTAGACTACGATAGGCAGGTCGCCGCCATGTGTTCAGGTCCCACAGTCCGTTTCTGTACAGCCTGTGCGACGGGTTTCCTGGTGCTGGATATGCCTTTCCAGAGTAGACCCCGAACGATGCCCGTGGATCCGGTGCCGTGCCATATATGGCTGCGTAGGCGAGCTTGCCTGCATTCCGTTCCACCAAGTCATTATCTGGGAACCGTTCTGCAAGCATCTGCGGCAAGATTTTTTCGATTTCTCCTGTCCCCAGCCGACTGTCTTTGTTCGTTGCAGGGATGAACTTGCCATCGAGCTGAACAAACCAACTGGCAACGTCTTGGCGAATTGCCTGTAGGCGTTGTTCGACAGTGGGTTTTCTGGGTGATGCAATTTTGTTTGCGGCGGCAGGATGCCAGCACACCCCAGAAGCACAGTCTAGCTCCTGTAGGGTAAGTTCGAAGCTCTGCCATTTATTTGGGTCAGGCTGAGTTTCGGTGGTAATATCGTTGTGATCGTCTTCGATCAGGCAGATGTATTCATCATCTTGTTCATACATAAAAATACCTCTTCCAGTAGAGCCTCCGAGGACCCTACTGCTGTTACGTGTCTGTTGTTGTTTGGTGGGGTTGTTACTCTGACATCACAGAGAAATTGATGATCGTCATCATGCTTTCTGATGTACCGTAGAATTCTGGCTCTTTGGCCTCACGCATGTGGTCTAAGCAAACATCGAATTCCTTTTCCAGTTCGACCAGTGCTTTCATGTGTTGCCATGCGAGGAACGATAGAGCTGCGTCAAGCGAGTTTTTCACCGGCTGAAAGCAAATGAACCGTGCAAGGAGGCTTTCCTCACCTCGTTCGATTTCGTGCGTGATTGTGGCAATCTGTGATGCATCCTTGAATGTACCCTGATCTAGGAGCTCTTGGATGCCCCAAAAAATGAGTTTGTCCTGTTCTAGCTGTGCCTGCCATTTTTCATGATAACGGGCGATGCGCACGACCCCGCTCGTGAACTCTTCTTTGGACATTTGTCCTCGCTCTAGCTCAACCCGATGGTAAAACAGTTCGTGTTCGACGTGCTCGTGTAGGCAGGTCGGGAATTGTGCGCATACGGACTGTTCGAATGTATCTTTTGTGGTGATGTCTACTGTGTTTGGATTGGTCATTTTGTACCTCGATTTTTGAAAAAACTTGTCTGGTTTGCACGCCAAAAGGCAGCGCAAACGGGTGCGTCGAAGAACAGATGTATTCTTCTTTTACGGCGGTTATTATTTTATTGCGTAATATCAATGGGTTAGGTTTTTGGGAAAAAGGGCCAAATTTCGGATATTTCAGTCGGATTTTGGCCATCGACACAAAGCCAATTTTGACGTGGATTTTCTCTTGGATTTCTTAGTTGTGGCGCAGTTGGATTTAGCCGATTGATGCTTCGACTTCGCAGGGAAAATTAAAAAATATCCACAAAATATTGCAAACTTCTGGACTTATTTCATGTGTCCTGCGCTACGCTTGGTCCCCACGTGCCAAGAAAGAGTTGCAATTTGGATGGTTATGGCTGATGGTAAAGGCTCACTGCGCTCGGACAGAGCGCCTCGACCTGAGGGCCCTCATGGGTCCTCTTTTTTTATTGACTGGTTTTATTTACTGGCAAGGATCTGGTCCAGTGCATTACGGACCATCATCCAGCGACTTGGTACGTTATTGTTTTTGTCAAAATAGTACGTGAGTTTTGCACCATCACATATGTAGATCTGCCGAGTACCTTCGGGATAGACCTCGAGCCAGTCACTTGATTGCGGAATTGTATATGTCCCTGCTAGCAGGGCTTGGTCGTAATAGAGCTGTAACCGTTCTATGCAGGCAGCTCGGCCTTGATACTCCTCTTGCCATTGCACCACTGGGTAGTCGCTAATTTCTCGTTTAACGACATCACGTAGTGTGGGTTCAGGCTCAGGTTCAGGAGCTGTTTCGGGCTGAGCCTGTGGGGTAGTCTCTGGAGCAACCTCGTCTGGCTGCACTAATCTCTGGAATATGTTTTGTGCCTGGACTGCCTGTGGTAAACAAAAACTGAACAACAGCGCTACAATCATTCTTGTCATTTTAACTGCCCCATACCTTTTCCATATGTTCCTGCATGACCTCCAGTGCATAGCCCGAGCCATAGTTTGCTGCGACTGTGTTTGCACTATGACCCAAGATAGCCATGGATATCGCTTCTGGGCAACCCGTGTTTCTGAGCTTGTCCTTCATCCTGTGGCAAAGACTGTGCATATGCAGACTGTGCTCTGTTATGGCAAAGTTCACGGCTGCCTTGAGCACTGACAACATACGGACTGCACTGTTAGGTGAGACCCGAGCCAGTAAGTGGTCCCGCAGCGCATTGGCATCTGCTCGTGTGATATCAGTCAGAGGTACATACTGCAGCTTTTGTTTGCCAAAGATGGCAATCATGTCTTTGCGCAGACGAGTGACCCTCTGTGTGATTTCCTTATGCGCCTTAGGACTATCTGACTTGAACTCAGCGTATTCCGAAAGAACTTTATCCAAGCTCAGGGCATCCGCCCGCAGCTGTCCTGTGTAGACCTGTTCCACAATGTCCTGTGGGAACTTTTTTGCATGTAGGCTCTTGCCCAAGTCGTTCAGGGCGTCTTCGATATCGGAGTACTCTGGCACGGCTTTGGCCAAGACTATATCTGCCACCTCATCCCCGAGAGCACCTCTGATGATGTTCAGGCTCCGTTGACGGGCTGACAGTTCTGTTTCTTGGGCAAAGATAGCTTCTACTTGAGCATGGACCTGGGAAAGGTTCTGCATAGCTTCTCGGTAGCTGTCCCCTAACTGACGATACAGGGTGTCTTTCCCCAACAGTCCCCGCAGGCGCAGAGGGACATTACGCTTATACCGGAAGCTGCCATTGGCACGGCGGAAGACATATCTAGGAAGCTTTAGGGGCACATCATTAGTCATGGTAGGTACTGTTCCCACAATCCTCACCGCAAGCAAGCGCAAACACGCACCCGAACCTGACAATTAGCACACTGAAATCGACGAAGCGGTCCCAAAAGCGGTCCCAAAAATGGTCCAGCGCAAAACCCAATGCTCTGGTTTTGCTTACTTTTATCAAAATGTCGAGTGAGTTTTGGTGCCCAGGAGAGGACTTGAACCTCCACGCCCATACAGGCACTAGCACCTGAAGCTAGCGCGTCTACCATTCCGCCACCTGGGCAGGTGTCGATGTGCGCTGTCTAGTCCCAGCTGTGACAAGAGTCAATCTTGTTTATCGTGCGTTTTAACATTTTTTATAACAATCCTCGCCGCGCATTCGTTGTATTCGTTGAGACGAATGTGATTGTCTTGGGCGCATTCATCTTGTTTCACGGGAAAATGCGCGGTAATGACGAAAGAGATTATGAAAGCCGAGGGAAACACATGACACAGTTGGTCACAATTTTTGGCGGATCCGGATTTGTAGGGCGTTATATCGCGCGGCGTATGGCGCAGGCGGGGTGGCGTGTTCGCGTTGCAGTGCGTCGCCCAAACGAGGCCATATTTGTCAAAACTTACGGCACCGTTGGTCAGGTCGAACCGGTCCTGTGCAATATCCGTGATGACACCTCGGTCGCGTCTGTGATGGCTGGCTGTGATGCGGTTGTGAACTGTGTGGGTATTCTGAACGAAAGCGGTAAAAACAAATTTTCCGCGGTCCAGGCGGATGGCGCAGAGCGGATTGCAAAAATGGCCGCCGCACAAGGGATCGGCAAAATGGTCCATGTGTCGGCCATTGGCGCGGATGAAAATTCTGACAGCCTATATTCGCAAACCAAAGCGGCCGGTGAGGCCGGTGTTTTACGCCATATGCCAGATGCGATTATTTTGCGCCCATCCGTTGTGTTTGGTGCAGAAGATGAATTTTTCAATCGCTTTGCAACCATGGCCGCGCGGTCACCGGTTGTGCCCATCGCTGGGGCAGACACAAAATTCCAACCCGTCTATGTCGATGACGTGGCGCGGGTGGCCGAGCTGGCATTAACAACTGATTGCGTTCAAGGGACCTTTGAACTGGGGGGTCCGGATGTGGCAACATTCCGCGAGTTGATGCAAACAATGCTAGGCGTTATCCAACGCCGCCGGTTGATTGTTGCCATGCCCGGCTTTGTCGCGGGAATGATGGCATTCGGCTTTGATATGGCGCAGACTTTGACGGCAGGTCTGTTTACAAATTCGCTGTTAACGCGCGACCAATTGAAAAACCTGAGTCGCGATAATGTTGTATCCGAGGGTGCAAAATCATTCGCGGATCTGGCGATTGAACCTGTTAGCCTGACATCTGTCTTGCCCGACTATTTGTGGTGTTACCGTCCCTCTGGACAATATGCGGCAATTAAGAATTCTGCCAAAAACTTGCGGTCATAAGCGGGTGTTTGGCTAGGGCACACCAGTGGTAGCGGGCATCATTTTATTATGCTTTGCCTATGTGCTAAGCCAGTTTTTCCGCAGTTTCTTGGCTGTTCTGACGGGCGTGCTGTCTGCAGATTTGGGCGTGACACCTGATGATTTGGCGACATCGTCGGCATTGTGGTTTTTGTCATTTTCAATCATGCAAATTCCTGTTGGTGCAGGGTTAGACAAGCTGGGCCCGCGCGGTATGGCTGCGGGGCTGTTTTTTGTTGGTGGTGCTGGTGGGGCATTGGTGTTTGCATTTGCAACGACGTCTTGGCATTTACATATGGCAATGGTGCTGATCGGCATCGGGTGTTCGCCGGTATTAATGGCCGCCTATTACATCTTTGCCCGCGTTTATTCGCCCAAAGTGTTCGCAAGTCTTGCGGCCGTGATGATTGGTGTTGGGTCATTGGGGAACTTGGCTGGATCGGTTCCTTTGGCCTGGGTGGTTGATGTTTTGGGCTGGCGTGGTGCGCTAACAGGGTTGGCGATTATGTCCGCGATCGTATCTTGTGGGATTTTGTTGTTCGTCAAAAACCCACATACTGTTCCATCGCAGGAACAGGGCGGGTTTATTGATTTATTGCGGTTGCCCGCGTTGTGGTTGATTTTACCATTGATGTTTGTGCATTACGCCCCCGTCATCGGACTGCGCGGATTGTGGATCGGCCCATATCTGGGCGATACGTTTAACGCGTCGCAAAGCCAAATTGCCACTGCAAGCATGATCATGAGCATTGCTATGATCATTGGAACCTTTGCCTATGGTCCAATGGATCGGTGGTTCGGAACGCGCAAATGGGTCGTATTTACTGGCAACTTTGTGTCATTTTGCGCAATCGCAGTGCTGTGGCAGATGGGCTATCACAGTTATCCCTTGGCCGTTGCCGCATTTTCGATCATTGGGTTTTTTGGCATGGCCTATCCTGTGATGGTGGCCCACGGGCGCAGCTTTGTCCCGCCGCATTTAACAGGGCGTGGTGTCACATTGATGAATATGTTTGGGATAGGTGGTGTCGGTCTGTTTCAATATGTGACAGGCAATTTGCAAAAATCCGCTGTTGCGATGGGTCATCAGGGGGCGGAAATTTATGACAGTCTCTTGCTGTTTTATCTGGTGACTTTGGCGGTATCGTTGGGGATATATTTATTTGCGCAAGATCGCATTGATTAACATTTCCTATCATGCGTCGATCTGTTATTGACCTACGCTTAGTCTATCCACCCAAGAGGAGCCATATAATGGGATACAAAGTTGTCGTCGTCGGTGCCACAGGGAACGTTGGCCGCGAAATGTTGAACATTTTGCAAGAACGTGCCTTTCCCATTGATGAAATCGCGGCATTGGCCAGCCGAAAATCCCTAGGGTCCGAGGTCAGCTTTGGCGACAAAACGTTGATCACGCGTGATTTGGCAAGCTTTGATTTTAAGGGCTGGGATATTGCGTTGTTTGCAATCGGATCCGAAGCGACCAAGGAATTTGCCCCCAAAGCGGCAGCAGCCGGCTGTGTCGTTATCGATAATAGTTCCCTATATCGCTATGATCCAGATGTACCATTGATCGTACCCGAGGTGAACGCCGATGCGATCATGGGCTATGCCAAGAAAAATATTATTGCAAATCCGAACTGCTCCACAGCACAGATGGTGGTTGCGCTAAAGCCGTTGCATGATCGCGCACGAATTAAGCGTGTTGTTGTGTCGACCTATCAATCTGTGTCTGGTGCAGGTCGCGAAGGGATGGATGAATTATGGGATCAAACCAAATCTATCTATAATCCTGTCACTGACGTTCCCCCAAAGACGTTTCAAAAACAGATCGCATTCAACGTGATTCCACAAATCGACGTTATGATGGACGATGGCACCACCAAAGAAGAATGGAAAATGGTCGCCGAAACCAAAAAGATTATGGATCCGAAAATTAAAGTCACGGCAACTTGTGTACGTGTTCCCGTGTTTGTTGGGCATTCTGAGGCAATCAACATCGAATTCGAAGATTTCCTAGACGAAGACGAGGCCCGCGATATTTTGCGCGAAAGCCCCGGCGTACTGGTGATCGATAAACGTGAGGATGGCGGATATGTCACCCCAATCGAATGTGTCGGTGATTTTGCCACCTTTGTTAGCCGGATCAGACAAGACAGCACCGTCGAAAATGGAATCAATCTGTGGTGCGTATCGGATAACCTGCGCAAAGGTGCCGCTTTGAACGCCGTTCAAATCGCCGAAGTTCTAGGTCAGCGCGTTTTGAAAAAGGGATAATGGAAAAAAGTCAATAACTATAGTTATATTGATAATACTATAGGTTATACCACCATAACGAAATCCTCGATTGTTACCCCATCGCTATAATGCGGTGGGGTTTATTTGTTTGCTAAACTGACAACAGGTTTTCGAAATGCTTGTGGGTAACCGCAGCCGCGCGAAAGCGTGAAAGGTTAGATCGGCCCAGTGCCTTCGACACCGCATCCCTTACCTAGGGCGCTGGGCTGGTCTGACATAGAACAAAAAATGTTTAGTTTAGTAAAAATATTCAACGAATTCTGGCCTAGCCGTTTGGATGATAAGGGCATTTCAGAAACGGCCCAAGTCACCGTCACACGCGACGAATTAGAAGATTTGTTTGCCGATGAACTGCGCGTTGCCAATGCAGACGTGTCCAAGCTGAACGTGTATGCGCGCCGTGATCGTTTCAAATCGGCGAAAATTATTCCACTAGACGTGGCCCAGCACGGCCCTGTCCATTACGATGCGGCGGTATAACAATGTCCCAAGCAATAAAAGCACGTCATAATCGTATTATCGCCCTGACATTTGCACGCTATCGCGTGCCGACCCTGCGCCCTACACACAATGTGTTTTATATGGCCGGACGCGGGTAACGCGACCAGCCGAACAGTTTTACACCGGCGTAAATACCTGCTGCTTGGCATCATAAAACTCCAAGCTACCTTCGCCAATATCTGTCCACAGGCCGTGTAGGCTTAGGGTTTCTTGCTCGACGGCCTCTTTGACAAAGGGAAACGTCAGCAGGTTATTCAGCGATACTTTGACCGCCTCTTTTTCCAAGGCTCCCACCATCAGGTCGGGGGCAACGCTGTCTTTGATGGCCTCATACCCTGGTTTCAGAATGTCCATCCAGCGACCGACAAAGCTGGTTTTTTCCTCAAGCTCGGGGGCGTGGCCCTGACACATGTCCAAACACCCCTGAACCCCGCCGCAACTGGAATGCCCCAACACTATCAAATGCGTCACCTTTAGCGCAGTTACAGCATATTCCACCGCCGCACTGGTGCCGTGTTGTTCGCCATCTGGGCTGTAGGCGGGGACCAAATTTGCGATATTGCGGTGAATGAAAAATTCGCCCTGATCTGCCCCAAAAATTGATGTGACATGCACGCGGGAATCGCAACACGAAATCACCATGGCGCGGGGGCGCTGACCTTCGTCCGCGAGGCGGCGGTACCATGCGCTGTTTTCAGCATACTGTGTGGCGTGCCACCCCTGATAGCGTTTCAACAAATAGGCAGGCAGTGGTTTGAAATATTCCATGATCTTTCCTTGGACCGGTGTACGGCTGCATCACTATTAAAGCGAATTCGATTAGATTTCGACATAAAAAACTCTGGCGCGTCAACCTTTTGGCACATTTGTTGTGGGAAAACAAATGCGGGTAACAGTGGAATTAGGGAAAGACCATGACAATACTATCGATGCAAGACCCCCAAGAGCGGGTCCATATCAATGCTGAACTGATCGCAACGTATTTAACCGAACCAGCGCAGTCGGACCAAGACAGTCAGATTTTCTGCGTGGTCGAGGCAATCGCCGAAACCTTGGACGAAATGGAAACGCATTATCACGCCCATGATTTTCGCAATTTGCAGCGCAGCACTGATCAGTTGACTATATTGGCGCGCAAATACGGATTTTATTCGCTGGATGCGGTGGCGCGCGATGTGCTGACCACCCTGCACCAGACTGATTTTGTGGCGCTCGGGGCCGTTTTGACCCGTTTATTGCGCGTTGGGGAACAATCTTTGTACGCAATTTGGGATTTACCGCGAAAATCTGTTGAATAGCGCGCGAACGCCTGAAATGTTAGGGACAGGTTTCAACCCAATAAGGATCGAATATGCGTCCAAGTTTTGCAGATCAGGGGGCAACAGCAGTCCCCCTTTACGTGATTGATCAGGATCATTGCCCCGAACGTTTGTCGGACCACCCCAAAGCGGTGCAGGATTATTGCAATCACATGGGGTTTACAGGGGCGCTTGGACAGGGGGTATTTGCCCCGGATGGTGATGGCGGCTATCGTGCGATTGTGGGCTATGGCACGCACAAAACACGCCACCGTGGCAGGTTTCATTTGGCCGCGGGTGCTGCGAAATTGCCCAAGGGCACCTATGCCCTGACAGGTGGATTGCCCGCACCCGAGTGCGAACGCGAAGTATTGGGTTGGTTGCTGTCTGAATATACCTTCGATCGGTATAAACCCAACGCGGGTGGCAACCGTAAACTGGTGGCCCCGGCGGGTATTGATGACCAACGGGTTTTGATTATGGCGCAGGCCGAATATTTGTGCCGTGATCTGGTCAATACACCTGCCAGTGATATGGGCCCCGACGAATTGGAACAGGCCGCACGTGATCTGGCCGCGCAGCACACAGCCACGATCAATGTCATCACAGGGGACGATCTGTTGGATCAAAACTTTCCTATGATCCATGCGGTTGGGCGTGCGTCCCCCCGTGCGCCCCGTTTGATTGATATGTCATGGGGTACGACTGGGCCGAAAATCACTTTGGTCGGCAAAGGTGTTTGCTTCGACACAGGTGGTTTGGATTTGAAACCCGCATCCGGAATGGGATTGATGAAGAAAGACATGGGCGGTTCCGCCAATGTGCTGGCACTGGCGCATATGATTATGGCGTCTGGCATGGCCGTTCAGCTGCGTGTTTTAATTCCCGCGGTCGAAAATGCGGTATCCGGAAACGCGTTCCGCCCACAGGATGTGTTGACATCACGTGCGGGGTTAACCGTTGAAATTAACAACACCGATGCCGAGGGCCGCTTGGTGCTGGCCGATGCATTGGCATACGCCAGCGAAGACGACCCCGATCTGGTCGTGTCCATGGCGACACTGACAGGGGCCGCGCGCGTGGCGGTTGGCCCCGATCTGGCACCGTTTTATGCCGGACGCGATGAACAGGCCGCGATTTTGCGCAACAGCGCTGCCAAAATGGCCGATCCCGTTTGGCAAATGCCATTTCATGACCCCTATGATGTGATGATCGAACCAATCGTGGCCGATTTGGATAATGCGCCCGCGGGTGGGTTTGCAGGATCAATCACAGCCGCCCTGTTTTTGCGTCGGTTTGTGCGGGATCCGAATAAATACATGCACTTTGACATCTATGCATGGACCCCTGTTGCCATGCCAGCACGTCCCAAGGGGGGCGCATTACAAGCGGCCCGCGCCCTGTTCGATGCTATGGAATCCTTGGCCCGTTTGTGATGGATCGGCGTACGCATCCCGCAAATGCACATGCGGCCTGCCGATCCTTGGCGGGACGCATCGCGCATGATAATTTTGTTGATCCTGAACAACGTGCCATCTGTGTACCCGTTGTGGATTTATGTGACGCCCCGAACGGCAAACGGGATCGCCAGTTATTGTTTGGCGATCAAGTGCGACAGATCGATGTGCGCGATGGTTGGGCCTTTGTTCAATCGTGCTATGATTCTTATGTGGGTTATATTCCAGTCGAGGCGTTGGGCCCGGAATTTGAATACAGTCATATTGTGACCGCCCAGAAAACGCATATCTATGAAGCGCCAGATTTCAAATCGCGCGATATTGGCTGGTTGCCGATGGCCGCACAAATTCAGTGTGATGAGCAGTCAGGCAAATTTTTGCGGTGCAATGCGGGTTGGGTCCCCATGCAACATATGGCCGCGCGGACTGAACGACCCAAGGATCCTGTGGCCGTAGCGATGTGCCTTTGGGGTGTGCCCTACCTTTGGGGCGGTAACTCGGTTCAGGGTATTGATTGCTCGGGCTTGGTGCAGCTGTCGATGAAGCTCTGCGGCCTGACAGCCCCAGGCGATAGCGACCTGCAGCAAAGTTTGGGATCTGCGGTTACGGGCACGCCACAACACGGGGATTTATTGTTTTGGCGCGGTCATGTTGCGTGGGTTTTGGATAGAGAAAATATTTTGCATGCAAACGCGGCAACGATGTCTGTCACGATCGAAAATCGTACCGATGCCATTTCCCGAATTGAGGCCCAAGGCGATGGCCCGCTTGTCGCCCACCGACGTTTGCCAGCCCTGCGATGATTTTTTTAATTTTTGCACGTCTCGCACTTGACCTACATGCGCAATCAGCATAAACGATCCTGCGTTGGCGGTATAGCTCAGTTGGTTAGAGCAGCGGAATCATAATCCGCGTGTCCGGGGTTCAAGTCCCTGTACCGCCACCAAAAATCCTTTAAAAACAGCTAAAAATTACGATCACACCGAATTAATTGTGCACTGACCTTACGACTGTTTAGCCTGAATTGTCAAAGAGTGTGTGACCGGTGTGTGACCAAGGGTTACTGCAGCGAATCTATAGTGGGTTACCGACAGACCACGGACCAGGGCCCCTGGATCGCAGCACCCTGCGCTCTGATTGGAACGTCAAATTTCTTTGAGCTTGCAGTTGCGGTTGCAATTTCGTTGTTTGGCTTAAATTCAGCCGCAGCATTGGCAACAGTCGTCGGAGTGCTGGTCGAGGTGCCAGTCATGCTGAGTTTAGTTGCATTTGCAAATAAGACCCGTCATTCTTTTCAGAAATAGGTATTTTTGACCCTTCTGGGGCAGATTTTTAAATCAAGTGTTGAAAGCATTCCGAAGGCGACTGTGTTCCCTACGATGGTAATCATAGCTTTCATGTTCTCTTTATAAATCTGTCTCAAAATCGTTACGTTGCGCACTCTACAAGTTTTCATAAACTTATGGAGGACACCATGAAATATGGTCTGGTACCGTTGTGTTCCACGCTGGCATTACTTGCTGGTACGGCACATGCAGATATGAATTTTAATCGCATCGCGTCATTTGAAACCACTTTGAACATGGCCGAGGGCGAAGATACAAATCGTGAGACATCGGCTGAGATCATTGCTGCGACTGATGACGGCATGACATTGGTATATACAGACAGCCCTCTTGGGGTTGTGGGTTTGATCGACATCACGGATCCCCGCGCGCCCAAAGCCTTGGGCAATGTTGCGCTAGATGGCGAACCAACTGCGGTTGCTATTCACGGTAAAACGGCCTTTATCGGTGTGAACACATCCGAGAGCTATACAGCGCCATCTGGTCACTTGGCGGTGATGAACGTTGCCACCAAAGAGATCACAGCAAAATGCGATTTGGGCGGTCAGCCAGATTCTGTTGCAGCCGCAAAAGACGGATCATTGGTTTCCATCGCAATCGAAAATGAACGTGACGAAGACCTTGGCGATGGCCGCACAGGGCAAATGCCAGCGGGTCATTTGGTGCAGTTTGATGTGACAAACGGCGCAATCGCATGTGACGGACGTCGTGATGTTGTTTTGACAGATTTGGCCGAAGTTAGCCCCGAGGATCCAGAGCCAGAGTTTGTTGACATCAACGGTCTAGGTGAAACAGTGATCACGCTGCAGGAAAACAACCACATAGTTGTGGTCTCTCGCTCGGGCGAAATCGTGTCGCATTTCTCAGCAGGCGCTGTTGATTTGACTGAGATTGATGTCGAAGACGAACGCGCAGCGTTGACATTCACCGAAAGCCAAATGGGCCGCAAACGTGAGCCAGACGCGGTTAAGTGGATTGACGACACCCACTTTGCAATCGCCAACGAAGGCGACATGGACGGTGGGTCGCGCGGTTGGACCATTTTCAATAAAGACGGAACTGTCGTTTATGAAGCGGGCAACACATTTGAGCATGCGGTTGTGCAAATCGGTCATTACCCTGACAAACGTTCAGACTCCAAAGGCGTTGAGCCAGAATCCATCGAAGCGGCAACATTCAACGGCACACCGATGGTGTTTGTTGGTGCAGAGCGCGCCTCAACCGTGGGCGTTTATGATGTTACCAATCCGTCAGCCCCTGCACTAAAACAACTGTTGCCATCCGGTATCGGGCCAGAGGGATATGTTTCAATTCCTGATCGTAACCTATTGGTCTCTGCCAACGAAGTTGATCTGATCGAAGACGGCGGCGTGCGTGCGCATGTGATGATCTTTGAATACCAAGATACCGCTGCGATGTACCCAACATTGACGTCTGCTGGTGCAGATGAGTTGATCGGCTGGGGTGCAATCTCGGGTATGGTCGCGGGCGAAGGCAAAACCATCTATGCCGTCAACGACAGCTTTTACGGGTTCCAGCCGACAATCTTTACGATCGATGCCAGCCAGACACCTGCGCGTATTACCGATGCGATGACCGTCACACGCAAAGGTCGTCCTGCGCAGAAATTGGACATGGAAGGGATCACAACCGATGGCAACGGCGGCTTTTGGATCGCATCCGAAGGTCGCACAGACCGTTTGGTGCCGCATGCCATCTATCACGTGAATGCCAAAGGCGAGATCAAAGACGAAATCGCGCTGCCAGCAGAATTGCTTGCGGTTGAAAAGCGGTTCGGTTTTGAGGGCATCACCCGTGTTGGCGATACACTTTGGATGGCGGTTCAGCGCGAGTGGAAAGATGATCCGAAAAACCACGTCAAATTGGTGGCGTATAACATCGAAACCGGCGACTGGGGTGCCGTGCATTATCCCAAAGCAGAGCCAGCAACGGGCTGGGTTGGGTTGTCCGAGATTGTGGCGCATGGCGACAATTTCTATGTCATCGAACGCGACAACCAGATCGGATCAAGTGTTGTGACGAAAAAAGTATACAGCATTCCGGCAGCTGACATGAAACCTGCTAAACTGGGCGGCACGTTGCCAATTATGTCCAAAACCGAGGTGCGTGATCTGATCCCGGATTTGAAATCCTACGGTGGATATGTCGTCGACAAAGTCGAAGGCCTCGCGGTGACATCAGATGGTGAAATGTTCGTTTCAACCGACAATGACGGCGTTGATGATAGCTCGGGCGAGACATTCTTCTGGTCCATCGGCGTGGTGAATTAAGTCAAACTGCCACGAAAACGGATCTAAGGCCCCGAATTGGGGCCTTTATTTTTGGTTAAACGAATCTGTTACATTGTCCTGTTATTTGTCCTTCAAAGATGAGGAATGGTAACATGGCCTGGTTAAGCAGATATCTTTTCGACTTTGAATTCTTAAGCCTTAGCATCGTCAACGCAGATATTCGACAAATCCGTATTCACCTGGATGATATGGAAGAGTGATCAGCACACAGGGTTCAATGAAGGAAATTGTCGATACCTTAATTTATGAACGGGCACCTTGGATGAAGAGGCGTTCCACCGCAACGTCTGTTGCTGGTGCGGCTCTTAGGGCGTGTCTTAGTTATAATGACACGCTTGCACAGGCGTATAAGCTGGAGCCGCTGTCTGGTCGTGAAATTCTGGATGCCACAGGCGATGCGATTGCGCACCGTGTCAGTGTGATAGGTTTGCACAATATTCCGACATCAGGCCCCGCATTGATCGTCGCAAATCATCCAACCGGTATTGCCGATGCCATCATTTTACATCATGCCCTAAGGTCCAAACGGCCCGACCTGTATTTTTTCGCAAACAGTGATGTGTTGCGTGTTTTTCCGCAACTGGGCACACATATCGCGCCCGTGGAATGGCGCAAAGAAAAACGCAGCAAATCACGTACCCAAGCCACACTACAGTTCACAAAACAGGCGATGCAGGACAACAGACTAGGTGTCATATTTCCCTCGGGGCGTTTGGCAAAACGCACGGGTTTGAAACTGGTCGAACGCGATTGGATGACCTCGGCGGCGACGATAGCCAAGAAATATGACGTGCCTATCATACCGGTGCATATATCTGCGCGTAATTCATATATGTTTTATCTGTTTGATATCATTCATCCAACGTTGCGTGATATTACGTTGTTTAAGGAAACACTGAATAAAAAAGATTTCAGCTTTGGTGTGACAATTGGCAAACCAATCGCGCCGCATCTGTTGCCAGAAGATCCAAAACAGGCAACAGCGGACCTGAAATCCACGGTCGTTTCACTGGGAAAAAGTCCCAAAAATATGCGCGATACCAGCCTCAAGCGCCATTGGAAAACCCTACTACAAACGGTGAGCTAAGTGACAATCGGGAACAGACAAAACGCACAAATTGCCAAAGAAATCAGCTATGCCCATTCGGCACAGTCCAAAGGTGGGCGCGCTTTGATCAAGATCATGGAAAACATGACGGGGCGGATTGGTTTGTTAAAGCGCGCGCAAGGGTATCAGGCAGATGTCCTTGCAGGTCAATCCTTTTGGAACGTAATCGTGAACCGCTATGGGCTGAAACTTGATGTCATTCATGGCGCGCTGTCCGATATTCCCAAAGAGGGGCCGTTAATTATTATTTCTAACCACCCCTATGGCATTTTGGATGGATTGATGCTGGGGCATATTTTGGACCAAACGCGCCCAGATTTTCGAATTTTGGCCCATAAGGTTTTCAAAAAATCACAAGACCTGAATAGGGTCATTTTACCAATTTCATTTGATGGAACCAAAGAGGCTGTAGCCCAGAACCTGGAAACGCGCAAAACGGCGCTTGACTACTTAAAAAGTGGCGGCGCAATCGGCATTTTCCCAGGTGGAACGGTATCGACGGCGGCAACGCCCTTTTCGCATCCCTTGGATCCAAGCTGGCGGGCGTTTACGGCGCGAATGATCACAAAATCAAACGCGACTGTCGTCCCAATTTTCTTTGATGGCCACACTAGCCGTCTGTTCCAGATTGCAAGCCATTTGCATTACACACTGCGCATGGGTTTGTTGATCAAGGAATTCAAATCGCGCGTTGATAGCCCGGTTCGGGTGTCCATTGGTCGCCCCCTGGATCCAGCAGATATGGCAGCACATTCACATGACTCGCGTGTATTTATGGATTATTTGCGTAAGAAAACCTATGAACTGTCCATGAACGCCGATCTTGGATGCCAGTATGGGTATGAATTTGAGGAACAGTATAAAACATCGTGATTGTTGATGGGCTACTTTTCTAATTCCTTTGGAACTTCACCGAACTTATTCAAATCAACAAGGCGACTGTTGTGAAAAAACTTTTGACTCGATCTGGGATGCAAACGTCTGATTTAACGTTTGGGGCCATGCAATTTGGGGCTGGGTCTGACGCGCGCGCATCACAGGACATATACCACATGTGTCGCGATGCAGGAGTCAATCATTTTGATACTGCTCACGCATATACAAATGGCCAGTCCGAACAGATTTTAGGCCTCTGCGTCAGCCAAGAACGTGACGATATCTTTGTCGCGACCAAGGTTGGCTATACTGGGG
>CBFHVU010000032.1:14032-19254 GCA_965659465.1 uncultured Paracoccaceae bacterium | reverse complement strand
ATTTTTGCTAAGGAAAAGCGTGAAGAGAAATTCGAAATTTCATCACTCAGAAACATATTCAAATATAGTGGAATTTTAGAAGAGACTGCATCAAGCTATCGCTAACAATTTGCCGGCAGGGGTCGTGCGCCGGTTTGGGGATTTCGGGCGCTTGGCGGGGCGTAGCCTAAGAAACTGATCCACTGGATCACTTTTTATCCTCAATCACCCCCCACATGTCATATTCCCCTGCATCGTCCACCTCGACCGTGACGATATCGCCGACCGACAGGCCTTGGAAACCCTCATCGATAAACAGGTTGCCGTCGATTTCGGGGGCGTCGGATTTGGTGCGGCAGGTGGCGCCGTCGTCGTCGATCTCATCCACGATCACATCCATGACGCGGCCGACTTTGGCGGCCAGTTTGGCTTCGGATATGGCTTGGGCTTTGGCCATGAACCGGTCCCAGCGGTCCTGTTTTATCTCATCTGGCACATGATCGGGCAGATCGTTTGATCGCGCGCCATCGACGTTTTCATATTGGAAACAGCCAACGCGGTCCAGTTGCGCCTCGTCCATCCAATCCAGAAGGGTTTGGAATTCCTCCTCGGTTTCACCCGGATATCCGACAATGAACGTGGATCGCAGGGTGATATCAGGACAAGCATCGCGCCACGCGGCGATTTCATCCAGCGTTTTCGCCGCCGCCGCAGGGCGGGCCATGCGTTTCAACGTATCAGGATGGGCATGTTGGAACGGGATATCCAGATAGGGCAGAATCAGCCCATCGGCCATCAGCGGGATCAGGTCGCGCACATGCGGATAGGGATAGACATAGTGGAGCCGCACCCATGCGCCGAGCGACCCCAAATCCCGCGCCAGATCGGTGATATGGGCGCGGTGGCCGCGATCTTCGGCATATTTGAAATCGACGCCATAAGCAGAGGTGTCTTGGGAAATCACCAACAGCTCACGCACGCCATTTTCGACCAGTTTTTCCGCCTCGCGGATCACGGCATGCGCTGGGCGCGATTGCAGGCGGCCGCGCATGTCGGGGATGATACAGAATTTGCATTTGTGGTTACAGCCTTCGGATATTTTCAAATAACTGTAATGGCGCGGGGTCAGTTTCACGCCTGATGCCGGCAGCAGATCGATAAAGGGATCAGGGTTGGGCGGCACCGCAGTGTGCACCGCGTCAAGCACCTGTTCGTATTGGTGCGGGCCTGTCACGGCCAAAACCCGCGGATGCACGCCCGTGATATATTCGGGGTCCGCCCCCAAACAGCCCGTCACGATCACGCGGCCATTTTCGGCCAGCGCTTCGCCAATCGCCTCAAGGCTTTCTGCCTTGGCGCTGTCCAGAAATCCGCAGGTATTCACGATCACCGCATCGGCACCTGTGTAATTGGGGGAAATCCCGTATCCTTCGGCCCGCAGGCGGGTCAGGATGCGTTCGCTGTCCACCAACGCTTTGGGGCATCCAAGGCTGACCATCCCAATGGTGGGTTGGCCTGTGCGGCGGTCATCACGGATTTTGGCATTTGCCAAATCGGGGCGGAGGCTAGGTGGGTTCTGAATCATGCGCGGCTTATACATCGGAATATCAAACCATGAAAGCGGTTTGGTTCAACGTTTGAAAAGAGATATGTATGAAAGTTAATATATGATATATTCTAAAGGATAATTTATTTGGATTCGCAGGATGATTCTGCGGTGTTTTGGCGTTAAGAGAACGTTTTTTGCCAAATTTCTGACGTATTTTGCTGTTAGTCCTAATTAAACGAAACAACTGGGTCAAACGACTAAGATGAGGCGAACTTTGAACGTGATGCGATCAAGTGTTACAAAATTTTGGCGCGATCAGACGGGGTCAATGACGATTGAATTCGTTATTTGGTTCCCAATTCTTGTCACGCCATACGTTGATCTTAAATCACATGCATCAGGTTGCGCGTGCCTACTCTGCAGGTTTTTTCTTGGATACGGACGTCGCGAAAGCCACGCTTGACAATTACCTAAGTCGCGCTGCTGACGAGGCATCGCATCCTTCGTTATCGTCGACTGTGACGGATGAAAACGGTTTCGTTACGATTGATGTTGTATTGCCGATGTTAGATACAACCGGATTTTTTAGGTTTTTCGTCGACAAAGAAAATGGAATGCTGACCACGCGGTTGACTGTTAGATCACCAATAGAGGGACGATCATGATTAAATTGGTAAAAAAACTTGTTGCGGACGAACGCGGTGTATTGACGGCGGGTGCGTTCATATTTTTCCTTGCTGCATTTGGTGTGTTTGGTTCCGTTTTGTCATTGAAATATTATGCCTCGCAAAAGGAAAATGTACTCGGCGCAGCCGAGGCAGCCGCTGTGACAACAATCCGTGCAATCCATGAGTGGCGCAAAGGCGAGCCAATTAACACATTAGATGACGCGAAAGCCTTTGCCAGAGCGGCGATGGTCGCTCTTTCTGACGGCACTGATCTTGATAGATTGATGGATAGAAACATTCCCAAAGTCAGCGAATCTGTCGACAAAATAATCGACGTTAAGCTATTGAAGTATTCTGATAGTTTTGAGGCATTTTCACGAGTCGCTGGTGACGGAACAGCCCCGACAGGGGGTGCGTCAGGTTTGACCGAGGCAACAACCTTGGCTGATGTTGGCTTGGTTGTCATTGAAGTGAATTTTACCGAAGAACGGCAGAGTTCGCTGTCCGCGGGCTTCTACAATTTTGTGTCGCCTCGGCGTGACCTTCAGGTGCGGGCGATCGGGGCTGCCTATGTGCCGAACTGTACGCAAACTGGTCTGTACAGCGCATCAAGCATCGACATAAAAGGCCGACTGGTCGCGTAAGGCCCGTCGTGCATTCGCACAGATCGGCTTTTGTCGGAACTGACCTCAACGACTGCCCCTGAAGGTGAAATGAACATTAATGTTGAGGGCACAGTTAATTTCAGGAATAATCTTCCTAGCGAATTAACGGATACTTTTCAAATACTAAAGGGCGCAGAAAGTAACCAAGTAGAAATCTCGGCCCCATATAGGCTGGGTTTAAGTGCCAACATTCCTACTGACCGGCTGCAAGAGCGTACTTGGCGTGTGAAAGAATTTTATGATTTTGATAATATCTACAATGACTTAATTACGCGAAAAGCTGGTAAGTTTGCTCCTGATTATCTTATGTATTTCGGACCTGAGAAACTTGGTCCAATATTGCGCACTCCAGCGCGCCGATCCGAAGGCAGCGAGCCAGCTGGAATAAATATATTTGACGGAGGTTTAGCACCGGCGTCAGTAAATCTGCTTTACAACTGTGGCGACGAACAAGATCAGGTTCGTTTAGCACCCGGAACGTATGAAAATATTATAATTTTGACGGAGTGCCGGTTGAATGTTTCCGAAGATGTGGAGTTGAAAAATATGGCGATCCTATCTAAAGCTAAGCCAGCATATGAAACTGTAATCGATGAGTTTGGCATTGAAACCGTTGATAGTTTTCCGTCTATCCGCATTGAAGCCGCGAAAGTTGGCAATAACATCGACCATTGTAATAGAATAGGCTCTAATGCGAAGCAAGGTGTGCTGATTTGGACGGGTCATGGGAATATTGAGGCTGAAACTCTGCTACAAGCTTTTGATACACAGTTCATCATGGGTTCATTGCCACGCAGGAACGGTACCAGTGAAGAGCCAGCACTGGCAGAGGTGATTGGTCAGGCGCTGTCGTTGGAAGACAATGGAAAAATTGCAAGCACGTTTAAAGAGACAGTGGTGTTGCATGGCAGTTCAATGACTTCACTCTACCCGACAGATTTTCGGGGTTCGTTAATGTTGAACGGTTGTATGAAGAAAAATCTGAGCAATCGCCATTTCCGCCCACACCTTAAGCCAATTTCCTTTGTTGAATTGGAACCTGATTTGTTTGGTAGATAGGGCTTAGTGCTATAACCTGATCAGAAAACGTCATTAAATGTCGGCGTTTGGGGTTGAAATTGTTCCGTTCTCTTGGTCTTTTTAATAAAAATTCGGAGGATGGAACATGCGCTTTTCCGCGCTAAAAATATTGCAACAGGGTTTGACGGGAAACAAAGGGTGGGCGCATCACTGGCGCGAACCCCAGCCCAAGTCAGAATATGATATTGTTATCATTGGGGGTGGCGGTCATGGGCTGGCCACGGCCTATTATTTGGCGAAACGTCATGGCCTGATCAATATTGCAGTTCTAGAAAAAGGTTACATCGGCGGCGGTAACGTTGGTCGCAACACGACGATTGTTCGTGCCAATTATGGCATGCCCGGAAATTCCGAATTCTATAGCCATTCGCTGAAACTGTGGGAAGGTCTAGAGCAAGACCTGAACTATAACGTCATGCATTCCCAGCGGGGCATTATCAATCTGTTTCATTCCGACGGTCAGCGCGATGCCTTTGCTTGGCGCGGCAACGCCATTCGCAATCAGGGCGACGATGCCGAGCTGTTGGATCGCGATGTCCTGCGCAAAATGCTGCCCTATCTGAACTTTGACAATGCGCGGTTTCCTGTGCGGGGCGGGCTGTTGCAACGGCGTGGCGGAACGGCGCGCCATGATGCCGTGGTTTGGGGTTTGGCCCGTGGAGCCGATCAGCGCGGCGTTGATATCATCCAAAATTGCGAAGTGACTGGCATTGATATCGAAAATGGCACGGTCAAAGGCGTGCAAACATCCCGCGGGGCCATTCGCGCCAAAAAGGTCGGGATCGTGGCCGCCGGCCGATCCGGCCAGGTGGCCGCCATGGCGGGTATGCGTTTACCGATTGAGAGCCATATCTTACAAGCCTTTGTCACCGAAGGGATCAAGCCGGCGATCGATCATGTGGTCAGTTTTGGAATGGGGCATTTCTATATCAGTCAATCGGACAAGGGCGGTTTGGTCTTTGGCGGTGATCTGGATTTTTACGCCAGCTATGCATCGCGCGGCAACCTGCCCATGATGGAACATGTGATGGAGGCCGGCATGGCCCTGATGCCTGCCATTGGCAAAGCCAAGGTGCTGCGCAGTTGGGGCGGCATTATGGATATGACCCCGGACGGCAGCCCGGTCATTGATAAAACGCATATTGATGGGCTCTATATCGATTGCGGCTGGTGTTATGGCGGGTTCAAAGCGGTGCCAGGATCGGGCGATTGTTTCGCCCATCTGATGGCAACCGATACCCCCCATCCGGCCGCTGCGCAGTTCAGGTTGGACCGGTTTAA
>CBFHVU010000032.1:0-14022 GCA_965659465.1 uncultured Paracoccaceae bacterium | reverse complement strand
ATGCCCAATCTGCGGTGATCGCGATATGCGCGAATATTATTACCAAGGTGATGCTGTGATGATCCATCGCCCCGCACCAGATGCAGGCGATCAGGTCTGGGATGATTATCTGCACAACCGCGACAACCCTGCGGGCGATACCCGTGAATTATGGCACCACGGCGCAGGCTGTGGCGAATGGGTGGTCGTGACCCGCAATACCGTGACCCATGCCATATCGCACACGGCCTTGGCCCGGGACGTCAAGGGGGCATCATCATGAGGATTGCAGGCAAAGGATTAGTGCAAAACGCGCCCAAAATTACGTTCCAATTTGACGGATCCCCTGTACATGGTGTTGCGGGCGATACGGTGGCCTCGGCCTTATTGGCGAATGATATTCGGCTGGTGGGTCGGTCGTTCAAATACCATCGCCCGCGCGGTATCCTGACCGCTGGGTCAGAGGAACCCAATGCCCTGTTAACCGTGGAAACAGGCGCGGCGCAGGATCCCAACGTGCGTGCAACGCAACAGGAAATTTATGATGGTTTGGTGACGGCCAGCCAAAACCGTTGGCCATCGTTGAAATACGATGTGTTGTCGGTAAACAATCTGCTGTCCCCTTTTCTGGGCGCAGGATTTTATTACAAAACCTTTATGTGGCCAGAAAAGTTTTGGGAAAAGATCTATGAACCCTTTATCCGGCATGCTGCGGGTTTGGGCGCGTTATCGATGCAGCCCAATGCGGATAAATATGATCGCGCCTTTGCCTTTTGTGATGTGTTGATTGTGGGGGGTGGGCCAACCGGATTGATGGCGGCGAAAACGGCCGCCTTGGCGGGGTTGGATGTTATCCTGGCGGACGAAGACTTCGTCTTGGGCGGTCGCCTGAACAGCGAAACCTATGATATTGATGGTCAGTCTGGGGCGCAATGGGCCGCACAAATGGTGCATGATTTGTCCAAGATGGACAATGTGCGCATCATGTCGCGCACCACCGTAACCGGGGCCTATGATCAGGGGGTATACGGCGCATTGCAGCGCGTGGGCCATCACGGTCCGCGTCACAACCCCGATGCACCGCTGGAATGTTTCTGGCGCATCACGGCGAAACGCACCATTTTGGCGGCCGGCGCATTGGAACGGATGATTGCGTTTCCCAATAATGATCGGCCTGGGATTATGACCGCATCTGCGGTGCGATCCTATCTGAACCGATATGGTGTTGTGGGCGGTCAGACGGTTGCTATATTTGGCAATAATGACAATGCCCTGCGCACAACCCGCGATTTGTCCGATGCAGGTGTTCCGATATCGGCCTATGTTGATAGTCGGTCAGACGCTGAAATTTCCGGCGATTTTCCAATTTACCGCGGTGCTGTCATTTGTGATACGGCGGGCAGCCTAGGGTTGACGTCTGTTACAATCAAACATGCGGGCGGAACGGAAAAAATCGCGACAGAGGTTTTGGGCGTATCGGGTGGCTGGAACCCCACCGTACATTTGACATGCCACATGAATGGGCGGCCCACATGGTCGGATGACGTTGCCAGTTTTGTGCCGACCACTGGCACCATTCCGGGATTGACCGCGGCAGGATCGGCTGCGGGCCATATGTCTACGCAGGACTGTTTGCAATCTGCCATTGACGTAGCCCGTAGCGTGGCTTCGGATTTGGGTTCCAAGGTGGGGGCAGTTGATGTGCCACAGTCTGAGGATGCCGACTATCGCATCAAACCCCTTTGGGCCGTTGCGGGCAAGGGGCGCGCGTGGCTAGATTTTCAAAATGATGTGACGGTCAAGGACATCAAACAGGCCGCGCAGGAAAATTTCCGGTCCGTTGAACATATGAAACGCTATACCACCCAAGGGATGGCAACGGATCAGGGTAAAAATTCAAATGTTGCGGCCTTGGCCATTTTGGCCGATGTCACGGGGCGCGGGATCCCTGAAACGGGCACAACAACATTCCGCCCGCCCTTTGTGCCCGTGTCGATTGCGGCCATGGGACAATTGGGTCAGGACAAAGGGTTCGCGCCCGAACGCTTTACCACATCACATCAGGCGTCTGCGGAACGGGGCGCACCGTTTATCGAGGCAGGGCTGTGGCATCGCCCCAGCTATTTCCCGATTGCAGGGGAAACCACATGGCGGCAATCCTGCGACCGAGAGGTGCAGATTGTGCGCAATGCGGTTGGTATTTGTGATGTGTCCACCTTGGGCAAAATTGATATTCAGGGACCCGATGCGGCCAAGTTGTTGGATTTTGTCTATACCAATACATTTTCGACGTTGAAAATTGGGAGCACCCGATACGGTTTGATGCTGCGCGAAGATGGCCATGTCTTGGATGATGGCACCACCGCGCGATTGGGCGAAAACCATTACGTCATGACCACGACAACCGCCGCGGCAGGGTTGGTCATGCGCCATTTGGATTTTGTGATGCAGGCGCTGCATCCTGAATGGGATGTTCATATTCAGTCAGTGACCGATCATTGGGCGCAATTTGCGATTGCTGGACCTAAGGCGCGGGAATTGTTGCAGGGGGTTTTGGATCAACCCGTCGACAATGACACATGGCCTTTTATGGCCTGTGGGTCTGTGACGCTGGGATCCGTTCAGGGGCGTTTGTTCCGCATTTCATTCAGCGGTGAACTGGGGTTCGAATTGGCCGTGCCTGCGCGGTTTGGCGATGCGCTGTTTCGCGACCTGTGCGCACGCGCCGAAACACTGGGGGGCGGCCCCTATGGGATGGAGGCTCTGAACGTTCTGCGCATCGAAAAAGGGTTTATAACCCATGCCGAAATCAACGGGCGCACAACGGCCTTTGATATCGGGATGGAAAAAATGATAAGTCCCAAGAAAGATTGCATCGGCAAAACCATGGCAGCCCGTCCCGGATTGATCGACCCGATGCGGCCGCGCTTGGTTGGGTTAAAACCTGTGGGGGATGTGAAACAAATTTTGGCTGGTGCCCATCTGTTTAACCCTGATGATGAGGCGGTGCGTGTAAATGACCAAGGGTACATTACATCGGCCTGTTATTCGCCAACCTTGGGGCATTCAATTGGTATTGGGTTTTTGAAAAACGGTCCTGATCGAATTGGGGAGAATGTGAAAATGGTTGATCATTTGCGCGGTGTTGAAACCCAGTGCGAGGTGATCCATCCCATCGCATTTGATCCAGAGGGAGAACGCCTGCGTGGTTAATTTGTCGCCAATATCAGCAACCCAAGGTGTGTTGCCTGTCACATATGGAACGCTAAGGCTATGTGAAATTTGCCCCGATCATATCACATCACTGGCCGCCTATCGCGGGCAGGCGGATGCATTATCGGCTGCGTTGAAATCGGCGCATGGGATGGCCCTGCCTGCGGTCAATCGCGCCACCGGACGCGATGGTGCGCGGGCCATTTGGTTTGGCGCCAGCATTGTGTTGGTGGGTCCAGCGCCTGATGCCAGTTTGGCCCAACATGCGGCTGTGGTTGATTTGTCGGATGGCTGGTGCCAACTGCGACTTTCGGGCGATCGGATCGAAGATGTTCTGGCCCGACTGGCCCCTGTTGATTTACGTTGGTCTGCCTTTGGGCGCGGGCATGTGGCGCGCAGCCAGCTGGTGCATGCCAATGTGGCCTATCACCGTGTGGCGGAAACTACTGTCGACATTTACGGGTTTCGGTCCATGGCCCATAGCCTGGTCCACGAAATCACCCGTGCAATGGCATCGGTCGATGCGATGGGCGTGCAATGATATTTGCGTTGGCATCTGGACTCTGACCGCAACAGCACCGATATTTAAGGCATGAGCCTGCCACCCGGATTCTTGGATGAGTTACGAACCCGCGTCACCCTGTCAACAGTGGTGGGACGCAAAGTCATGTGGGATCGTCGCAAATCAAATCAAGGCAAAGGTGACTTGTGGGCCCCATGCCCGTTTCACCATGAAAAAACCGCGTCCTTCCATGTCGATGATGGCAAAGGGTTTTATTACTGCTTTGGCTGCCAAGCCAAGGGTGATGTGATCGGTTTTGTCAAAGAAACCGAAAATGTCGGTTTTATGGAGGCGGTGGAATTATTGGCGCGCGAGGCGGGCATGACTATGCCCCAAGCCGACCTCAAAGCCCGCGAACATGCCGATCGTCGGACCCAGCTGGCCGATGTGATGGAGGAGGCGGTTAAGTTCTTCCGCATGTCTTTGAATACCGCGGTGGCAGAAAACGCGCGGCAGTATTTGGTCAAACGTGGCTTGGATGCGGCTGCCTTGGATCGGTTCGAAATCGGCTTTGCCCCCAATTCGCGCGATGGTATTCTGCTGGCCCTGACGGGGCGTGGCATTGCCGTTCAGGATTTGATTGATACGGGCATGTGTATCAAACCCGATGACGGGGGCCAGCCCTATGATCGGTTTCGCGGTCGAATTATGTTTCCCATTCGCGACGCGCGCGGACGCTGCATTGCTTTTGGTGGGCGATCAATGGATCCTAATGCGCGTGCGAAATACCTAAATTCACCGGAAACCATGTTATTTGATAAAGGGCGCAGCCTGTACAACCATGCCCCTGCACGTGGCGCCGTGGGACGGGGGCAGCCCCTGATTGTGGCCGAAGGGTACATGGATGTCATTGCCCTGTGTTTGGCAGGGTTTGAGGGTGCAGTTGCGCCCTTGGGAACCGCCATAACCGAAAACCAGTTAAATATGGTTTGGCAAATCAGCCCCGAACCGATCATCGCCCTAGACGGGGACAAAGCAGGTCTGCGCGCAGCCTATCGTTTGATGGATTTGTCGCTGCCACATCTGCAAACGGGTCGTGCGTTGCGCTTTGCCCTGATGCCCGAGGGGCAGGATCCCGATGATCTGATCCGCGCCAAGGGGCCCAGTGCCGTCCAAGCCGTGTTGGATCAGGCAATGCCATTGGTCGAACTGCTGTGGCAACGCGAAACCGAGGGGCAAAATTTTGACAGCCCTGACCGCCGTGCGGCCTTGGAAAAACGGTTGTTTGATTCATTGCAGCAGATCAAAGATAAAACACTGTCGTCGCATTATTTGCGGTCCATAAAAGATTTACTGTGGGCGCATTTTAGATCGAGGCCCAAGGGCGGGTTTCGCGCAAAACCCGCAGTTGCCAAAGCACAGCTCACCACGCGCGCTTCGGCCTTGGTGCAATCACAAGAGGATGTCGCCCAGTTTTTACGCGAAAACGTAATCGTTGCCGTCTTGGTCAAGACACCGCAAATCATCCCCGCGTTTATTGATGATCTTGTAATGATCGATTTCGATTATGTTGAGCATCAAGAAATCCTGAAGCTGCTTGTGGCGCATGTGCCATCGGACGAATCCGCAGCACGGGAATTGGTTCAGAAAAAATTGGGAGATGCTGCCCTTGAAAAGCTGTTGCAACAAAGCCATCTAAGTATCGTTCCTGCACTACGCAAAGCAGGCGATCAGGAACTGGCGCGCCTAACATTGCAAGAAGAGCTGGCGAAAATGGCCACAGAGCGCGGTTTGCGTGCGGAACTAAATGAATTTACATCGACCAACCCAGATGAGTTGGATGATGTTATGTTTTATCGTTTGGGGCAGGCTGCAGATGCACGTAATCGCGCCACGCGCCCAGACCAAGAGGACACAGCGCATTATGATCTGGGGGAAAACGGTGCGCGAATCAATCGCGATGAACGGGATAAACTTGACGCTTTGTTAAAAACAATCTCGTATAGCAAGAAAAAATAGCAGAAAAATTGCGCTAAACCGTAAAAAAACAGTGTCAGACGGGTGCGCGAATCGAATTGAAAGGGTAATGATTCTATCAAGCGAATCACGCGCCCGATAAAGGAACACGGAATGGCAGCTGCAGAAGAAGACGATAAAAAGCCTCAGGACCAAGATGGTGAAATCTCGCTGGATATGAGCCAAGCCCAGGTCAAGCGCATGATTGCCGAGGCGCGCGAGCGTGGCTACATTACTTATGACCAGCTGAACACAGTATTGCCACCTGATCAGGTATCGTCTGAACAGATCGAAGATGTGATGTCGATGCTGTCCGAAATGGGCATAAATATCATCGAAGATGAAGATGCCGAGGACGATGATCTGGGCGCGACCGAATTGGTCACAACGGGCAACAAAGATGTGGCTGTTGCGTCCTCTGCAACGGAAAAACTGGATCGGACGGATGATCCCGTGCGGATGTATCTGCGCGAAATGGGATCTGTCGAACTGCTAAGCCGCGAGGGCGAAATCGCCATAGCCAAGCGGATCGAAGCTGGTCGTAACACAATGATCATGGGCCTGTGCGAAAGCCCGCTGACATTCCAAGCGATCACCATTTGGCGCGAAGAATTGCTGAGCGAAGATATCTTGTTGCGTGATGTGATCGACCTAGAGGCGACATTCGGCAATCAGATTGATGGCGAAGCAGAAGGCGTAGAAAGCGTTCTGAACCCGAGCAAAATCAATTCTGCTGGCGAATCGCAGGCCAAGTCTGATGAACCTGATTATGATGCAGATGGGAATCCAATTGCGTCTGATGATGACGACGACGAGGATGATCAATCCAACATGTCTTTGGCCGCGATGGAGGCCGCGTTAAAGCCGCGCGTTTTGGAAACCTTGGAACGCATCGCGACCGATTACGAACGTCTGTCCGAAATGCAAGACAGCCGTATTTCCGCCACGCTGAATGAAAGCGATCGTTTCAGTGCATCCGAGGAAGAGACATATCAATCGCTGCGTTATGAAATTGTGCAGTTGGTGAATGAATTGCACCTGCATAACAACCGGATTGAGGCATTGATTGACCAGTTGTACGGGATTAACCGCCGCATCATGCAGATCGACAGCAGCATGGTGAAATTGGCTGATCAGGCCCGCATCAACCGCCGTGAATTCATTGATGAATACCGTGGCTATGAACTGGATCCGAATTGGTTGGACCGCATGGCTGAAAAATCGGGTCGTGGCTGGCAGATGTTTATTGAACGGTCCCGTGACAAGGTCGAAGACCTACGTTCTGATATGGCGCAGGTTGGGCAATATGTGGGGCTGGATATTTCCGAATTCCGCCGCATTGTATCCCAAGTGCAAAAGGGCGAAAAAGAAGCCCGCCAAGCGAAAAAGGAAATGGTCGAAGCAAACCTGCGTTTGGTGATTTCGATTGCGAAAAAATATACCAACCGTGGTTTGCAATTCTTGGATTTGATCCAAGAGGGCAACATAGGTTTGATGAAGGCGGTTGATAAATTTGAATATCGCCGTGGGTACAAATTTTCGACCTATGCCACATGGTGGATCCGTCAGGCGATTACCCGTTCGATTGCAGATCAGGCGCGGACCATCCGTATTCCGGTGCACATGATCGAAACGATCAATAAATTGGTGCGCACGGGTCGCCAGATGTTGCACGAAATTGGTCGCGAACCCACGCCCGAGGAATTGGCAGAAAAGCTGCAAATGCCACTGGAAAAGGTTCGCAAGGTGATGAAAATCGCCAAGGAACCGATTTCATTGGAAACCCCGATTGGCGACGAAGAAGACAGCCAATTGGGCGATTTCATCGAGGACAAAAATGCGGTCCTGCCATTAGACAGCGCAATTCAGGAAAACCTGAAGGAAACGACAACGCGCGTTTTGTCATCATTGACCCCGCGCGAGGAACGCGTTTTGCGTATGCGCTTTGGCATCGGGATGAACACGGATCACACCCTAGAAGAGGTGGGTCAACAGTTTAGCGTAACCCGCGAGCGGATCCGCCAGATCGAAGCGAAAGCACTGCGCAAGCTGAAACATCCCAGCAGATCGCGAAAACTGCGCAGTTTTCTGGACGAATAAAGCTAAAAAGTCCCGCCTGGCGCGGGATTTTTTGCACTTTAACCGATAGATTTTTTCTATTAAACAACGATATTTTCATATTGAAAAAAGGTGTAAAACTTCGCATGACATGACAAACCGCGAAAAGGTCCGTCATGACTGAAATTACCTATACAGATGATGATTTGCGTCACATCATTGACCAACATTTAACACTCGAGGGGCCAATGCTGCCCATTTTGCACGCATTGCAACATGCCTTTGGCCATATTCCTGCACGTGCGCGCGAATTGATTGCCGATGCGTTGAATATTACTAAGGCCGAGGTGCATGGCGTCATTAGTTTTTACCATGATTTCAGGGAAAATCCCGCGGGCAAACATATTGTCAAAATCTGTCGCGCCGAGGCCTGTCAATCGGTGGGCGCGGATGCATTGGCCGAATCGACATTAAAAAAACTGGGTCTGGATTGGCATCAAACGACGCAAAATGGAAATGTGACGATTGAACCAGTCTATTGTTTGGGGCTGTGCGCCTGTGGTCCGGCTGTGATGGTCGATGATCGCGTGGTGGCCCGTGTGGATGATGCAAAAATGGCCGATATCCTGAAAGGGGCCGGCGCATGAAAATCTATGTTCCTTTAGACAGTGTCGCCTTAGCCCTGGGCGCGGATGAACTAGCACAAAACATTGCGGATCAGGCCGCTGCGCGTGGGATCGATGTCACAATCATCCGCAATGGATCGCACGGCATGGTTTGGCTGGAACCTCTGGTCGAGGTCGAGACAGATCAGGGCCGCATCGGCTATGGTCCTGTGTCCCCTGACCAAGCGGCGGATTTATTGGATGGCAAATTGCCCAGCCTTGGGGCGGTTGCGGATATTTCCTTTATGGCGCGTCAAACCCGTCTGACATTTGCACGTTGTGGCATTGTGGATCCACTGGATGTGGCGGATTATCAGGCGCATGGCGGCTTGGCAGGTTTGCGCCGCGCATTGGGGATGACTCAATCCGAAATCGTGGATGAGGTCACAAAATCCGGCCTGCGCGGTCGCGGTGGCGCAGGGTTCCCCACCGGGATCAAATGGAAAACCGTGTCCGAGGCGCAGGCAGATCAAAAATACATCGTCTGTAACGCCGACGAAGGCGACAGCGGCACATTCGCGGACCGCATGATTATGGAGGGCGACCCCCTGTCCCTGATCGAAGGGATGGCCATTGCCGGCGTGGGCGTTGGGGCCACCCGTGGCTATGTATATTTGCGGTCGGAATATCCCGTGGCCATCCGCGTGATGCGGGCCGCGGTTGATGCCGCGCGTCAGGCGGGCGTGTTGGGTCGGCGCATTTTGGGATCGGATCGCGATTTCGATATGGAAATTCGCGTGGGCGCCGGTGCCTATGTCTGTGGCGAAGAAACATCATTGCTAAATTCCCTAGAGGGCAAGCGCGGCATCGTGCGCGCCAAACCGCCACTGCCCGCGCTTGAGGGGTTCTTGGGCCGACCAACGGTGGTCAATAACGTGATTTCGCTGGCCTCGGTTCCCGTTATTTTTGAAAAGGGTGCCGACCATTACGCCAGCTTTGGCGTGGGTCGGTCACGCGGTACGGTGACATTGCAGATTGCGGGTAATGTCAAATACGGCGGTTTGTTTGAAACGGCCTTTGGCACCACATTGGGTGCGGTTGTCAACGATATCGCCGGCGGTACAGCATCGGGTCGTCCGGTCAAGGCGGTGCAGGTCGGCGGGCCCTTGGGTGCCTATATGCCTGTGTCGAAATTTGATACTCCCTTGGGGTATGAAGAGTTTGACCAAAATGGTGGATTGATCGGGCACGCGGGCATGGTTGTGTTTGATGATAGCGCCGACATGTTGAAAATGGCGCGCTTTGCGATGGAATTCTGCGCGGTCGAAAGCTGCGGCAAATGTACCCCCTGTCGGATTGGTGCCGTCCGCGGTGTCGAAACCATCGACCGCATCGCGCAAGGCGACAGCAGTGCCACCGAATTGCTGACAGATCTATGTGAAACAATGAAAGACGGGTCGCTTTGCGCCTTGGGTGGGTTTACCCCATTCCCAGTTATGTCCGCGCTGACCCATTTCCCTGATGACTTTGCTACCCATAAAGAGGCCGCAGAATGAAAGATTTTATAATTCCTTGGGATGATGATCGTGATCTGGGGACCCCCGCGGCCCATGGTGAACCCGTAACTTTGACCATTGACGGTTTCGATGTGACTGTCCCCGCAGGGACATCTGTTATGCGCGCGGCGGCCTTGGCTGATATTCAGGTGCCAAAGCTATGTGCATCTGACAACCTTGAGGCATTCGGATCCTGCCGGTTGTGCGTTGTTGAAATCGAAGGTCGTCGGGGCACACCTGCATCCTGCACAACACCTGTGGCCCCTGGCATGGTGGTGCATACCCAATCACAAAAAATCCGCAAAATCCGCAAAGGCGTGATGGAGCTTTATATCTCAGATCACCCGTTGGATTGTTTGACCTGTTCGGCCAATGGCGATTGCGAATTGCAGGATATGGCCGGGGCCGTTGGTCTGCGCGATGTGCGCTATCAGGCACCCGAGGGCGGCGAATTGGCCAACCATTTCGCCGTACGCAATACATCTGGCGAAGCCAATCCAGAATGGCAATGCAAAGACGATAGCAATCCATATTTCACATATGACCCGTCGAAATGTATCGTTTGTAACCGCTGTGTGCGCGCCTGCGAAGAGGTGCAAGGCACCTTTGCCCTGACCATCGAAGGTCGCGGGTTTGACAGCCGCGTATCTTCTGGTGGTCCGCTGGATAATTTCCTGACGTCTGATTGTGTCAGTTGTGGTGCCTGTGTGCAGGCCTGTCCAACGGCGACCTTGCAGGAAAAATCTGTGATCGAACTGGGAACGCCTGACCGATCCGTGGTGACAACTTGTGCCTATTGCGGGGTGGGCTGTTCGTTCAAGGCAGAAATGCAGGGCGATCAATTGGTGCGCATGGTGCCGTTCAAAAACGGCAAAGCGAACCGTGGCCATTCCTGCGTCAAAGGGCGCTTTGCCTATGGATATGCCAATCACAAAGACCGCATTTTGAATCCGATGATCCGCGACAGCATTGACGAACCTTGGCGCGAGGTGTCTTGGGACGAAGCCCTGACATTCACCGCAGATAAATTACGCGGGATCACTGAAAAATACGGTCGCAAATCGACAGGTGTGATTACATCCAGCCGCTGCACCAACGAAGAAACGTTCTTGGTGCAAAAACTGACCCGTGCGGTGTTCAAAAATAACAACACTGATACCTGCGCCCGCGTGTGCCATTCGCCCACTGGTTACGGTTTGGGTCAAACATTTGGCACATCGGCAGGGACCCAAGATTTCGATAGCGTGGAACATACGGATGTTGTCATCGTCATTGGCGCAAACCCAACCGATGGCCACCCTGTTTTTGCGTCGCGTTTGAAAAAACGTCTGCGCGCTGGCGCGAAATTGATCGTGATCGACCCGCGCCGCATTGATTTGGTGAAATCGGCCCATATCGCGGCATCACATCACCTGCAATTGCAGCCCGGCACAAACGTGGCTGTTGTGACAGCATTGGCGCATACCATCGTGACCGAAGGGTTAATGGACCAAGAGTTCATTCAAACCCGCTGCGATTGGAACGAATTTCAAGAATACGCCGAATTTGTATCCCAAGATCGCCACAGCCCTGAGGCTACTGAATTGTTGACTGGTGTTCCTGCCGCAGAATTGCGTGCCGCGGCGCGTTTGTTTGCAACAGGCGGCAACGGCGCGATTTACTATGGTTTGGGCGTGACGGAACACAGCCAAGGGTCCACAACCGTTATGGGCATTGCAAACCTGGCCATGTTGACCGGCAACATTGGCCGCCGTGGCGTAGGTGTGAACCCATTGCGCGGGCAAAACAACGTGCAGGGGTCGTGTGACATGGGGTCATTCCCCCATGAACTGCCTGGCTATCGCCATGTCAAATTGCCTGAGGTGCGCAATATTTTTGAACAGGCTTGGGGTGTTGAAATTGACCCTGAACCCGGTTTGCGCATTCCAAACATGTTGGATGCTGCCGTTGATGGCACGTTTAAGGCCCTGTATTGCCAAGGCGAAGATATCTTGCAATCTGATCCTGACACCAAACATGTGGCGGCCGGCTTGGCGGCGATGGAATGTGTGATCGTGCATGATCTGTTCCTGAACGAAACCGCGAACTATGCGCATGTGTTCTTGCCCGGATCAACATTCTTGGAAAAGGATGGTACATTCACCAACGCCGAACGTCGGATCAACCGTGTCCGTCGCGTGATGACCCCGCGCAATGGCTATGCAGATTGGGAAATTACCCAAATGCTTGCCAATGCTATGGGCGCAGGCTGGAATTACACACATCCCAGCGAAATCATGGCCGAAATTGCACAAACGACCCCATCCTTTGCCAATGTCACCTATGATCTGCTTGAGCAAAAGGGATCGGTTCAGTGGCCGTGTAATGACGCGACCCCCGATGGCACACCATTGATGCATGTCGATGGGTTTGTGCGCGGCAAGGGGCGGTTTATTGTCACCGAATATGTGGCCACCGATGAACGCACAGGTCCGCGGTTCCCTTTGTTGCTGACCACGGGGCGAATTTTGTCGCAATACAATGTGGGTGCCCAAACACGTCGTACAGACAATGTTATTTGGCATGATCAGGATGTGTTGGAAATTCACCCCCATGACGCCGAAAACCGCGGCATTAATGATGGTGATTTCATCAAATTAGCGTCACGGTCGGGTGAAACCGCTCTGCGTGCCAAAATCACCGATCGTGTGGCGCCGGGGGTTGTGTATACAACATTCCACCACCCAGATACGCAGGCCAACGTTATTACCACCGATTATTCGGATTGGGCGACCAACTGTCCCGAATATAAGGTGACGGCCGTTCAGGTCAGCCCGTCAAACGGTCCAACTGATTGGCAAGAGCAATACAACGCACAAGCGGCCCAGTCGCGCCGCATTTTGCCTGCGGCGGAATAAATCATGGAACGTGCGCCCAGTATTTTGGCGCATGGCTTGTCCATCACATCTGATGGGCAAGTGGGCGTTGCATATGATGTGCCGAACGAAACGGCCGTGGCCGTATCTGTTAATGGCACAACACATGCGGTGATGATGGCAACCCCGCAACATTTGCGCGATTTTGCTGTCGGCTTTGCCCTGACCGAAGGCATTTTGGCAGACACAGCCCAGATACGGTCGCTGGAGATCATCGATCATCCAAACGGGGTTGAGGCGCAATTTTGGTTGACCGATGAAACCGCCCAGCCATTTTTGGCCCGCCGACGTGCGATGGCGGGACCTGTAGGGTGTGGTTTGTGCGGAATTGACAGTCTGGATCAGGCGGTTCGAACTTTGCCTCGGGTGGGCGATGATACGGCCCATTTTCCAGCGGATCAGATTGTATCGGCCTGTGATGATTTGCAACGCCAACAGCCTCTGCATGATGTAACGCATGGTGTCCATGCGGCTGGATTTCTGACGCGGGATCACGGGATCACCATCGTGCGCGAAGATGTGGGCCGCCACAATGCGCTGGATAAATTGATCGGCGCTTTGCGGCAGTCAGACGCTGATCCGGCAACGGGGGCGATTGTGTTAACATCACGGGTTTCCGTTGAAATGGTACAAAAAACCGCAATTGCTGGGTGCGGCATGATCATCGCGGTATCAACCCCGACATCACATGCGCTGGACCTTGCGCAATCTGCAAACATTACATTGTGCGCCATCACGCGTGCAGGGCAAACCGTCTGTTTTGCCCATCCACAACGACTAGAAGGAAACACCTGACATGGCCCCCGAAAAAATGGTCCGTATGGCCAACCAAATAGCCACATTTTTCAAAACCCAACCCGGTACCGATCAGTCGGACAAAGTCGCTGCACATCTGCGTGATTTTTGGGAACCTGGCATGCGCCAGCGGTTGAAAGATTACATTGCTGTAAACAACAGCGCTGAATTAGATGACATTGTTGTGCAAGCAGCCAAGCAACTGTGACATGGTGCCAATTGCATGTTACGCCATCGCTGGTCCATCAGCGGTGGTTTTTTTGTCAATGCGGGGATTGATTTGTCAGACTGCCGATAATGCTTTTGGCTAAATAATGGTGCTGCTGAGTAGGATTGAACTACCGACCTCTCCCTTACCAAGGGAGTGCTCTACCACTGAGCTA
>CBFHVU010000031.1:0-20077 GCA_965659465.1 uncultured Paracoccaceae bacterium | reverse complement strand
AACAACGTCACCCATTGTGTATGAAGCGCCCAAGTTGCTACGGTCGCCTTGACCTGAAGCTGACAAAGCAATCTGACCCATTGTGTAGCCCAATGACCAAGAGAAATCTTCTTGAACCGCATACGAGGTCTCACCATCAACGTCCAAAACGACGGAGATTGTCGCATCACCCATCGCTGCAGAGATAGACATATCACCGCCTGATTCGTCGCTGTCCAAGTGATCAATTGCATCGTTGTCCAATACAACAGTAACGCCGCCAGAAACGACTGTTACGGCTGGAGCGTCCAGATCAGAAGTTTGTGCTTCGATTGCATAATCGTCGTCGTAGTCAGCCAATGAACCACCACCAAAATCGTCAGCTACAGTGACGGTCATGCCTGAGTCTGTTGTTGCAGAAGCAGAAACGTTTAGGTCAATACCTGACCATACTGTCATGTCAGTATCAGCAGTTGAAGACACGCCAGCACCTGCTGTGCCTGAGAATGTTACTTCTGCGGATGCAACGCCAGCTGTCAGTACAAGAGCTGTAGTCGCGAAAAGAACTTTTTTCATGTTATTCCCTCGGGTTTGCTTTAGGTTTCGCCTTGCGAACGAACGTATCGTTGCAAGAATGCGTTATGTTTCGCCCATTTGCGCCTCAATTGCAAGCGTTTGAATTCAGACGCGAAAACACAAATGCAAATATGATGCAGTTATGTCACACCTGCCGTCACCATGAAAACCGCTGTTTCGGTTGAAAAATTTCACGCAGCAATTCAACGCTTGCCCCAGATTGCCCATTAGGATACCTGTTTAGTATAGCGTTCAGGGGGACAGATATGCCACAGCCACGGTCAATCATTTGGATCACACTTGCGTCAATGACGGTTTTGGGGGCCTGTTCGTCAGGCAGCCGAATTTTGGGCGATTTGACCGATGTAAAACCTGCGGCACGTTCCGAAAACATTGCCACCGAAGACCGCAAGAGCACGATTTGGGATGTATTCGACACAAACCAGTCGGAAATTCCGGTTAAGGTCAACCGTTATATCTGGCAGGCATCCCTGGATGTGTTGGATTTCCTGCCCATCGAAACAGTTGATCCGTTTTCCGGTGTAATTGTTACGGGATACGGCACCCCCCCCGGTGGCAGTGCGGCCTATAAAGCAACCGTCTATGTTACGGATCCAGCGCTGGATGCACGCACATTGCGGGTGGCGCTGATGACGAAACGTGGCCCTGCCTCGGCCCAAACCGTACGCGCGGTCGAGGATGCAATCCTGACCCGTGCCCGCGCCCTGCGCACCCAAGACGGATTATTTTAGGACGCAGGGTTCCTAACGCAAGGACCCTACCACAGGTGCAAAAGAACACTGCGCAACGGAATCGACCCAGTCTAGCAATCGGGATAAACAGATGCTGCGCAGGTCATAGTTTTCTATCACTTCACGACGGGCCGCCTGCCCCAGGGCCTGACGCAACGCTGTGTCGTGCATAAATTCATTGACCCGATCGACGATTTCATCTGGATCAAAGAAATTGACCAAAAGGCCCGTTTTTCCATCATCCATCACTTCGGTCACGGGATCCGTGCTGCCCGCAACAATGGCTGCGCCTGCGCTCATTGATTCTAGCAGGCTCCAACTGAGGACAAAGGGATAGGTCAGGTACACATGCACGCGCGATACATGAATCATGGACAAAAACGTGTCATATGGGACGCGCCCCATGAAATGGACCCGCGCCCAGTCGGCGTCTGAAATGGATCCACGCACCTCGTCAATAAAGATCTGTTTCCATGTTTTGCCTTCGGGGGGACGGGCGCTGTAACTGACATCCTCGCCGCCCAAAATTACAACATGTGCCTTGGGGCGTTCCGCCAACATCCGCGGCAAAGCGCGCATGAAAATATGATACCCACGATAGGGTTCCAAATTGCGATTGATAAATGTGATGACCGCATCATTGCGGGTCAGGGTCAGATTTGGCCTAACCGCCAAAGCTGCCTTCGGATTGGGACAGACCAAATCGGTGTCGATGCCATCATGGATAAACTGATTTTATCACGAAACGTCGCAGGGAATGTATCTGCCTGAAACTGGGTCGGGCTAAGCCCCGCGTCGGCGATATCAAAATGCATGTCATTACTAATGTTACGCAGCCGTAGGCGCATCGGATCGGTGGCCTGTGATCCTGTTTCAAATTCAGGATCAAACCCAACAAAGGGATAGCCGGCCTGATGATACAGTTCACAATACAGCCCCATGCGGGCATTGGGCCACACATCCTTTAAAAACAGGCTTTCACCCCATCCATGATGGGTCAAGATCACATCCGGTTCAAACCCCGATTGTTTCAAGGCGACCGCGCCTTGGTAACAGGCCTCGGCGCGGATTACCTTGGTTTCCAAATCCATGACCCAAGGATGCACGTTTTGCCCGTTGCCACGTTTAATGGCATAAGGTTCGACCGTGATTCCACGCCATTAAGTACGTTCCTTAACCTTGGGGGGCAGCGCCACAACATGATCGCCCCGCGCAACCAAGGCAGGGCCAAGGTGTTTGAACTGACCAGGGAAGTTTTGATGAATCAATAAAACGCGCATGCCCAAACCTGATTTCGTTTGTCACCACTGTGCCAGAGGTTGAGTGCGTTTGACCAGTGGTTTATTTTGCCCATCACCACAAACCGGATACGCGCGGAACAATTCAAAACATCGCGGGGCATAATTGGATCCATCTGACTCAAAACCGGGTCCTTTGCACTGGACCCTTGCCGCGCTGTAGCGTATCACTGACGCGAACTGAAACATAAGGAATGCACGATGTCGCGCTATACCGCAGCAGAGATCGAAGCCAAGTGGCAAGCCGCCTGGGATCAGGCCAATGTGTTCACCGCAACACGCGATGAAACCAAATCAAAATACTATGTGTTAGAAATGTTCCCCTATCCGTCAGGGCGCATCCACATGGGGCATGTACGCAATTATACGATGGGCGATGTGATTGCACGCTATAAAATGTCGACAGGTCACAATGTATTGCATCCCATGGGATGGGATGCCTTTGGAATGCCCGCGGAAAACGCTGCGATGGCATCGGGCGGTCATCCCAAGGATTGGACCTATAACAACATCGCCACCATGAAGGGGCAGATGCGCCCATTGGGCCTGTCCATTGATTGGTCGCGTGAATTTGCGACCTGTGATCCCGAATATTACGGCCAGCAACAGGCGATGTTCTTGGATTTCCTGGACCATGGATTGGTCTATCGCAAAAACGCGGTCGTAAACTGGGATCCGGTCGATATGACCGTTTTGGCCAACGAACAGGTTGAAAATGGTCGCGGCTGGCGGTCTGGCGCATTGGTCGAACGCAAAGAGTTGACACAGTGGTTTTTCAAAATATCCGACCATGCTGACGAATTATTGGCCGCCATTGATGGATTGGATAATTGGCCCGCCAAGGTCAAAATTATGCAATCCAACTGGATCGGCAAATCGCGTGGTCTGGAATTTTCGTTTGATATCATTGATGGCCCTGCAGGACACGACCAAATCACCGTCTATACGACCCGCCCCGATACATTGATGGGCGCGTCCTTTGTCGGGATTTCGGCCGATCATGCCTTGGCCCGTGAATTGGAAAAAACCAACCCCGATATCGCGGCGTTCAACGCAGAATGCCGGCAAATGTCCACATCCGAGGCGGATATGGAAAAGGCCGAGAAGAAGGGCTTTGACACAGGGTTGCGGGTACGCCATCCGCTGAACCCTGATTGGGAATTGCCCGTCTGGATCGCCAATTTCATTTTGATGGATTACGGCACGGGCGCAGTCTTTGCCTGCCCCGCGCATGATCAACGCGATTTGGATTTTGCGCGCAAATATGATCTGCCTGTGCGCGATACATTCTTTGCGCTGGATGATGACACAGCTGTGACAGACACCGCCTTTGTCCCCCCCAAGACCGAGAAAGTGCGCTGGGTTGACCATTTCGCAGGCCTAGACATCGCCACCGGCGAAGAGGCGATCAATGCCACCGTCGATTTTGCACAATCCCAAGGCTGGGGCAAAGGTGTGACCAAATTCCGCCTGCGCGATTGGGGATTGTCACGCCAACGCTATTGGGGTTGCCCGATTCCTGTGGTGCATTGCGACACCTGCGGCGTGGTACCTGAGAAAAAGGAAAACCTGCCCATCACCCTGCCCGACGATGTCACCTTTGACGTGCCGGGCAACCCGCTGGATCGTCATCCGACCTGGCGCAACTGCGAATGCCCATCATGTGGCAAACCTGCGCTGCGCGAAACCGATACGATGGATACCTTTGTTGATTCGTCATGGTATTTTGCGCGCTTTACATCGCCGCGCGCTGATACGCCCACCAATATGGATGACGTGAAATATTGGATGAACGTCGATCAGTATATCGGCGGCATTGAACATGCGATTTTGCACCTGCTGTATTCACGTTTCTTTGCCCGTGCGATGCAAATTTGTGGCCATCTGCCGCAAACGGCGGTCGAACCCTTTAACGCGTTGTTTACCCAAGGCATGGTCACCCATGCGATTTACAAACGCGAAAACGACAGCGGACGGCCCACCTATTACTATCCCGAACAGGTTGAATTGCGCGATGGTCGCGCAGTGTTGAGCGAGGACGGGCAAGAAGTGGACATTGTGCCATCTGCCAAAATGTCAAAGTCCAAAAACAACGTGGTGGACCCTGTGGCCATCATCGATGCCTTTGGCGCCGATACCGCGCGGTGGTTTGTCCTGTCCGACAGCCCGCCCGAACGCGATGTTGAATGGACGGCCGCGGGCGCCGAGGCCGCGAACAAACACCTGTCGCGCGTCTATCGCATTGCGGCCGATCTGGTTGATGCGGCTACGCCCGCCAATGATCAGGACCAAGCCCTGTTAAAGGATATGCACAAGGCGATCCATGACGTGACCCAAGGGGTAGAAAGTTTTGGGTTTAACGCGTCCATCGCAAGACTCTATGCCTTTACCAACACCTTGGCGAAATCCAAGGCAGGCAGCGACGCACAACGTCAAGCGGCCCGCACCTTGGCGCAGCTGATGTCGCCCATGACCCCCCACCTGTCCGAAGAGATTTGGTCCATGCTGGGTGGCCAAGGTCTGATCATCAACGCGCCATGGCCACAGGCTGATCCCGCAATGCTGGTCGATGACGAGCTAACGTTGCCCATTCAGGTCAACGGCAAACGCCGCGCCGAAATCAGTGTGCCCAAGGACATGCCCAAAGAAGAGATTAAGGCACTGGCATTGGCCACCGATGGGGTCATCCGCACTCTCGATGGGGCAACACCGAAAAAAATCATCGTCGTCCCCGGACGGATCGTCAATGTTGTGGTCTAGCCGCCGCGCATTTTTGATATCAGTCGCAGCCTTGGCGGGCTGCGGCTTTCAGCCTGCATATGACACACAAGGGATGCGCGGGCTTTATGGTCAGATTTCGTATTCTGAGCCGACAGATCAAAACATGTTTCATCTGCGCCAACAGCTTGAACAGCGGCTTGGCGCATCTGCAACCGGCCAATATCGGCTGGACTATTCCATTGAAACACAAACCGAACGCGCTGCCGTTGCCTTTGACGGGCAGGCCTTTCGACAACAAATCCACGGCGAAGTCACCTATACACTGACACAAAACGATAGGTCCAAAGTGATTTTGTCGGGCAAACGCAGCACTTTTGTCGGCTATGCGTCGACAGGCACAACAACTGCAACATTGGCGTCGGAACGCGATGCGAACCGGCGATTGATGGTACGGCTGGCCGATCTGGTGGTTGCGGATATTTTGATCAAAATGCGGTCGGTCCAACCATGAAATTAGCGCCACGCGATCATAACAATTTCTTCACAAAACCGCCGGCAGACTGCAGTGCCGTGTTGATTTATGGTGCTGATGCTATGCGTGTGGCATTAAAACGCGAAGCATTGCTAAAGGGCCTGCTAGGGGACAACGCTGAAACCGAAATGCGGCTGATGCGGTATTCTGCCAGTGAACTGCGCAAAGATCCGGCACTGTTGCAAGATGGGCTAAAGGCCAAGGGTTTTTTTGATGGCCCCCGTGCCGTTTTTATTGAGGATGCAACAGAAACAGTTGCCAAAATCATCCTTGATGGCTTGGCCGCATGGACCGCAGGTGACGCAACTATCGTGATCACGGCTGGTGCGTTGAAACCAACATCATCGCTGCGCAAAACGTTTGAGGGGCATAAATCGGCCTATGCCGTGGCGATTTATGACAATCCCCCCACCCGCGCCGAAATCGAGGCAGAGTTACAGCAGGCAGGGCTAAGCAATCTGCCGGCGGATGCCATGGCCTATCTGGCGGATTTGGCCAAAATACTGGAACCGGGTGATTTTCGCCAAACCTTGCAAAAAATTGCGCTTTATAAGTTCCAGGATACCAGCCCGCTCGGCGCACAGGATATCGCTGCCTGCGCGCCCGTGTCGAACGAAGCGGATTTGGACGACCTGATCCAAGTTGTCGCCGAAGGCAAACCCACCGAAATTGGCCCCACCATGAGCCGTCTGCAATCGCAAGGCGCGCAACCTGTGACATTGGTGATCGGACTGACACGGCATTTTCGCACGTTATTCACTGTGGCCTGCGATTCGGGGGGTGTGGCCACGGGTATTGGGAAATTGCGCCCCCCTGTATTCGGTCCGCGGCGCGATCAAATACAACGGCAGGCGGGACAATGGGGCGCGGCCAAATTGCAGCTGGCCCTAACCATTCTGACGGATCTGGATCTGCAACTGAGGTCTGCCAATCAGACGGCACCCGCCATGGCATTGGTCGAACGCGCCATCATTCGCATGTCTATGATGGCAAAACGATAAAGGCCCGGGTCAGTGACGCGGGCCTTCAAATATAATCACGTGATCCACGCGACTGCTTAGTCAGCACTTAGACCGATATGACCACCCATCGCGACCATGTCTGACAACAGCTTGGCTGCATCATCGACGGGGCCAGGTTCGTTGTTGAACACTTCTTTCGCCGTGTCGACTGCGGCACGGGCCTCTGCGATCAAGGCTTTGAATGCCTCTTGGGTCAACTCTTCGCGTGGCAGGGCTTTCTCGGCCAATACGGACAAGGTGTCGCCCAACTGTGCAAATCCACCTGTGACAACATATTCTTTGCTGCCTTCGGTGCTTTCAACGCGCAAAATGCCAGGACGCAGGGTCGTGATCAAAGGTGCATGACCAGGCATAGCAGTCAGGTCGCCTTCGGCGCCTGGGATCTGAACCGCTGTTACCTCAAGCGACGCTAGGCGTCGCTCAGGGCTAACAAGGTCAAATTGCATTGTATTTGCCATTTTGGCCTCCTTTAGGCCGCGTCAGCAGCCATTTTTTCGGCTTTGGCGATCACTTCTTCGATGCCGCCAACCATATAGAAGGCACCCTCGGGCAGGTGATCGTATTCGCCGGCAACAACCGCTTTGAACGATGAAATTGTGTTTTCCAATGGAACCTGAACACCGTCAGAGCCTGTAAACACTTTCGCAACGTCGAAGGGTTGTGACAAGAAACGCTGGATTTTACGCGCACGCGCAACGGTCAGTTTGTCTTCTTCTGACAGTTCGTCCATGCCCAAAATCGCGATGATGTCTTGCAGTGATTTATAGCGCTGCAAAATACCTTGGACGTCACGCGCCACTTGGTAATGCTCTTCGCCGACAACCGCTGGGTCCATCAAACGTGATGATGAGTCCAGTGGATCAACCGCAGGATAGATACCCAATTCTGAAATCGCACGTGACAAAACTGTTGTCGCGTCCAAGTGGGCAAATGTTGTCGCAGGCGCAGGGTCGGTCAAGTCGTCCGCAGGAACATAAACCGCCTGGATCGAAGTGATCGAACCGTTTTTGGTTGATGTAATGCGTTCTTGCATCGCGCCCATGTCGGTTGCCAATGTTGGCTGATAGCCCACCGCGGATGGGATACGACCCAACAACGCTGACACCTCGGAACCGGCCTGAGTAAAGCGGAAGATGTTATCAACAAAGAACAGAACGTCTGTACCAGATTGATCACGGAACTGTTCGGCCAATGTCAAACCAGTCAAGGCAACACGCGCACGCGCACCGGGAGGTTCGTTCATCTGACCGTAAACCAGCGCCACTTGTGATTCCTCTAGGTTATCTGGTTTGATAACGTTGGATTCGATCATTTCGTGGTACAGGTCGTTACCTTCACGGGTCCGTTCACCAACACCCGCAAACACTGAATAGCCTGAGTGCACTTTGGCGATGTTGTTGATCAATTCCATGATCAAAACGGTTTTACCAACACCGGCACCACCGAACAGACCAATTTTACCACCTTTGGAATATGGTGCCAGCAGGTCGATAACCTTGATCCCTGTTACCAGAATTTCTGATTCAGTTGATTGTTCGCTGAACTCAGGTGCTGATTGGTGGATTGCACGCGTTTCTTTCGCGACCACGGGGCCCTTTTCGTCAACGGGTTCGCCAACAACGTTCAGAATGCGGCCCAAAGTTGCGTTTCCAACTGGGACAGAAATCGGGGAACCCGAATCTGTCACCTCTTGGCCACGAACCAAACCTTCGGTTGCGTCCATCGCGATTGTACGAACAGTGTTTTCACCTAGGTGCTGGGCCACTTCCAGAACCAGTTTTTTACCGTTGTTGTCTGTGTTTAGTGCGTTGAGGATCTCTGGCAGATGATCATCAAACTGCACGTCCACAACGGCGCCGATCACCTGCGTGATTTTGCCTTTTGCGTTTGCCATGTTTTCGTCTCCGGTTCTTAGAGCGCTTCAGCGCCCGAGATAATTTCAATCAATTCGTTGGTAATCACAGCCTGACGCGAGCGGTTGTACTGAATCGTCAGTCTGTCGATCATATCGCCCGCGTTACGTGTCGCGTTGTCCATCGCGGACATACGTGCACCCTGCTCTGACGCACCATTTTCCAGCAGCGCCGCAAAGATTTGCGTTGCAACACCACGAGGCAACAAATCTGCCAGAATGGCTTCTTCGCTTGGCTCGTAATCATACAGCGTGGATTCTACGGCTTCGTTTGCCTCAAATTCAGCTGGAATGATCTGCTGTGCTGTTGGGATTTGGCTGACAACGTTGACAAATTTCGCATAGAAAATTGTCGCCACGTCGAATTCGCCGGCGTCAAAACGTGACAGAACATCTTTGGCAATGCCCTGTGCGTCTGCGTAGCCCAAGCGTTTTACTTCGCTTAGATCCACATGGCCGACGAACAAATCACCGAATTCACGGCGCATTGAGTCACGACCTTTTTTACCAACAGTCAAGATTTTAACTGTTTTACCAGCAGCCTTAAGCTCGGCTGCCCGTGTTTTTGCAAGTTTTGCGATGTTTGCGTTGAAACCGCCGCACAGACCGCGTTCGGCTGTCATAACAACCAATAACTGGGTCTGATCACTGCCTGTTCCGCGCAACAACAAAGGCGCAGAGCTGGATCCACCGACCGACGACGCAAGCGCACCCATCACGGCGTTAAACCGTTCTGTGTACGGGCGCGACGCCTCGGCTGCATCCTGGGCGCGGCGCAATTTTGCTGCCGCGACCATTTGCATCGCCTTTGTGATCTTACGAGTGTTCTTAACACTCTCGATCCGGTTTTTTAAGTCCTTCAGACTTGGCATAGCCTCGTCCCCTTACTTATGCGAAATCAGCTGCGAATTCATCCAATGCGGCGCGGATTTTGTCTTCCGCTTCGCCTTTGATCTTTGGATCTTCTTTGGTGATGTAATCCAGCAGGTCAGCTTTCTTGCCGCGTAGGTGCGCCAACAGGCTCGCCTCATATCGACCAACGTCTTTCACAGCGACTTTGTCCAGATAACCGTTCACACCCGCGAAAATCATGCAGACGATTTCAGCGTTTGTCAGAGGCGAATACTGAGGCTGTTTCATCAGCTCGGTCAGACGCGCACCACGGTTCAACAACTGCTGTGTCGCCGCGTCCAGATCGGACCCAAACTGTGCAAAGGCCGCCATTTCGCGATACTGCGCCAGTGACAGTTTCACCGGACCTGCAACAGATTTCATCGAGTTTGTTTGCGCAGATGAACCCACACGAGAAACGGACAGACCTGTGTTCACAGCTGGACGGATACCTTGGTAGAACAATTCTGTTTCCAAGAAGATCTGACCATCTGTAATCGAAATCACGTTTGTCGGAATAAAGGCTGATACGTCACCACCTTGGGTTTCGATGATCGGCAGAGCCGTCAAAGAACCGTTACCGTGGTCATCGCCCATTTTCGCAGAACGTTCTAGCAAACGTGAGTGAAGATAGAAAACGTCACCTGGATACGCTTCACGTCCTGGAGGACGACGAAGAAGCAATGACATCTGACGATATGCAACCGCTTGCTTTGACAAGTCATCATAAATGATCAAGGCGTGCATGCCGTTGTCGCGGAAATATTCTGCCATCGCAGTTGCCGCATATGGTGCCAAGAACTGCATTGGTGCAGGGTCAGACGCAGTCGCGGCCACAATGATTGAATAATCGATTGCGCCGGACTCTTCCAACTTTTTCACCAACTGCGCAACTGTTGAACGTTTTTGTCCAACCGCGACATAGATACAGTACAACTTTTTGCTTTGGTCATCACCGGCTGCGTCGTTGTACGATTTCTGGTTCAAAATGGCGTCTAGGGCCACAGCTGTTTTACCAGTCTGACGGTCACCAATGATCAATTCGCGCTGTCCACGACCGATCGGGATCATCGCGTCAACGGATTTCAGACCAGTCGCCATAGGCTCGTGAACTGATTTACGTGGAATGATGCCTGGCGCCTTAACGTCAGCAACGCGGCGCTCAGAACCCTCGATTGGGCCTTTGCCGTCCAACGGGTTACCCAGACCGTCAACAACGCGACCCAACAGACCCATGCCTGCAGGAACGTCCACGATTGAGTTGGTCCGCTTAACAACGTCACCTTCTTTAATGTCGCGGTCAGAACCAAAGATAACGACACCAACGTTGTCGGACTCTAGGTTCAATGCCATGCCCTGAATCCCACCTGGGAATTCGACCATTTCACCGGCTTGGACGTTGTCCAGGCCATATACACGTGCGATACCGTCTCCGACAGACAGAACGCGGCCTACTTCGGCAACTTCGGCGTCTTTGCCAAAGTTTGTGATCTGCTCTTTTAGGATCGCAGAAATCTCGGCTGCTTGGATACCCATTTATCCGACCTCTTTCATTACATTCGATAGGGAATTGAGCTTGGAGCGGATCGACGTGTCGATCATCTGCGAGCCCACCTTAATAACAAGACCGCCAATCAATTCTTCATCAACAGTCGCGTCAATCTTTACATCCTTGCCAATGCGCGCTTTGATCGCCTTGGCGAGTTTGTCTGTTTGTGTCTTGGTCATCGCTTTCGCCGAGATAACTTCGGCGGTCATTTCGCCTTTCTCTTCGGCAATCAAAGCCCGCAGTTGCGCAACCAAAGCTGGCAGTACGAATAAACGACGCTTAGACGCCATCAACGCCAGCGTGTTGCTGACGATGGGCATTAATTTCATTTTTTTGGCAACAGCTGCTATCGCGTTTGCCTGATCTTCACGGCTGACAACTGGAGAGTTGATCAGATCACGAATATCAGAGCTGTCCGCAAGAACAGTGTCTAAGTCTTGAACATTAGACTCAAGTGTTTTCAGATCCGAGGCGTCTTTGGCCAATTCAAAGACGGCCGATGCATAACGCGCGGCTATGCCGGATGAGATCGAAGCTGGTTCGGACACGTCCACCCTTCCGGTTTTTGGCCCCGGCTAAATGCACACAAATGTATACAAATTCCAAGGGCGTTGATTATGCAATGCCGAAGCAAAGCCTGTAATTCCAGCGGGGGTGTAACAGAGCATTTCGTTCCAAGCAACATACTTTAGCATTTTTTTGGGCTACTAAATTGCCTTACAAATAGTGGACTTAGCCCAAGTGCGACGTAATGCGCAATTTTGTGATACCTTAACAGTCTGATTTTGACGGCATTCTTGATTCCTTATGTGTCCGTTTTGGTCAAATTCTACAATTTTCGCCATTGAAACGAACTCGGCACGGGCTTGGGTGACGGTTTTCCAAATCCCCCCAAGACAGCTAAACTGCTACGACTGGACTGGCGCTGCGTCAGCCCCTTTGGGATATTGATCCGCGTGGTTGCCTCAATCAACAAAACGCCACCGGCAAAAAATGGGGATCTGCGACCGACATTTTCCAACATTGGACCCATTTTTTGCCAAATGCGCTGATGCGACGGCGGGATATATAATGCCGAGGCATGCCGTTCCGTCGAAAACCCATGCAAACGCAACATGTTTTCCAGCTGGCCCAACGAATACGGCCGGCCAAACCCCATGGGCGTCAGGTCTCTCCGCGACCAAAGTCCCCCACGGTTGGGAACAATGAACATCACGCGCCCCCCTGGCCCCATTACGCGGCGGGTTTCTTCTAGCATGGCACTTGGATGATCGCTGACCTCTAGGCCGTGCATAATTACCAGCCGATCAACATGACCCGTTTCAATCGGCCAATTATGTTCATGGCACAATACGGATACATTCGGCTGCCCCGCAGGCCATGGCATCACACCCTGTGGCGCGGGCATCAGCCCAATGACGCGTCTGGCGTGGGTCAAGTAGGGACGTAGCAAAGGAACCGCAAACCCATATCCCACAACGGTTTGACCCGTTGCATCCGGCCACAACTCTAGCAACCGCGTTCGGATCGCGCGTTGCGCCACACGCCCCAAGGTTTGGCGGTAATAGAAATTTTTTAGGTCCTGCACATCTAGATGCATTGCACCACCTATCCATTCGCGTAGACTGAACGCTAGCATGATTGTACAGATTGGAAAAGACTATGACACATGAACACATTACCATCCCCTGTTTGAATGACAATTACGCCTATGTCATTGCCAATACCGAAACAGCGACATGCATTTTGATCGACGCACCGCAGGCCGCCCCAATTGTGGAAACACTGGCCGCGCGTGGATTGACCCTGACCCATATTTTGATCACCCACCACCACGATGACCACACACAAGCGGTGCCAGAAATCCTGGCCCATCACCGCGCCCGCGTGATCGGTGCAGCCGCGGATGCCCACCGATTGCCCCCACTGGATCAGGGTGTCGCAGATGGACAAACGATCATGGTGGATGACCTGACCTGTCAGGTGATGGATGTGTCGGGTCATACAATTGGCCACATCGCCTTTTATTTCCCTGACCTTGGCCACGCCTATACCGCCGACAGTCTGATGGCCCTAGGCTGCGGGCGCCTTTTCGAGGGGACACCAGACCAAATGTGGGCCAGCCTGACACGGCTGATGGCCCTGCCCGACGATACAATTATCTGTTCGGGCCACGAATATACGCTGACCAATGCCGCCTTTGCCAAATCGGTTGACCCCGATAACCCCGACCTGCTGAACCGTTGCACAGCAATCCAATCTGATCGCGATGCAGGCCGATTTACGGCGCAGGTTCCACTTGGGCTAGAAAAACAGACAAACCCATTCTTGCGCCCCCATTGTCCAAACATCCGTGCGACCCTAAATATGCCAGATGCACCTGATGTGGCGGTCTTTGCTGAAATTCGCAAACGCAAAGATAATTTTTGACGAATTTCGGCATATTCACGTGAAATTTACACTTTCTGGCGTGAAAATCGCAAAAAGGGCTTGAACACGCCGCAGTTCGAACCAAACATAATATATGTGGATCGTAATCGAACGACACAAACACATTTGAAAGAAAGGAGCACCTAACGTGCCTTCATTCTCGCCCACACTTGAAACCGCTATTCATGCAGCTCTTGCGCTTGCGAACGAGCGTTCGCACGAATTCGCAACGCTAGAACATTTGCTTTTGGCACTACTGGATGAACCTGATGCGGAACGTGTATTATTGGCTTGCGACGTCGAAATACCACAACTGCGCCAAACCTTGTTAGAATATTTGGATGATGACCTGACATCCTTGATCGCAGAACTTGAAGGATCCGAAGCCGCGCCAACAGCCGCGTTTCAACGTGTTATTCAGCGGGCACTCATCCATGTGCAATCCTCGAGCCGCAAAGAAGTGACGGGTGCAAATGTATTGGTTGCCATGTTTGCCGAACGTGAATCCAATGCCGCCTATTTCCTACAAGACCAAGACATGACCCGCTATGACGCAGTGAATTTCATTGCCCATGGCGTGGCCAAAAACCCCCAATTTGGCGAATCCCGTCCAATCGCGGGTGCGGAAAACAACGACGAAGCGTTTTCATCCATGGCAGGATCCGCTGGCGACGAGGCCAAGAAAGAAAGCGCCTTGGCCAAGTACTGCGTTGATCTGAATGTCAAAGCAACCAAGGGCGATATTGACCCTTTGATTGGGCGCCACGATGAAGTTGAGCGCTGTATCCAAGTGCTGTGCCGCCGTCGCAAAAACAACCCCCTGTTGGTTGGTGATCCGGGCGTGGGCAAAACCGCCATCGCCGAGGGATTGGCACGGCGTATCGTTTCCCAAGACGTTCCCGAAATTCTGTCCAATACCACGATCTTTTCCCTGGATATGGGATCTCTGTTGGCAGGAACACGCTACCGCGGTGATTTCGAAGAGCGCCTAAAGGCCGTGGTCCAAGAGTTGGAAGATCACCCAGACTCAGTCCTGTTCATCGACGAAATTCACACCGTCATCGGTGCAGGTGCCACATCAGGCGGCGCGATGGACGCATCAAACCTGCTGAAACCTGCATTGCAGGGCGGCAAACTACGGACTATGGGATCAACCACCTACAAAGAGTTCCGTCAGCATTTCGAAAAAGATCGTGCCCTAAGCCGCCGGTTCCAGAAAATTGACGTCACCGAACCATCGGTCGAAGATACGGTCAAAATCCTGAAAGGGATCAAAGGCTATTTCGAAGATCACCATTCGATCAAATATACCGCCGATGCCATCAAAACCGCCGTAGAATTGGCCGCACGTTATATCACCGACCGCAAATTGCCCGACAAGGCCATCGACGTGATTGACGAGGCCGGTGCCGCGCAACGCCTGTTGCCAGAAAGCAAGCGACGCAAAACAATCGGCGTCAAAGAAATCGAAACCGTGGTGGCAAAAATTGCCCGTATCCCACCAAAAACCGTGTCCAAGGACGATGCCGCCACCCTGCGTGACCTAGAGGCCAGTCTGAAACGCGTGGTCTTTGGCCAAGATACCGCGATCGAGGCGCTGTCGGCCGCCATCAAACTGGCACGTGCCGGTCTGCGCGAACCCGAAAAACCCATTGGCAGCTATCTGTTTGCGGGCCCAACAGGTGTCGGTAAGACCGAAGTTGCCAAACAGTTGGCTGATACCTTGGGCGTGGAATTGCTGCGCTTTGACATGTCCGAATATATGGAAAAACATGCCGTCAGCCGTTTGATCGGTGCGCCCCCCGGCTATGTCGGGTTTGATCAGGGCGGCCAGTTAACCGATGGTGTCGATCAGCACCCGCATTGTGTGCTGCTGCTGGATGAAATCGAAAAGGCGCATCCAGACGTCTATAACGTTTTGTTGCAGGTCATGGATCACGGCACATTGACCGATCACAATGGTCGTTCGGTGGATTTCCGCAATGTGATCCTTATCATGACATCCAACGCCGGTGCCGCCGAACAGGCCAAGTCTGCCATTGGATTTGGTCGTGATCGGCGCGAAGGCGAGGACACCGCCGCGATTGAACGCACCTTTACCCCTGAATTCCGCAACCGTTTGGACGCGGTGATCAGTTTTGCGCCACTGCCGAAATCAATCATTTTACAAGTGGTCGAAAAATTCGTTCTGCAGCTTGAGGCACAGTTGATGGATCGCCATGTTTCGTTTGAACTGACCAAAGCGGCGGCCGAATGGCTGGGCAATAAGGGGTATGATGAAAAAATGGGCGCACGTCCCTTGGGTCGCGTGATCCAAGAACACATCAAAAAACCACTGGCCGAAGAATTACTATTTGGCAAATTGGCCAAAGGCGGTTTGGTCCGCGTGACCGTGCGCAATGGTGAATTGCAACTGGATATCCGCGGACCAGAAAATCGGCAAATTTCGGGTGACAAACCACCCCTGCTGACGGCGGATTGATCCACCTTTGATACACCCTTAATATAGATTTGACAGCGCGGCCTTTCGGGGCCGCGTTATCGTTCGGTCAGCTTGATTTCAATGCGGCGGTTACGGGCGCGCGCTTGGGCCGTGTTTTCGTCGGAAATGGGTTGATATTCACCAAACCCATTGGCCGCCATACGATCCGCGGGCATCCCCAAATCATCGACCATATAGCGCACCACAGACAATGCACGTGCTTGGCTCAGTTCCCAGTTATCGCGAAATTCACCGGTCCCAGACAGGGGAATATTGTCGGTGTGCCCATCCACACGCAGCACCCAATCCAACCCATCGGGGATTTCATTCATCACCGATTTCAGGATTGTGGCCACCTGTTCAATTTCCACCATTCCCGTACCTTGCAATTCAGCCTGACCAGGATCAAACAGAACCTCGGACGAAAATACAAACCGGTCGCCGACAATCTGCACGCCATCTTGACCCGCCAAAATTTCACGCATTCTGCCAAAAAATTCGGATCGGTATTTGGCCAATTCTTCGGCCTGACTGGCCAAACGGTCGCGCTCTTGCTGTAATCGCAGGCGCTCGGCCTCTTCTAGTTTGCGGTTTTTGCGTTCTTCGGCTGCTACACGGGCCAATGCGGCATTCAACCGATTGCCCATATTTTGCAACTGGGCTTGGCTCTCGATATCTTTGACTTCGGATTGTTCCAGCAATCCTTGCAGTTTTTGCATCTCTTGGCGCAGGGTGGCCACCTGTTGATTTAACAGCGCGGTTTGCTTTTCCGCGGCGATCAAGTCTTGGGCCTGTTTGGTGGCCAAGCGGCTGGCATCGCCCAGCTGTTGACGCGCGGTTTGCAACAGGGCGTCGATGCGCTCTTTCTCGGATGTTTCGGATTGGGCCAATTCATCGGCGGCCAAACGCGCTGCCAGTGCCGTTTCCAGCAGTTGGCGCAAATCCGTGACCTGATTCTGCGCGGCCAGCTGATTGGCCAAAGCCTCGGCCAATTTCTGTTCCAATGCCGCAATGCGTATGACCGCTGTGTCTGATTGATCCACCACACTTTGCAAAGTGTCCAATCGGCTTTGCAAATCCGCTTGGGTTCGTTCAAGTTCAACATTGGCCGCCTGTTGCGATTGCAATGTGGCCAAGGCTTGAACCAGATCCCGTTGCAGGGCGGTTAGCTGTTGTTCCTGTTCCGCAGCGCGGTCCTGATCCAATGATGCTTGGGCCTGTTGGGCCTCTAGCTGCTGTTCCAATGCCACCTGTCGCGCCAATGCAGCCGCAAGGGCCAAGTCGCCGTCTTGGATCAAACGCGCGTTTTCGCGATTTTCCGTTTGCAATCGATCAATTTCAGACTGCTGCGTGGTTATCGTGGCATTCAAAGAAAACATCGCATCGTTCAATTTGTCTTGCAAATCGGCCTTGGCCTGATCAGCGGCGGCCAACAGGGTCAGGGTATCTTCGGCCTGTTTGCGCTGCTGTTCCAATGCCAATGTCATTGCAGTCAGTTCGGCGTCGGCATTTTCCAAACGTTTGCGCAATTCCTGCGTGGCGGCGGCGGATACCAACTGCGCGGCCTCAGCCGCGCTAAGCTGATCATTTAGATCGGCAATTTGAGTTGATTGGTCTTGCAGCTGCGCTTGGGCGGTGGCGGCCGCAGATTCAAGACTGGCGATCAAGGCTTGCAATGCATCACGCTCGGCGGCTTTGCGGCGGGCCTCTTCGGCGGCAACGTCAATTTCATCGCGCGCCGTCGCTAATGCCAGCGACAGGGCCTGCTGTTCGGATAACAATGCTTGCTTATCCGCCTGCAACGCTTGAATGGCGGCCTGATTTTGCGACCGCTGTGCCAACAGACCGGCAACCTGTGCCTCATACGCGGTGATCTGGCTGGTGGCATCTGACAGCGAGGCCGCCTGTGCATCGCGTTCCTGCGTCAGCGCGGCAATCAACGCGGTTTGCTGTGCCAACTGTTCCTGCGCTGTGATCAAATTGGACCCAAGCGTGCCCAATTCCGTTTCCAAATCCGCCACACGGCTCCGTTCCATCCCCAAGGCCTGTGCCATACTGGCGATTTCCAAGCTAAGCGTGTTTAATTCGGTTTCCTGCCCCGAAATGGTTTCACGCAACACGAACTGAATGACCATAAATATGGTCAGAACAAACATCAATACTAGCAAAAGACCGGTCATCGCATCCACAAACCCCGGCCAGATGGATGCCTGAAACCGTTGCCCCGTGCGCCGCGATAAACCCATGCCGGCCCCCTAGCCCCGACCCAAACGGTTGCCCGCGTCGATTTCGGTCAGCGCTTGGACCAAGGCATTGGTCAGCGCCTGAATATCGCTGCGAATGGCGGTCAATGTTTCCTGACGGCCTGCGGCCACATCTTCCATCAGGTGCAGCATCTGGACGTCGATTGACCGCAGGCGCATGCGGCTTTCGGCATCGACGGCATCATTTTGTTCCATCGCGGATAGCACGGCCAATAATTTTTCCTGCCCCTCTGCCACGCGTTCCAAGGCGCTATTGGACGGTGCACTTTGTTCCAAACGGTCCGTCAGACGTTCCAGTTTGCTGAATAGATCAGATATTTTTTCATCCACCATACCGCGGGTCTGGTCCGATTGGGCAAACATCACGCGCATGGCCTCCATCTGTTCGGACATTTGATCCAAAACAGCCGTAAACATGGCGCTGTCGCCCGACATTTCACCATCGCCTGACGAAAACCCAAGGCGCGTCATGGATGATAACCATTCCTCAAGCTCGCGGTAAAACCGGTTTTGGCCGTGGCCTGCAAACAATTCCAACAGGCCGACAATCAACGACCCTGCCAAGCCCATCAGCGACGACGAAAAAGCCACACCCATGCCGCCCAGCTGGCCCTCAAGTCCGCTCATCAAACGGGAAAACACCTCAAACCCGCTTTCGCCATCTTGGGGGGCGAGTGATCGGATCGTTTCAACCAAGGCAGGTACGGTTGTCGCCAAGCCATAAAATGTGCCCAACAGCCCCAGAAAAATCAGCAGGTTTACCACATAACGGGTAAATTCCCGTGCCTCTTCGATGCGGGTGGCCACGGAATCCAGAATGGATCGGGTTGACGATGCCGCAATCTGCATCCGTGTTCCGCGTGTACGCAACAGGGTCGCCAATGGGGCCAGAATCTGCGGCGCGCGCGATGAATGATTGCTGGAATCTTGGGCGAAATTTTCAATCCAGCGCACCGAATAAATCAGCTGCGCCACCTGATAGATGCAGCTTAATACACCAATCATAAAGACCAAAAAAATAAATCCGTTCAGGTAGATGTTCGCGGTCATAATGCCCACAAACTGTGGCAGCGCCATAAACACACCTGCCCCGGTTAGACCCATCGCGATCAGCATCATCAGGATTTGACGGATCGGCTGGGAAAAATGCAGCTTGGCGTGTATCGGCTGATCCATTGCGGCCTCGGGGGTTGATTTCTGTTCGATCACCATAAAACGACCTTTCGGATTAATCCAAGACTATTCGCCGCGAATGGCATGCACTTGGCCCACCAACCATTGTAAATCCGCATCTATTATCCCCAAACTGTCCAAATGTGATGCGGTATTGCACAGATATTCCCAATTCGGCCCCCGTCCGCCCACTGCATGCGCAATGATGCGGGCCTGTTCGTCTAGGGGTAGGTTGCCGCAATACTGGTCATGGTCAGAATCAATGACATAGGTTACGGCGGACACAACGCGACCATCCGCTAGGCTGATGTCCAATTCCCGCTCTAGATAGGCCGAGGACACCAATTCGCGGTCGCGCAGATAGGTCAATGTTTCATCCACCCGCTTGGGCGCGACGCAAAATGCCATTCCGTCACAGCCCGCCCCTTGGGTATAATCCAGCGCCAAGACCAACCCAGGATCGGCCACCGTCCCCCTGTGGTGAATGGATCGCATA
>CBFHVU010000030.1:9681-20201 GCA_965659465.1 uncultured Paracoccaceae bacterium | reverse complement strand
GGGTTCTTCCAGCGTTTTTAGCAATGCGTTAAAGGCATTGGTGGACAGCATGTGCACTTCGTCGATGATATAGATTTTATAGCGGGCCGAGGCCGCGCGATAATGCACGCTGTCGATAATTTCGCGAATGTCGTCTACACCTGTGCGGCTGGCGGCATCCATTTCCATCACGTCAACATGGCGGCCCTGCATAATCGCTGTGCAATGTTCGCAGGTCCCGCAGGGGTCCGTGGTGGGGCCGCCCTGACCATCGGGGCCGATACAGTTCATGCCCTTGGCGATAATCCGTGCTGTGGTGGTTTTCCCCGTGCCGCGTATGCCGGTCATAATGAACGCTTGGGCGATGCGATCGGCAGCAAAGGCATTTTTCAGCGTACGCACCATCGCCTCTTGTCCGACAAGATCAGCAAAGGTTTCGGGGCGATATTTGCGCGCCAACACCTGATAACTGTCTGTGTGTGTCTCTGACATGGGACCTCGCCTCGTGTTTTGTCTAAGCTAAGGCCTTGTGGCGCCAAGGTCCAGTGGTCATACTGCCCCCAAATGGCAAAATTGGTGATTTATGACAGAATTCAAAATTTATGACCTGCCTGTCGGCGCGGGTCGCATTGGGATATCGCAAATGCCAGGGCGTACTGGGGATTTGCCAGCTGATTTGCAGGTGATCCAGAATTGGCCGGCCGAATTGGTGGTGTCGATGACAACACTGCAGGAATTGCGCGATCATGGGGCCACTGATTTAGCGGATGATTTGTTAGAGGCCGGAATAAAATGGTTGTCGGTCCCTGTCAGCGATTTTGGGGCGCCGAATATTGCCGTTCAAACTGTGTGGACGGCAATGTCGCCATTTTTTCATCAGGTTTTGGCACAGGGCGGGCGGATTTTGTTTCATTGTTACGGGGGCTGTGGCCGATCGGGTATGGCAGCGATGCGGGTGATGGTCGAATCGGGCATACGCCCTGATGATGCGCTAGCTGCCCTGCGCGATGTGCGGCCCTGTGCGGTGGAAACGCCCAAACAGCAGGCTTGGGCCAGCAAAATTTCCTGATCCAGCTAAGTTTGCGGTGAAGTTAGGGAAAAGTGAGAGATTGGACAGCGACCCAAGCGGGGTTCGTTACGGCTGCTTCCTTCCGGACCTGACCGGGTTGGCGAACGGCTTGCCCACGCCAACCTCTCACCGGTCAAATAAGATGTCTGTTTAAAAAATGCAACCCATCAGGTGCGCAACATTGAACTGCCCGAGATTGCATGACACAAAGGTATCAAACGCAAAAGGTGATGATATATGGCGGCCAATGGATTTTTAGCATTTTCTGGTTCCAATTTGGATCGGACGGCACATTTGCGCGGAACGCCAGATGCGGTGCCGCGGGCGCACGATATGGCGATTGTATTGTGGCGAGGCAAGATATTGGTGGATCTTGCGGCGGACCATACTGTTGTAAGGTCAGATGCGCTGCATCCGGAATTGGCGGGTCAGCCCTATATATTTTTGGGCCAAGATGTGGGTGGGCGGTGTTTCGCGGTTGATCTATCTTCTTGGGAACCTGAAACGGGCAATGATCCCGATACGGCTGTTTTTTTTGATCCGACACAGCAGCGGCATCCAAGTTTTCCAGAAAACTTTGTGTTTGTTGAATTGCGGTCGATTTTAACCCAGATGTCAGCGCGGGATGCGGAATTAGCCGCTAGCGCCAAAGCGTTATTAGAATGGCATCGATCCCATAAATTTTGTGCAAAATGCGGGCACCCAAGCCAGATGGTGCAATCTGGGTGGCAACGCAGCTGTTCCAGCTGTGGGGCGCAACATTTCCCGCGAACGGATCCGGTTGTGATTATGTTGATCACGCATGGAACCGATATTTTATTGGGACGCTCACCGCAATGGCCCGATGGGATGTATTCCTGTTTGGCGGGTTTTGTCGAACCCGGTGAAACAATCGAAGCGGCCGTTCGGCGCGAAGTATTTGAGGAAACACAAATCCAAGTTGGCGATGTGCGCTATATAACGTCGCAACCTTGGCCGTTTCCCAATTCACTGATGTTTGGATACCATGGGCAGGCGACGAGCCGTGATATTACGATTGATCCAAATGAAATTGATGATGCAAAGTGGGTTTCACGGTCGCAGATGATGGATGTTTTTTCGGGACATGATACGACGATCATGCCTGCACGGCAGGGGTCCATTGCGCATTATCTAATTCGCAGCTGGATGTCGGATACGCTGTGATGAATGAACACAACCAAGTAATTATGAGGGAACTATGCAATTTTCAGCAACACATGATTTAAAAGTGGCGCAGGATGATCTGTTTAAGCGGTTGTCAGATTTTGAATATTTCGAACGCATGGCGCGGGAAAAAGGCTTGAACCTAGAATGCACTGCTGGCAATTCTGGCGCGCCTGCCGTTGGGATGACTTAGCAGGCGAGTTTTAAGTTGGCTGGCAATGACCGCAAAATTTCGACAACACTGGTCGAAATGGCAAGCCCTGACAAAATGCAGTTTGAATTTTCTAGCCCCAACATCAATGGACGCAGCACCGTTACATTGGATCCCTTGTCGCACACGCAATCACGGATGTTTTTTGAAATTGAATTGGAACCCCAAACGCTATCCGCACGGCTGTTTGTTCAGTCACTGAAATTGGCCCGCGCCCAGGCCAATAACCGGTTTCAGGGGCGCATCGCGCGCTTTGCCCAGTTTTTGGAAAACCAAGCCGTATGACCGGTTACACCCGGTCGCGCGCGGCCGGGTAGACCCCCAGAATTGAAATCGAATCGGTAAAGTAATCCAATTCCTCCATCGCGCGTTTCACGTTTTCGTCGTCTGGGTGACCTTCGATATCGGCATAAAATTGCGTGGCGGTGAATGAGCCGCCGACCATATAGCTCTCAATCTTGGTCATGTTGACGCCATTTGTGGCAAAACCGCCCAAGGCTTTGTACAGGGCGGCGGGGATGTTGCGTACCTGAAAAACAAAGGTTGTCATAATGGTGTCGGCCTGCGTCAGATCGTAATCGGGCGTGGGGGACATGACCAAAAACCGCGTGGTGTTATGGTGATAATCCTCGATATCCTTGGCCAGAACATCCAAACCATAGGCTTGGGCCGCCAATTCTGATGCCAGCACCCCGCAATCGCGCGCGCCACTGTGTGCCAACTCGGCGGCAGCGCCTGCGCTGTCTGCGGCGGCTTCGCCCACAATGTTATGTTTTTTCAAAAAACCATCCGCTTGGGGCAATAAAACCAAATGTGCGCGTACCTTTTTGATGTCGCGCAATTCGACACCGGGATTGGCCATCAAACAGATTCGTACCCGTGTGAATGTTTCACCGATGATATGCAGCCCGGATTGTGGCAATAAACGATGCATATCTGCCACGCGGCCGTAGGTCGAATTTTCAACCGGTAACACGGCCAGATCTGCCGCTTTGCTGCGGACCGCCTCGATCACATCCTCAAACGTTTTGCAGGGCATTGGCGTCATATCTGGACGCGCGGCATGGGCGGCTTCGTGGCCGTAGGCGCCCAATTCCCCCTGAAAAGCAATTCGTTTTGTCATTTTTTTTCCTTTTTTTCGTCAACTCGGTCGTTTCGTCGCAATACTACACCTTGCATAAAGGGGTTGGAACACGATAGATAGCATCCAAACGTTAGCAGATGGAAGACAAGCTATGGACACAATGACATTCACCAAGGTTGTAGGCGGCTTCTGTGGTGCGCTTTTGATTTTCTTGCTAGGAAATTGGGCGGCAGAAATTTTGTTTCACGTAGGACCAGCAGGCCACGGTGAAGATCACGCAGCGGGCTATGAAATCGTCATAGAAGAGGCAGGTGGTGACGCCGAACCAACAGAGGCGTTGGATTTCGCCGCAGTTTACGCAGCAGCTGATGCCGCCAAGGGCGAAAAAGTATACGGAAAATGCCGCGCGTGTCACAAATTGGATGACGGCGCAAACGGCACAGGTCCACACCTGTTCGGCGTTGTGGATCGTGCGGTCGGATCCGCTGCGGGTTTTGGGTATTCAGGCGCATTGGTCGCCGTGGCCGATGTTTGGTCACCCGAAAACCTGAATGGTTTCTTGGAGAACCCCAAAGGTTACGCACCAGGCACAAAAATGGGTTTCAGCGGCCTGCCCAAGGTCGAAGATCGTGCAAACCTGATTGCATATTTGGCGACAATCAAGTAAGCACCATTTATATTGCATCCAAGCCGCGCTTTTGCGCGGCTTTTTGCGTTTTGGGGATCACATCTGCTTGAATGTGCTTGAATATGGCTTAGTGTTATTCCTAGGTTAAAATAACCAAGCGGAGGTAATCATGAGAAAGTCGTCCAAGGTCGCTGCAATCCCTGTTGATTTTTCAAAACCACGTTTGTGGCTATCAATGTTTGTTTTGCTGGTTCTGTTGGTCTATCCCGCCTTGACCAAGGCGCAGGACCTGACCAAGGCACACGGGTTTAATTTCTTTGGCGAACTGAAATATCCCGCTGATTTTCAACATTTGGATTATGTGAACCCTGATGCGCCCAAGGGGGGTGAAATTTCGATCTGGGCCCCGGGTACATTTGATTCGATGAACCCCTATTCCCGCAAAGGGCGCGCAGGCGCCTTGGCCTCTGCCCCCTTTGAAAGCCTGTTGACAGGGACCAGTGACGAAGCAGGATCAGCCTATGGGTTGTTGGCCGAATCCATCGAATACCCCGCGGATCAATCCTATGTCATTTTCAACATGCGCCCCGAGGCACGGTTTTCCGATGGCACGCCTGTCACGGCCGAGGATGCAAAATTTACCTATGAATTGTTCCTGACCGAAGGATTGGCCAGCTATCGCGCCGTCTTGGCCCAAGTGGTCCAATCGGTTGAGGTGCTGGATACCCACCGCATTAAATACACCTTTACGTCTGAGGCATCCAAGCGCGATGCCATCCCTATGGTGGGGGGCTTGCCTGTTAAATCCAAGGCATGGTTTGAAACCACGGGCGCGAAACTGGATGAATCCCGCATGGAACCTGCGATAGGATCGGGGCCATATGTTTTGGACAGCTATGACATCAACAGCCGGATCGTCTATAAACGAAACCCCGATTATTGGGGTGCGGATTTGCCGATCAATCGGGGACGATCAAATTTCGACACGATCCGTATCGAATATTTCGCCGACAGCAATGCCGCATTTGAGGCATTCAAATCCGGTGCCTATACGTTCCGCATTGAAAACACGTCGAAAAACTGGGCGACGGCCTATGATTTCCCCGCGCTGGACCAGGGGCATGTGGTCAAGGCGGAATTGCCTGATGGCAGCTTGGCCACTGGGCAAAGTTTCGTGATGAACCTGCGCCGCGATAAATTTGCAGACGTCCGCGTGCGTCAGGCGTTGGGGCATTTGTTTAATTTCGAATGGTCGAATGAATCGCTGTTCTATGGCGCCTATGCGCGTATCACATCGTTTTGGGAAAACTCTGACCTAGCGGCCTCAGGTCTGCCCAGTGCGGATGAACTGGCCCTGTTGGAACCCTTGGCAGCTGATTTGCCAGCGGGTGTTTTAACCGAACCTGCGGTGATGCCACCCGTTTCAGGCACGCGGCCCACAGATCGCAAAAACCTGCGGGCGGCAAACGAATTGCTGGATGCCGCGGGTTGGGTCGTGGGCGACGATGGTCTGCGCCGCAATGCCGCTGGTGAAACCCTGAAAATTGAAGTGATTGAGGACAGCCCAACCTTTGACCGGATTATCCTGCCCTTTGTCGATAACCTAAAGGCGGCGGGCATTGATGCGGTCTATAACCGGATCGATTCGGCACAATTCACGGATCGGACCCGCAATTTCGATTTTGACATGGTCACCGACAGTTTCCCCATGTCCTTTGAACCCAGTTCAGGGCTGAAACAGTATTTCGGGTCAGAAACGGCCGACGAATCTGTGTTTAACGCGATGGGCCTGAAATCCAAGGCGGTGGATGCGCTGATCGAAAATGTGTTGCAGGTCCAGACCAAGGATGAACTGCGCACGGCCGTCCGCGCATTGGACCGCGTATTGCGGGCGGAATATTTTTGGATCCCGCAGTGGTACAACGATACGTATCGCGTCGCCTATTGGGATATGTATGAACACCCCGAAACCATCGCCCCCTATGATCTGGGATATCTGGATTATTGGTGGTTTAATGCAGAGAAAGCACAGTCCCTGTTGGACCAAGGTGTTCTGAGGTAAATCTATGGGCGCCTATATCGCGCGGCGACTGATGCTGGTGATCCCCACGTTGTTGGGGATCATGATTATCAACTTTGCCCTTGTTCAATTTGTCCCCGGTGGTCCCATCGAACAAATCATCGCCGAGCTTGAGGGCCAAGGCGATGTATTTGAATCCATCGCAGGCACCGGTTCAGATACCATATCCGTGGGTGAAAATGATGCATACGCCGGTGCGCGGGGGCTGCCCCCTGAATTTATCGCCGAACTGGAACGTGAATTTGGGTTCGACAAACCGCCGCTGGAACGGTTCTTGAACATGATCGGGAATTATCTGCGCCTTGATTTCGGCGAAAGTTATTTCCGATCCATCAGTGTGGTTGATTTGGTGTTGGAAAAAATGCCCGTATCCATTTCGTTGGGGCTGTGGTCAACGCTGATTGCCTATATCGTGTCGATCCCGTTGGGCATCCGCAAGGCGGTGCATGATGGCACATCCTTTGACACATGGACCAGCGGGATCATCATATTGGCCTATGCGATTCCTGGATTTTTGTTTGCCATCATTTTGCTGGTTTTGTTTGCGGGCGGATCCTATTTTCAGATTTTCCCGCTGCGGGGGCTAACATCGGATAACTTTGACAATCTGTCCCTGCTTGGCAAGGTGCTGGATTATTTTTGGCACATTACCTTGCCGATCATCGCATCAACGATTTCGGGATTTGCCACGCTGACGTTGCTAACCAAAAACAGCTTTATGGATGAAATCCAGAAACAATATGTGATCACCGCCCGCGCCAAGGGATTGGCCGATCGGCAGGTGTTATATGGGCATGTGTTTCGTAATGCGATGCTGATTGTGATTGCGGGGTTTCCATCGGTGTTTATCGGTGTGTTTTTCGGATCCAGTTTGATCATTGAAACCATTTTTTCCTTGGATGGTTTGGGCCGACTGGGGTTTGAGGCCGCGGTTGCGCGCGATTATCCCGTGATCTTTGGCACGCTGTTTATCTTTGGTCTGATGGGGTTGGTCGTGGGGATTTTTTCAGATCTGATGTATGTTCTGGTCGATCCCCGCATCGATTTCGAAAAGCGTGAGGGTTAGGCATGGCATTGTCCGCACTTAATCAACGCCGCTGGGCGAATTTCAAAGCCAATCGCCGTGCCTATTGGTCGTTGATCATTTTTTCTGTGATCTTTGGTCTGTCCCTGTTTGCTGAATTTATCGCAAACGACAAACCGATTTTGGTCAAATATCGCGGCGCATTTTACACGCCGATTTTCAATTTCTATCCTGAAACTGAATTTGGCGGTGATTTCAAAACCGAGGCCGTCTATCGCGACCCCGAGGTGAAATGCCTGATCCAATCCGGTGGCGTTTTGGATTGTTTTGATGATCCCGACGGTATTTTGGCGCAAATTGAAACAGGCGAATTTCAGCATGCCGATTTTGTGCAGGGCTGGCTGATCTGGCCGATTATCCCCTATTCCTATGACACCCCCGTGGACCGGCCCGGTGCGGCACCCTTGGCCCCCAATGCACAAAACTGGTTGGGGACGGATGACACGAAACGCGATGTCATGGCGCGCATCATCTATGGGTTTCGGTTGTCGATACTGTTCACCATCATTGTGACGGGACTGTCCAGCATCATCGGCATTATCGCGGGCGCGGTGCAGGGGTTTTTTGGTGGCCTGACCGATTTGATTGTGCAGCGGTTGATTGAAATTTGGTCGGCCGTGCCGTCGCTGTATGTAATTATCATCATGTTTGCCATTCTGGGGCGCAGTTTTTGGCTGTTGGTGTTCTTGATGGTGTTGTTCGGTTGGGTCGGTTTGGTGGGCATTGTGCGCGCTGAATTTTTGCGTGCGCGGAATTTGGAATATGTGCGTGCGGCGCGTGCGCTGGGGGTAAGCAATTGGAAAATTATGTTCCGCCATATGCTGCCCAATGCCATGGTCGCAACGCTGACAATGTTGCCCTTTATCGTGACGGGGACGATTGCAGGATTGGCCAGTCTTGATTTTTTGGGCTTTGGCCTGCCATCATCGGCGCCATCCTTGGGTGAACTGACATTACAGGCGAAACAGAACCTTCAGGCGCCTTGGCTGGGGTTTACCGCCTTTTTCACCTTTGCCTTTATGTTGGCGCTCTTGGTTTTTATCTTCGAAGGGTTGCGCGACGCCTTTGATCCAAGAAAGACATTCCAATGACGCCGGTGTTACAGGTCCAAGACGTTCGTATTGCGTTTCAGCAATCTGGCCAACGAACCCAAGTGGTCCATGGGGTATCCTATCACATCAACCCGGGCGAGGTTGTGGCCATTGTCGGTGAAAGCGGATCGGGCAAATCGGTCACCGCGCTTAGCACTGTGTCGCTGTTGGGGCAAAATGCGCATGTAACCGGGTCAATCAAATATCAGGGCCGCGAAATGGTTGGTGCCACGGCCCAAGAGCTGCATCGCACCCGCGGCAATGACATCAGTTTCATTTTCCAAGAACCGATGACATCGTTAAATCCGTTGCATTCTATTGAAAAACAACTCCGCGAAAGTTTGCAGCTGCATCAATCCATCGGTGGGGATCAGGCGCGTGTGCGTGTGATTGAACTGTTGGATATGGTGGGCATCCGTGATCCGGAACAGCGCCTGACATCCTATCCGCATCAGTTGTCGGGGGGGCAGCGACAGCGTGTGATGATCGCGATGGCGCTGGCAAATAACCCCAATTTGTTGATTGCCGATGAACCAACAACGGCACTGGACGTGACCATTCAGGCGCAAATACTGGATTTGTTGGTGGACCTGAAACAATCCATTGGCATGTCGATGTTGTTTATTACCCATGATCTGGGCATCGTGCGGCGCATTGCCGATCGTGTCTATGTGATGAAGGATGGGCATGTTGTTGAAACGGCGGCTACGGCTGAACTGTTTGCAGCGCCGCAACATGACTATACACGCCAGCTGCTGTCCACCCATGCGATTGGCACGCCCGATCCTGTGGCAGAGGATGCGCCTGTGGTTGTTGGGGCACAGGATTTGCGTGTTTGGTTTCCCATTCAGCGCGGATTTTTGAAACGCACGGTCGGCCATGTCAAGGCGGTCAACAGCGCCGATTTCCAGGTGCGACAGGGCGAAACATTGGGCATCGTTGGCGAAAGCGGGTCGGGCAAAACCACGTTAGCCTTGGCCATCATGCGTTTGACGCGGTTCCAAGGCCGCGCCGTGTTCATGGGCCAGGATATATCGAAATTATCAACCAAAGCGTTGCGCGAATTGCGATCGGACATGCAGATCGTGTTCCAAGACCCCTTTGGGTCACTCTCTCCACGCATGACCTGCGCCCAAATCATCGCCGAAGGGTTAGAGGTACACGCCAAAGCATCGCCCAGCCAGCATCGCGCCCAAGTGGCCGAGATTATGACCGAAGTGGGCCTAGACCCCGCTATGATGGATCGTTATCCACACGAATTTTCAGGCGGACAGCGTCAGCGCATTGCCATTGCGCGTGCCATGATTTTGCGCCCGAAACTGGTTGTTTTGGACGAACCCACATCGGCGCTGGATATGACGGTTCAGGTCCAGATTGTCGATTTGTTGCGGAATTTGCAGAAAAAATATGGGCTGGCCTATATCTTTATCAGTCACGATTTGACTGTGGTGCGTGCCATGTCGCATCGTGTTTTGGTCATGAAACAGGGTGATATTGTTGAATCTGGTGCTGCGGGTGATATTTTTGATGCCCCGCAACACGGCTATACCCAAACCTTGTTGGCCGCAGCATTGGGGCGTGACTAACGCTTAGATTGCCGATGAATGTTTTGCCGCATTCGGGTCATAGGCATCGAATTTTTGGGCAATCATGCGCGTCAGAGGGCGTGCCCGTTTAGGGATAAATAGCCCTTGGTCCGTTACATCCAGCATGAATTCGAAATGTTGGTTAACCTGCCCAAACAACGCATATAACTGCGCGCGGCTGATGTCGAAATTGTCCAAAATCTCGGCTGTTTTAACATCGAAATAGCACATGATCGATTCAATGATCTTGGCGCGCATTTTGTCGTCGCTGGTCATTGCATGTCCCCGCGATGTTGCAAATTGGCCGGCCTCAATCGCTTGGGCATAGTGCGATGTCGCGCCTGCGTTTTGTGCAAATCCTTGTGGAAATTTCGAAATACTGGACGCGCCCAAACCAATCAGCACATTGGCAGGATCAACCGTATAGCCCTGAAAATTACGCTTTAATGTGCGGGTGCTGGCGGCGGTGCTCATGCTGTCGTGGGGCAGGGCGAAATGGTCAATGCCGATGTCTTGGTAATTG
>CBFHVU010000030.1:0-9671 GCA_965659465.1 uncultured Paracoccaceae bacterium | reverse complement strand
AGCGGTTTCAAACAGTTTCAAACGTTGCTGCGCGCTGGGCAGGCTGTCGCTGTCGATCAGGTTTTGGCGCCGTGCCATCCACGGCACATGCGCGTAGCCATAAAGCGCAATACGATCAGGCAACATTGCCATCAATTTTTGCACCGTATTGGTCAATTTTTGCGGTGATTGATGGGGCAGGCCATAGACCAGATCGGCATTGATGGATGTGATCCCATGATCACGCAACATGTCAAAGGCCAGTTTTGTATCCCCGAACCCTTGGGGGCGGCCGATGGCCTGTTGAATTTCGGGGTCGAAATCTTGTATCCCAAGGGATGCGCGATTCATACCTGCCGCGACCAATGCGCTGACGCGGGCTGCGTCAATTTCGTTTGGATCAATTTCCACCGAATAACTGTAGTCGGGGGAAAATGGCGCCACTTGGGTAATGGCGCGGGCCAGACGTGTCATTGCGTCGGGTGATAAAATCGTTGGCGTGCCGCCCCCCCAGTGCAGTTGGGATAATGTGACACCCTGTGGCAGGTGCTGGGCCAGCAGCTGCAATTCCTTTTCCAGCCGTTCGATGTAATTCAAAATGGGATCGTCGCTCTGGACGCCCTGTGTGCGGCAGGCACAAAACCAACACAACCGACGACAAAATGGGATATGCACGTAAAGCGATATGCGATCGCCCTGCGGAATTGCCTGGATCCAGCTGGCAAAATCATCGGGTCCGACCCCCGTATTGAAATGGGGCGCAGTGGGATAGCTGGTATAGCGTGGCACCTTTGCGTCAAATAGACCCAAGCGGTCGAGTTGTTTTATCTGTGTCATGCGGGTATGCTAAGTCAGCCGAGACGATCTGGTCTTTGATTCAGATCAAACAAATTTGAGTATTTCATGGTCGCCTACAAAAAAACTTCGGTTGCATGCAGTGAATGTCAGATTCGAAATCGTGCCGTGTGTTCGCAGTGCAATGACGATGAATTATCAAATTTAGAAAAAATTAAGTTTTATCGCACCTACACCGCTGGGCAAACAATTGCGTTGACGGGCAGCAAAATGGATTTTGTGGCCTCGGTTGTGACAGGTGTTGCGTCCCTGTCCCAAACGATGGAGGATGGACGGACCCAGATGGTTGGACTGATGTTGCCATCAGATTTTTTGGGCCGTCCTGGGCGCGAAGGTGTGATGTATGATGTTGTGGCCACAACAGAAGTCACACTGTGCTGTTTTCGCCGTAAGCCCTTCGAAGAATTGATGGTCATGACACCACATCTGACCCAGCGTTTGCTGGAAATCACGCTTGATGAATTGGATGCGGCACGCGAATGGATGTTGGTATTAGGACGTAAAACCGCACGCGAGAAAATTGCGTCCCTATTTGCAATCGTGGCACGTCGTTATGCGAAATTGCATAAAACACCGCCCAACAAAGAAATCGATTTTGAATTGCCGCTGACCCGCGATGCAATGTCTGACTATTTAGGGCTGACATTGGAAACCGTTTCCCGCCAGATTTCAGCATTGAAAAAGGACGGTATTATCAAGCTAGAGGGCAAGCGCCATATCGTGGTTCCGGATATGGAACGATTGATTGCCGAAGCGGGTGATGACGCAGATGGCGGATTTTTATCATAATTTGCGGATGCCTGTCCGAAATTTCTAAAGAACAATCCTGTTTCTTGACATAGATCAAAGAACGAAAACACGAAAACACGCTTTTCTTTTTTCCAAGGCGCAAGCCTCCGTAGGTGATTCTGCGGGGAAACAAAGGGAAATAAAATGGCAAATTACTTTAAGCTGATCGTATTTGGTATGATCGCGCTTTTGGCGTTGATCGCAACCAATAACGCGCGTGACATAGCATATCAGGGCCAAGCTTTGATCGTTATGGTGGCTGCTGTCGTCGCATTCTTGGTGACGTTACGCAACACTGATGAACCTGTTCCAGTCGTGGCTCGTGAACAATCCTATTTTGATGGCGTCGTGCGATACGGTGTCGTGGCCACTGCCTTTTGGGGTGTGGTTGGATTTCTAGCTGGGACATTTATTGCGTTTCAGTTGGCGTTCCCGGCGTTGAATTTCGAATGGGCCCAAGGCATGGCCAATTTTGGTCGTTTGCGTCCTTTGCATACCTCGGCGGTGATTTTTGCGTTTGGGGGTAATGCCCTGATGACAACATCCTTCTATGTGGTTCAGCGGACATCAGCTGCACGCCTTTGGGGTGGAAACGCCGCATGGTGGGTGTTTTGGGGGTATCAGTTGTTCATTGTAATGACAGCCGTTGGATACTTGCTGGGCGCCACCCAGTCGAAAGAATATGCCGAACCTGAATGGGTCGCCGATTGGCTGTTGACCGTTGTGTGGTTGTTATATCTGGCCATTTTCCTAGGCACGATCATGCGCCGCAAGGAAAAACACATCTATGTTGCAAACTGGTTCTATCTGTCGTTCATCGTCACAGTGGCCATGTTACATGTGTTCAATAACCTGTCGATCCCTGTGTCCCTGTTTGGGTCCAAATCGGTGCAGGTGTTTGCAGGTGTCCAAGATGCGATGACGCAGTGGTGGTATGGCCACAACGCGGTTGGATTTTTCCTGACCGCCGGTTTCTTGGGGATGATGTACTATTTCATTCCCAAACAGGCTGAACGCCCTGTTTATTCCTATAAATTGTCAATCATCCACTTTTGGGCATTGATTTTCATCTATATCTGGGCAGGCCCACACCATTTGCATTACACCGCACTGCCGGATTGGGCGGCGACCTTGGGTATGGTGTTTTCCATCGTGCTGTGGATGCCATCATGGGGTGGTATGATCAACGGTCTGATGACCCTGTCTGGTGCATGGGATAAACTGCGGACCGACCCAATTTTGCGGATGCTGGTTATTTCTGTGGGTTTCTACGGTATGTCCACATTCGAAGGCCCGATGATGTCGATCCGCGCGGTCAATTCACTGTCGCATTACACCGACTGGACCATTGGTCACGTGCATTCAGGTGCGCTGGGCTGGAACGGTATGATCACCTTTGGGGCGCTATATTTCTTGGTCCCACGTTTGTGGAACCGTGAACGCCTGTACAGCATGAGCGCAGTCAGCTGGCATTTCTGGTTGGCCACAATTGGTATCGTACTATACGCCGCATCAATGTGGGTCACTGGCATCATGGAAGGCCTGATGTGGCGCGAAGTCGATGCAAACGGGTTCTTGGTGAATTCCTTTGCCGATACGGTCGCCGCGAAATTCCCGATGTACGTTGTGCGTGGCATGGGAGGCGTGATGTATCTGACCGGTGCGCTGATCATGTGTTGGAACCTGTGGATGACCGTTAAACGGTCACCCGCAACCAAATCAACCCCCGTTGCACAACCCGCTGAATAAAGAGAGGCAAAAATGGCAATTCTTGATAAACATAAAATTATCGAAACCAACGCCACATTGTTGCTGATCCTCAGCTTCCTTGTGGTGACAATTGGCGGTTTGGTGCAAATCGTACCGCTGTTTTACCTGGACAACACCATCGAAGAGGTCGAAGGCGTGCGTCCCTATTCCCCGCTGGAATTGACGGGTCGCGACATATACATCCGCGAAGGGTGCTATGTCTGTCACAGCCAGATGATCCGCCCAATGCGCGACGAAGTGGAACGCTATGGCCATTATTCATTGGCGGCCGAATCCATGTATGATCACCCATTCCAGTGGGGATCAAAACGCACTGGGCCAGATTTGGCCCGTGTGGGTGGCCGGTATTCTGATGAATGGCACGTGGACCACCTGCGCGATCCGCAATCGGTTGTGCCTGAATCCGTGATGCCAAAATACGGGTTCTTGGAACGCAAAATGATTGATGGCAAATATATCCGCGATTTATTGGAAACCCACCGCATGGTTGGTGTGCCTTATACCGACGACATGATCGACGCGGCGCAAGACGATTTTGCCGTGCAGGTTGATCCCTTTGGTGACACGGACGGATTGCTTGAACGCTATCCCGGTGCGCAGGTCCGCAACTTTGACGGCCAGCCCGGTATTTCCGAGGCAGATGCCTTGATCGCGTATCTACAAATTTTGGGAACAATGGTTGATTTTTCAACCTTTGAACCTGATGCCAGCCGATAGGAGGATAGGATGGAAGAATATACCTTTCTACGTCAATTCGCAGACAGTTGGATGTTGATGTTCCTGTTTGCCTTTTTCATCGGTGTGATTTTTTGGGCCTTTCGTCCGGGTGGGCAGACCCAATACCAAGATACGGCTGCGATCCCATTTCGCCATGACGATAAACCAGCCCCAAGAGGGGAGCATAAGCAATGAACGTTCAAGACAAAAAAGACCAAAACAATCAGGTGCCAACCACAGGTCACAGCTGGGACGGGATCGAAGAATTCGATAACCCGATGCCGCGGTGGTGGTTGTGGACATTTTATGCTTGTATCGTGTGGGCCATCGGATATTCGATCGCCTATCCTGCTTGGCCAATGATTTCCAAGGCAACACCGGGATTGTTAGGGTTTTCCACCCGCGCCGAGGTTGTCAAGGATATTGCCAAGGTTGAACAATCACTGGCCCCAATCAACGCCACCTTGGCCGATGCGGAATTGACCGAAATTTCAGCGGATCCCGAATTGTTGGGCTATGCCAAAAACAAGGGGGCGGCCGTGTTCCGTACCTGGTGTGCTCAATGTCATGGATCGGGCGCTGCTGGCGTTCAGGCCAATGGGTACCCCAACCTGTTGGACAATGACTGGCTATGGGGCGGCACGATGGAGGATCTCCACCTGACCATCACCCACGGTATCCGCAACACATCGGATGAGGACGCACGTTTTTCCGAAATGCCCAGTTTTGGCGAAATCTTGGAAAAAGATGAAATTTCCCAAGTGGCCAATTACGTCATGTCCCTGACCGGCGATCCGCAGGATATGGATCAGGTGGCCGCAGGCGAAACCGTTTTTTTGGACAACTGTGCGGCCTGTCACGCGGATGACGGCACAGGCGATCGGTATCAGGGCGCGCCGAATTTGACGGACGCAATCTGGCTTTATGGGGATGGCTATGACAATATCGTGGCCCAAGTGACCAAGGCGCGAAATGGCGTCATGCCCAATTGGAACACCCGTCTGGACGAGGCCGAAATTCGCGCGGTTGCAGCCTATGTCCACAGTTTGGGTGGCGGCGAATAAGTTTCTGTTTGCGTTATAACATTCGGATTATTTTGGGCGTTCTATAACTAGGACGCCCTTTTTATTCTCTGATATGTGATAAGGTCAAAGGATCATTGATGGATTTTTTCAATCTACCCCCTCTGTCTATGCTGCAAGCTGTGGCTTATTTTGCGAAATCAGGGTCGGTGTCTCAGGCGGCACAGGCCATGGGGATCAGTAACGCGCATTTACAGCAACATTTTCATGCACTTGAGGCCCGCCTTGGTCAACAGCTGTTTGAGCGGCGTGGCAAACATGTGGTTTTTACTGAAACTGGCAAAGTGCTGGCCGAAGATTTGGTTTCTGGATTTTCAGTTATCACGAATGGCCTGCGTAAAAGTGCTGGAATAGTTTGTCCCGCAAGTGTGTGTATTACGACACCGTCCTGTATGTCGTTTAATTTTCTGATGGGGCTCTTGCCAAAGTTTCGCCAGAAATTCCCTGACACCAAAGTGACCCTAAATCCACTTGCCTTAGGCGAAGATACGGGGAGTTGGGACAGTGATTTATTGATTTCTGCTGTAGGTGTCGGCGACCGCCCCGATAGCTCAGATTATTTATTCAGCAGCGAACTTAGTCTTGTGGCCACCAAAACCCTGGTACGTCAATTTGTCAAACATGGAGTGACGAAATTACCTTTGGTCATAGACGAACGCCAAGCCGAGGCTGGCTATGGCATAGAATTACAGTCGTTCTAAGATGCGCATTCTGGGACGGTTGAAATCTTGTCAGAATATGAATGTTTGCCCATGATTTTATCAGGGCGCGCAGCAGGTGTGATTGATAGCTACTTGGTGCGCGAACCGCTTGCAAAACAAAGCTTGGTGCGATTAAAAGTGCTGGGACCACGCCGTGATTATGTGATCATTCATAAATCGCAATTCCCCGATAACTCTGTCACATCATTGGTGGCATGGCTGGCAACAGAACTCAATCCTGACCCTGAACAGGTATAGGCGCGCATAATATTTCGGGCACCGTTTTGATCCAGATCAAGGTATCAGTCATCGACCTTGTTAGAAACAGGTCAACGATCTGATCAGAAAGAGCAAAACGTGGCAACTGATTCCCAAAATACTCCGCCCGATTTATACATGTCGCGTGAGCCGATTTTCCCTCGGCGTGTGTCCGGCCAGTTTCGGAACCTGAAATGGTTTCTAATGGCTTTTACATTGGGGATTTATTATCTAACCCCCTGGATCCGCTGGGACCGCGGCGCATCCATGCCCGATCAGGCCGTGTTGGTGGATTTGGCCTCACGGCGGTTCTATTTCTTTTGGATCGAAATCTGGCCGCATGAATTTTATTTTATCGCGGGCCTGTTGATTATGGCTGGGCTGGGGTTGTTTTTGTTTACCTCGGCCTTGGGGCGTGTGTGGTGCGGCTATGCCTGTCCGCAAACCGTTTGGACCGATTTATTTATTCTGGTCGAACGCTGGGTCGAAGGCGACCGCAACGCGCGTTTGCGGTTGCATCGTCAGAAAGAATTGGACCTGCGTAAAATTCGCCTGCGGATCACCAAATGGGTGCTGTGGCTGCTGATCGGGGTCGCCACTGGCGGTGCATGGGTGTTTTATTTCACCGATGCACCCAGTCTGATGGCGGATTTGTTGGCGTTTCAGGCCAGTCCTGTGGCCTATACCACCATTGCGATTTTGACCCTGACCACATTTGTTTTTGGCGGGTTTATGCGCGAACAGATTTGCATCTATGCCTGTCCTTGGCCCCGCATTCAGGCCGCCATGATGGACGAAGAAACCCTAACCGTCGGCTATCGTGACTGGCGCGGCGAACCGCGCGGCAAACACCGCAAATCCGAGGATGCAGATCAGTTGGGTGATTGTATCGATTGTATGGCCTGTGTGAATGTCTGCCCCATGGGGATTGATATTCGCGATGGACAGCAACTGGCCTGTATTACCTGCGCGTTGTGCATTGATGCCTGTGACGATGTGATGGACAAAATCGGCAAGCCGCGGGGTTTGATTGATTACTTGGCCCTGTCCGATGAAACCCGTGAACGGGCGGGTCATGCGCCGCGGCCCATCTGGCGTCATGTGTTCCGTCTACGCACGATGATTTATACGGCGCTGTGGTCTGCGGTGGGTGTGGCCTTGGTCGTGGCCCTGTTTGTGCGCCAAGATATCGAATTGACCGTTGCACCGGTCCGAAACCCAACCTTTGTCACCCTGTCCGACGGCACCATTCGCAACACCTACGAAGTCCGCTTGCGCAATAAAAACAGCATGGACAGTGTGTTCAACATTTCGGTTCGGGGTGATATCAGCTACTATGTCGAACTAGAAGGCAGCGCCTATCAATCCATCGATGTTCCTGCCGACAGCACCTATTTGCAGCGTGTCTATGTTCTGGCCCCCAAGGGATCGGCGCCTGCGGAAAATGATGTGACGGATTTGCGGATCTGGGTTGAGGATCTGTCATCTGGCGAACGCGCCTACAAAGATACTGTATTCAACGGAAAGGCAAACAAATGATGGTCGAGAAACGGTTTACAGGAAAACACATGTTGGCGCTGTTCGTGCTGTCCTTTGGTGTGATTATTGCGGTGAATTTGACCCTGGCGTTCAAGGCGGTCAGCACCTTTCCAGGGCTTGAGGTCAAAAATTCCTATGTCGCTAGCCAAGATTTCGACGCACGCCGTCAGGCGCAACAGGCGTTGGGCTGGACCAGTGGGGTGGCCTATGTGGGGGGGCGTGTCGAATTGACGATAACCGACACATTCGAACAGCCTGTTCAGGCCCGCGATTTGACCGTATTGATCGGCCGCAAAACCACCGTGGAATACGACCGTTATCCCGAATTCGCATTTGATGGAAACGCCTATCACGCAGCGGCCGATTTGGATGCGGGGGTTTGGATTGTCAAAATAACCGCGCAATCAGATCAGGGCGTGGCCTTTGAACAGCGGTTGGATTTGTGGGTTTCTGAATAAAGGCGATTGACCATGACACATGCACCGATTTCGGCCTGTCCTGCATGCAATGCCGCCCCAATGGCGCAAAACCTTGCAGACACGGACCATATGGCAGGGCACATTTTGCTGAATGTGCCCACGGTGCATTGTGCGGTCTGCATATCGTCGATTGAAAAAACACTAAACGCTTTTGACGGCGTAAAAGAGGCGCGGGTTAATCTGACCCTGCGCCGCGCCACGATTGATACCACCCGTCCCATGGATGTGCAGGTGTTTATTCAGGCCTTGGACCAGATCGGCTATCCTGCATATGAATTGGATGCATCCCTGCTGGGCCAGTCGGCCATGGAACAAACCGCGCGGCCGTTGTTGACCCGTTTGGCGGTGTCTGGATTTGCCATGATGAACGTCATGCTGTTGTCTATCGCTGTCTGGTCGGGCGCCGAAGGTATAACCCGCGATATGTTTCATTGGATTTCCGCACTGATTGCGGTGCCGGCCACGCTGTATGCGGCCTATCCGTTTTTTGCAAATGCTTGGGGCGCGTTGCGGGGGCGGGTGTTGAATATGGATGTACCGATATCCTTGGCAATCCTATTGGCGCTGGGGACATCCATTTATGAAACATCCTTGTCTGGGGAACATGCCTATTTCGACGCGGCTATTTCACTGACGTTTTTTTTGTTGGCTGGCCGTTATCTGGATCATCGCACCCGATCCATCGCACGATCCGCCGCGCAAGAATTATCAGCTCTAGAGGTCACCAAAGCCGTTATTCGCAAAGATGGACAGGACATCACCGTGCCGGTATCACAGGTGCAGGTGGGCGATACCATTATCTTGCGTCCGGGTGCCAGAATTCCCTTGGATGGGGTGGTAATCCATGGGCAGTCAGAAATTGACCGATCCATTTTAACCGGTGAAACCCGTCCTGAATTCGTGACCATTGGATCAGAATTGCGCGCGGGCGAGGTGAATTTAACCGGTCCCTTGGAATTGCGCGCCACTGCCGTGGGCCAAGATACATCATTGGCGAAAATTTCCCAACTGGTGGCCATCGCCGAAAGCGGGCGGTCAAAATATACTTCAATCGCGGATAAGGCGGCGCAGCTATATGCACCTGGCGTGCATATCCTGTCTGCGCTTAGTTTTGTTGGGTGGTACCTGTATTCACAGGATTTGCGAATGTCCCTAAACATCGCGGCAGCTGTGTTGATCATCACCTGTCCCTGTGCGCTGGGCTTGGCCGTTCCAGCGGTGACAACTGCCGTATCGGGGCGTTTGTTCCAAAAAGGATTGTTGATCAAAAGCGCAACAGCCATCGAACGCTTGGCCCAGGTGGATACGGTCGTTTTCGACAAAACGGGCACGTTGACCGATGGCGATCTGACCCTTATCGATTTGCCCCCCGCCACGGCCGAACAGATGCAAATTTCGCACGCCTTGGCGCGCAGTTCGGCCCATCCCTTGGCGCAGGCTTTGGCGGCGGGGCTGGCGGCGCAGGGGGTGGCGGAAATTCAGCTGGATCAGATCCAAGAGCA
>CBFHVU010000029.1:0-20506 GCA_965659465.1 uncultured Paracoccaceae bacterium | reverse complement strand
AGTTTTCTTTCTGATCGCTGCCCGGTGTGTGGGCATCAATGAACGCCGTTTTGCAAGGTTTCAAATCGCCATAGCGAACAATGCGGGATTCCATGTCGTGGGGGGTCATACGTCACCTGTGTGTAATAAAATCTGTTTCCAGACGGCTGTTTCATCAAACAATGTGCATTCGCGGCGCAGTTTGGGTTGGCCGGCGACTAAGGCGCCAAATTCCGCGTGGCTGATGCCCATGATATAAACCTCTGCCCCTGTGGGTGTACCAAAACTGCCCCAGCCGTCATGTTTGCCATGCAGCGACCACCGTAGCGCGGATCGCGGCGGCATCATGGGATCATCGCGGCCGATTTGGTGGTGAATGGTGAATTTTGCATTGGGGAATGACGCCCGCAGACCCATCCAGAATTGATCGGCCCCATCATGCGACAGGGCGTCAATTCCACCAGCATAGGTCAAATTCGCTGCGCGGTCATATTCGGCTGGAATAACTTTGAAATCTGCCTTCATGATGCGCGACAGGATATCGGCATGCCGGCCACCCCATTCATTGTCATTTCCACAGCCTTGGTATGGCCCCGCAACATCGATGGCTGGGGTAAACGGCGTGACGCAATGTTCTGGGCCCCCTTCGCGGGCGATCAGATCGCGGGCGTAATCGCGCGGATCAATCCCCAATTGACGCACAATCGCGCCTTGGTCGCGGATCAGCCATTCATCGTCGATCTGGTTATTTTTCGCGTGGCAATCGGCCAGAATGCGATAGTGCAATTTTTTCCCCGTGGGCGCACCATAGACCCCGGGATTGATATGGGTTGCAGTTGAATGCAACCGGTGTGACGACAGCATGCCCGCCTCGGGTGTGCCGGACCAAATCACATCTTCGCCAAAAAGGGTGCGATCGGGAAATTCCGCTAATGTTGCCATTGTGGCGGCGATCACGCCCTGATTTCCCACGACGACCGATGCAGGCGAGCGGACGACGATGTCAGGCGCATAGTAATCATGCAGGGTGGCGATGCCGCGGTCTTCCCAAATCTCTTTGGTGATGCCGATGATATAGTCAGGAAAATCCCGAAATTTGGGGTCAAATCCTTGCATTGTTTTATCCTTGTATGGGTCGGGTTGATCCGCGTTCGATCAACGGTCCGTCAATTTCCACACGGCGGGGGGCCGCCGCGGGGTTTTCAATCTTGTCCAGTAAAATTTCGATCGTTTGGGCCACCATCCGGTTGGCAGGTTGGCGCACGGTGGTCATGTCATAGGCGCGCCATGCGGCGGCGGGGACATCGTCATATCCCACGACCGACACATCGCGCGGTACATCCAGCCCCAGATCAAAGCGCAAGACATCCATCACCGCCAGTGCCATGTGATCATTGGCCACGAAAACGGCCGTGGGGCGTTCATCGAGTGTGACGCCGCCAAACATGTCGCGCGCGGCAGCCTGTGCGCCTTGGGTGGTGAAATTTCCGACGGCGCGCGCGTGCAATTGCAGACCTGCGGTGGTAAGCCCTTGGACAAACCCAGCCTCGCGGTCGCGTTGGGTTGATGCGCCTTCCCATCCGGCGATATATCCGATTTTTCGATGACCCAAACCTTTCAGATAATCCGCCACTTTGCGCCCTCCGGCATAGTTGTCCGAGGTCACAGCGGACATTTGTGCATCATCTTGGGACCGGTTGAACAACACCATCGGCACGCCCGCCGCACGACAGCGTTCCGACAGTTCGGACGACATGGCAACGGATGCGGCGATGATGCCGTCCACTTGGTAATCCAAGATTTCATCCACAACACGGTCGATATCACTGGCTGCATTCGCCGCCATGAAAATCAAAACGTGATAGCCCTGTTCCTGCAGGGTGTTTGACAGTTTTTCCAAAGCATTGGGATAAAATTGATTGTTCAGATAAGCGACAATCACGCCGATGATGCGGCTTTTGCCCGATACCATGGCCCGGGCCAATACATTTGGGCGATATCCCAATTCTTGGGCCGCGGCGCGGACCTTGGCCACAGTTTTGGCCGATGCAGAGGCCCCCGGCGTGAACACACGGCTGACCGCGGACTGGCTGACACCCGCCCGTCTGGCAACTTCGGCCGAAGTGATCTTGGTCACGCTCATCAGTCTGCCGTCCAACCCCCGTCTACCAACATGGATGTGCCTGTCACTAGTGCGGATGCGTTTGATGCCAAATAAACGACCGCGCCCATCAGATCCTGCACCTCGCCCGCGCGGCCCAGTTTGATTTTATCTAACACCCAAGCGCGTTTGTCTGGGTCGTCAAAGGTGGATTGCGTCAGTTCGGTCAGAATGAATGTGGGGCAAATGGTGTTGATGCGGATTTTATGGGGGCCAAATTCCAATGCCATCGCCTTGGTAAACCCTTCGACCGCAAATTTTGATGCGCAATACACGGCGCGATCCAATCCACCCACATGGCCCATTTGGCTGGAAATATTGATCAAGGATCCCTGTTTGCCCGCATCAATCATGCTCTGCGCCAAAGCCTGCGTCAGGAAATAGGCCCCGCGCAGGTTGATATTCATCACGGCATCGAAATCCTCGGGCGTTGTGTCCACCGCCTTGGTGTGACGCGCCAGCCCTGCGGAATTTAGCAATATGTCAAACGGACCCTCGGCGGCGACCATGGCGCGGGTGGCCTCGACATCGCCCACGTCCAATGTGACCGCGCGTGCAGACCAGCCGCGCGCGTTCATTTCCGCAACAATATCGGCCAAACGATCCGCACGGCGCGCGGCCAAAACAACATCCGCCCCATGTTCGGCCAGCGCTACAGCACCGGCCAAGCCGATACCCGAGGACGCCCCCGCAATCAGCGCACGTTTTGAGGTTAGGTCAAATGTAGGTGTGGTTGGGAATTGCATCAAATCTCTCCTACTGGAAATGGAACCGATCCCGGCACGCGGGCCTTGTTAAATTCGCGCAGGCGGGCAAAGACATCTACGCCCAATTGACGATAGACGTCCAGCACATCGACCAAAACCCAATTTTCACGAATTAACCCATGTTCCATCCGCCAAAAATCCAAACTGCGCATGGTAATTTTTTGACCCGTCGGGGCAATCCCCATCCATCCCCCTTGGGTGACCGATTGGATCATATTGGGCCAGCCCGTCACGGCGGCATAATTCCCGTCGCCAAAGAAATGGAATGTGATTTCATTGTCGCTTTGACCGCGATCGGGCATGGCGTTCAAAAAGGGGATTTGGTGCCAATTGCGAAACCCTGCTATGCCGCGCGATGTGCCAATCCCTGAGGGGCCATACCAATTCATCTTGGGGTGCCAAAACCGCGCCAATTCCATGACCTCGGGTCCGCCTTGGCTGGGGTGTTTAGTCATATGGGCCAACATGTTGACCACATGATCACAACTGGCTGTGGCGGCGGCACGATCCCAAGGTCCGGGCACCCGCCCATCCAATGTCGCAGGGCCGGGCACATGATGTTCGACCCCCAAGGATGGCGCCATAGGCCAGGCGCGGGCCTGCATCATTACCTCGGGGATGTCCCAAATGGCTTGCATTTCGACGATCTGCCCATCTACCAAGCGGTAGAATTCGTGATAGCGCATATGCGTCAAATGCCCTGTGGGCGGAATGTCCAGCCATGGGGCGACAAAGGTCCCGACATAGTGGCCGCCGCAGCCCACCCAATCGTCGCCCTTATCGGTTTGCCCGCCCATAACAATCCAGTCGCGGCGTTCCATGTCGGGCCAAGATGTCAGCAATGGCGCATAACAGCGGTCATAAAATTCATCTGGCCCCGACATGTCCCCAAACGGATGGGGCATGTGAATAACGGCGTCACGGGCAAAAATCCCACGCATTTCAGAACGCACGCGTTCGGCGTCGAAATGATACATCGCATCCAACAGTGGCGCGATGCGGGATTTATTGTTTGTATGAACATCTGTCATGTGCATTATCCGCGCATATTATTCCGCGGCCGTTCTGCGCGGTGCGCCTTGGCCATAGGGGACATTGATCCCGCCATAGCGGCGTACGCGGATGTTACATTGTTCGGCGTGACCCACGAACCCCTCAAGCATGCACAAACGGCTGCCGTATTCGCCGATCATTGTTGCGGCCTCGTCTGTGGTGACTTTCTGATAGCTGTGTGTTTTTAGGAATTTGCCAACCCATAGCCCGCCTGTATATCGGCCTGCTTTCTTGGTGGGCAGGGTGTGGTTTGTGCCGATGACCTTGTCCCCATTTGATACATTGGTGCGCGCGCCCAGGAACAGCGCGCCATAGCAGGTCATATGTTCCAAAAACCAATCATCGCGGTCGGTCATAACTTGGACATGTTCCGACGCGATATCATTGGCCACCTCTAACATTTCGTCATAGGTGTCACACACGATCACTTCGCCATAATCCTGCCAGCTGACCGATGCGGTGCCGGCTGTGGGCAGAATTTTCAAAATGCGGTCTATTTCTGACATGGTCTGCGTCGCCAGTTTGCGCGAATTTGTCACCAAAACCGCGGGCGAGTTATAGCCATGTTCGGCCTGTCCCAATAAATCTGTGGCGCAGAGTTCCGCATCCACCGTTTCGTCGGCAATCACCATGGTTTCGGTGGGGCCTGCAAACAAATCAATGCCCACGCGGCCAAACAGCTGACGCTTTGCCTCGGCGACAAAGGCGTTGCCCGGGCCCACCAACAAATGCACAGGGTCAATCGTTTCGGTGCCAATGGCCATAGCCCCCACGGCCTGTATCCCACCAAGGACATAAATTTCATGTGCGCCGCCCATATGCATTGCGGCAATCACAGCAGGATTTGGTTCCCCGTTAAAGGGCGGTGTCGCCGCAATAATCCGCGGCACCCCCGCAACCGATGCAGTTGCCACCGACATATGCGCGCTGGCAACCATCGGAAATTTCCCGCCTGGCACATAGCAGCCCACCGATTGAACGGGGATGTTTTTATGCCCCAAAATCACCCCCGGCATGGTTTCAATTTCGATGTCCAGCATGCTGTCACGCTGGGCTTGGGCGAAATTGCGCACTTGGTCTTGGGCAAATTTGATGTCGGCCATGTCCTCAGGGCTGACCTTGGCGATGATCGCTTGGATTTCATCATCGCTCAGCCGGTAACAGTCGCGGTCATAGCCATCGAATTTGTTGGCCAATGCGCGCACAGCTGCATCGCCGCGTTGTTCGATATCTTTCAGTGTTGCCGATACAATCGCCGCTGTTTTTGCGTCATCTTCTGCACGATCCGCATCGGGTTTGCCGCGTTTTAGATATTCTATCGCCATGTCAGTTCCTCACTTGTCTGGGCGCGGCGGTGTTTTTTCGCCGCGATCATAGGTTTCCCATCCCTGTCCATTAAACACGTCAACGCCAAGCTGCGCGGCAACATGGGCGAAATCAACGTTTACCCAGTTGTCGACAATTTTGCCGTCCACGACTTTCCAAAAATCCATATAGCGTATTTCAACGCGTTTTCCCGTGGGTTTGATGCCCAAAAATTCGCCCGTGTGCGTTGCCTCTTGGCGTCCGAATGCGGCCGCCCATTCGCCCATATACAACCGTGCCTCGTCGATGCAGACCTTGTCACTGAACGCCGCTTGAAAGGGGCGTTGCCAGTTGTCTTGGAATTCTTGCAGGCCGTTTTTCGTGCCGCATCCCGCATTTCCCATCCAGCGAAACCCTTGGGCGAAAAACTGGCCAATATCGTCGATCCTGTGATCGTTTAGACCATCAACCATGCCTTCGATGATGGCGCGGGTTTCATCGGTTTTGGACATATCCGTATCGCGGGTTAACACGGCTTGGTCTGGACGCGAACCTTTCATCCTTTCACCGCCCCTGCGGTCAGGCCGCTGACGATTTGACGTTGGAAAAACATAACCAACACGAACAACGGGGCAGTTGCGGATACAACGGCGGCCACGGCGAACATGATGTTGCCTTCGGTATAGGTTGTGCCCAAGAACGCCGCGATTTGGGGCACCATGGTGCGATTGTCTTCGGACAACAGCATCGAGGTGACGGCAAAATCGTTATAGGCCAACAAAAAGCTAAACAGCCCCGTTGTAATCACACCCGGCCACATGACCGGAATGATGACATGGCGGAACGCTTGGAATTGGGTGCAGCCATCGACCTTGGCGCTTTCGTCCAGTTCCTTGGGGATGTTTTGGAAAAAACTGTGCAACATCCAAAGGGTAAAGGGTTGGTTAATGGCCACTAACACGATGATGGTTGTTGGCAAAATACCCCACAGGTTCCATTCAAAAAACGGCAACATATAGCCGGCGACCAATGTAATCGGGGGCATTGCACGGAAAATCAGCGCGGCAATCAGCAGCCAAAAGGTATAGCGAAAACCAGAGCGCGACAGCGCATAGCCACCCAATGTTCCAAAGGTCAACGACGTACAAACGACAAAGAAACACACGATAAAGGTGTTGATCACATTACGCATAAACCCCTCTTCGACCCAAGCGCCGTGATAGCCGGCACCGGTAAAGGGTGACCCATGGGTTTGCTGGGTGCGCGTGCCTGTGATGGCGTTTGTCCAATCCGTGATTGAGAAAAAATCCAATTCAACCTTGAATGATCCCCAAAACGTCCAAACAAATGGAAAGGCTGCCATCAAGAGCCATGCAACCACAAAAATTGTTGATGCAATTCGTAATCCGACAGGCAATTTATTTGCGCGTTTTGTCATGACACTTTTCCTTTGTGGTCGCGCCAAGTTCGCACCAAAACGGGGGACAATAAAATGGCCACGCCAATGATTGTAATCACGGATGTTGCCGCCGCCGACGACAACTGTTGCGTTTCGCCGCCAAGGTCATTGAAAATTGCCCAGCTTAGCGATGTTGCATGCGCCGATGCGTTAAAGCCAACAATTGGTTCAAATACGCGGAAATTATCCATCAATTGGATCAAGGCCACAAAGGTGACCAGTGGCATCAAATGCGGCACGATGACATAGCGCAGGCGTTGCATCCGCGATGCCCCATCGATTTGGGCCGCTTCGATTTGATCCATCGGCATGGTTTGTAGCCCTGCGTAAAAAATAACAAAGGCAAAGGGCGCCGCGTGCCAAACGCCGTAAATCATCAAGCTGATCCACATCAATCCTGTTGATGCTTTCAGCGACAAAGACGGATCGCCCGCCATCCATTGCAGCAAATTTCCGATGATCCCGCGACTGTCGATCATCCAAAACAAAACCAAAGCACCAATCAGTGGCGTGATGACGAAAGGCAGCAGCGAAAAGAAAATTACAACACCCTTTAGGCGGGCGTGAACGGTGTTGACCGCCAAGGCAATCGCCAATCCCATCACGATGACCAACGGGGTCACGATAAAGGTAAATGCCAAGGTAAACGCGATGGCGCGATAGAATGGCAGGTTGTTTAATTGCGATAAGAAATCGCCAAAGGACGCGCGCGTGTTCCACGCCTCGGCCACCTCGGCGACCGCCAAATGGCCGCGGTCAAGGTAAATGTCCAATCCGACGAACCGGCCCAGTGGTTCGGCCTGGCGGATTGCGGCGGTGGCGTCTTGGTCGATTGTTGTTTCTTCGGTGCAGCTGAACGGTGTGCAGGTTTCAACTTTCACCAGCACGGCTTCGTGCGGGGTGAACAGGGATTGTGTGACAACAGACACGATCGGCAACGCGATAAACAGCAGCATCGCCAAGCCGGTGGGAAGAAAAAACCAAAAAAATGTGCGGTGTTTCATTGTGCTCGATCTGCCAGTTAGTCGCGAATAATTACGATTGCAGGACAGGGGCAAATTGCCCCCGTCCCCGTTGGGTTCGATTACAGGAACCCTTTTTCTCTGGCCGCGGCGATATAGGCGGCTTCGACGTCTTTCAACGCTTGTTCCGCGCTTTCTGCACCCTTCATAAAGTCGGCCAATTCGTTGCCCAATGCAGTGTGCATCAGACCCATGTATGGCACCATTGGGTAGGGAATGGTGTTCATACCTGCCGCGGCAAATACGCCTTTGGCTGCATCTGTTGGCTGATACCCATCAATCAACCAAACGGCTTGGGTGCGAATGCCTTCGTCGTTCATCATGTCAGGGGAAATGCCGTTCATCATGGCGATGAATGTTGCTTCTGCTTCTTCGTCGCTGATGTTTTTGGCAACGGTCCAGCCGTCCCACCACAATGTCGATGCTGGAATGTCACCACCGCCAACTGTCATCGGGCCATCGATTGCAAATCCGTTAACGACCTCTTGTGGGACGCCATCGGCCGCCACCAATGTTGCTGCGCGTGATCCCCACATATTCATGATCGCCACGTTCCCCGCGCGGAATTCTGCGTTGGTTGCGTTTGAATCATGTGTCAAGAAATCTGGGTTCATATATTCCGACAATGCTTTCATCATCTCAAGTGTCTTGATGCCAGCCTCTGTGTTGATATTTGGCGCTGCGGATCCATCCTTAAAGAACGACCCCCCCATGCCAAGGAACATGTTGTTGAATTCTTGTGCCAAGTTCCAACCCGCCGCATATGCGCCGCCGACTGGGTTTTCCATGATGCCCTGATCACGGATCATTTTGGCTGCGGCCAACATATCTTCGTATGTTTTTGGCGGCTCAACACCGATTTGTTCCAACACATCGGCGCGGTATACCAAATGCTGTGCGTTGGCCATAAACGCCACGGCCATGACTTTGCCATCAATGGTGATCAGCTGGTTTTTCTTTAACCCTTGGCCGTGCTTGGCGACCAGATCATCCAACGGACGAATGACATCTTCGTTCATCAAGGCCACGATGGACGAATTGGCAATGATCGCAGATGTATATTCTGCTGGGTTGCCCTGCATGCCGGGCAGGTTGATTTTTTGGTGATCCGCGGTCAGGTTCGTTTTTACCTCGGCACCGGTACATGCCTGTGCGCCTGCGCCAACGCTTTGGATCGCGGGGAATTCGTTGCCAACAATCGACACGCGCGCGTTGATTTCACACGCAAGTGCAGATGTAGACATCAGTGCCGTCATAACGCCGGCAAATGCAATTTTTTTTAGAAACATCTTGTCTCTCCCTGTGGTTTTAGATCCGTCGTGCACGTCCGGACCCGTCGTTTGCCCTGAATTGGACGTTCATGGGGTCTTGGCCCCAATCCGCGCACCGCTTGTGGTATCAAACAGGTGACAGATTTCGATTGGCACCGAGATCGAGATTTGATCCCCGATCTTGGCGCGGAATGTTTTGTCAGCTTTGACCGACACCAAGGCACCGGCAACGCGCACAGAAATCATCGTGGCATCGCCCAACAGTTCCATCGTGTACACAGGCGCGGTGATTTGACCCGACCCGTCTGTTGCGATTGCTGCATCCTCGGCACGAAATCCCAAGGTAATATCGCCCTGTGGAACCGATAGCCCATTAATTTCGACCCCTGAGGCCGTGAACGATCCATTATCGACACGTCCTTCGATCAAATTCATCGCAGGGGATCCGATAAAGCTTGCGACAAAGGTATTTGCTGGGTTGTCGTAAATTTCTGTCGGGCTGCCCACCTGTTGGACAACACCCTGTTTCATCACAACAACGCGGTCGGCCAATGTCATCGCCTCGATCTGGTCGTGGGTGACATAGATGGTGGTGACCTTTAATTCATGGCTAAGGTTTTTGATCTGCGCGCGTGTGGACACCCGCAGCTTTGCATCCAGATTGGACAGCGGTTCATCCATCAAAAACACATTTGGTTCGCGCACGATTGCCCGCGCTAGGGCCACGCGCTGACGCTGGCCGCCAGACAATTCCGCGGGTTTGCGGTGCAAAAAATCGTCCAGTTCGACCATGGCCGAGGCGCGGCGCACCTTGGCTTCATGGGTCGATGGATCAATTCCGCGGACCTTTAGTGGAAAGCGGATGTTTTCATAGACATTCATATTGGGATACAGCGCGTAGCTTTGAAACACCATGGCCACGTCGCGGTCTTTGGGCTCTAGGTCGTTGACGCGTTTGCCATCGATCAAAATGTCGCCATCTGACGCATCCTCAAGCCCTGCGATCATGCGCATCGTTGTTGTTTTACCGCAGCCTGACGGCCCAAGTAACACCAGAAACTCTTGGTCGGCGATTGTGAGGTCAAAGTTTTCCACACCAACAAAATCGCCCCAGCGTTTGCTAAGGTTTCTCAGTTTAATCTCGGCCATTCAGGGTCCTCCCGAGTAGAATCATTGCGGCTTTTGCATACGCTTGCACAAAGGTTAATCGGAACAGATTTATTTTGACAAGACATTTTTGCAATCGTATGCAAAATCAAGTCATGATTCCGATGAACTGCTGCCATAGGGTGCCAAATGTCCAATTTCCAACACCAGAAAAAATTGATCCTCGATTTCTATGCAGCCTTTAATGCGCAACAGGCTGATATGCAGGCAGAACTGGATCGTGTGACCGATGCTGATTACCTGTGGCGCGGCTATCATCCCTTTGGTGAATTAAACCGCGACCAGGTTGTATCGCAGTTTTGGGGGCCGCTTCGGTCCGCCATTACAGGGATGCAGCGCCGCCAAGATATATTTTTCGCAGGTCAGAATGAAATGGATGGGTTCAATTCGACATGGGTCGTGTCGATGGGCCATCTGATGGGGTTGTTTGATCATCCATGGTTGGGCATTCGTCCCACGGGGAAAATGGTGTTCCTGCGGTATTGCGAATTCAACCGAATTGAAAATGGCAAAATCACCGAAACGGCGATGTATTTTGACATCCCGCATCTGATGATCCAGGCGAGCTATGATCCGTTTCCCCATGCCACAGCCGCACATATGGTGCAGCCTGGTCCCATAACGCATGATGGGTTGCTGTTTGATGCCCAAGATCGCGAAGTGGGCGAAAAAACGCTGGCCACTATCAACGCAATGATTGGCGATTTGGGGCAATGGAACAGCGGCCTAAGCTTGGTCGATGAACTGCGCCGCACATGGTGCGAGGATATGATTTGGTGGGGCCCTGCGGGGATTGGTGCAACCTATACCATCGAACGCTATGCCAAACAGCATTCTGGCCCCTTTCGCGCGGCCTTTACCGAGCGCAGTAAAACAAACCATATCTGCCGTCTGGCCGAGGGGCATTATGGCGGATTTTTCGGCTGGCCCAATTTCAGCGCCACCCTTAGCGGTGATTTTATGGGGATGCCCGCCACGCACAAACGAGGTGAATTTCGCGTGATCGACATTTATCGCCGTCAAGGGGATAAGTTGGCGGAAAACTGGATTTTTATCGACATGCTGCATTTTTGTAAACAACAGGGTGTTGATATTTTGCCAGTTGATCTGCCTTAGTTGTCTATATCCTTGTAGACTTAAGCATATTGAAACGCAGTCGGTTCGCGATGACCCACATGGGTCACCGCCGTTTATATTGGGCACCAATCGCGCACAGGGGACAAGGCGCGGGCAGGGCGTTTGCCGTCAGGCCCCCATCACCCCCATCAGCATCACAGGGCCGCCAAACATCATGGCGGCAATAAGTGCGATGGACAGCCACAGGCCTTTTAGGTCGGTTGGTTTATCAGACATTATTTTTCCAGTTTTATTGTTTACAAACGGGCAAATAACGCAGATCAGGTGCCGTTCAACGGGTCTGACAAAAACGTGATTAATGGGTGTCGGTGGCGTGCAGACGCGTGCCCGCAATCGCGGCGATCATCACCATCAGGCTTGCCGCCCCCAACATCAATGGCAGTCCGCCCCATTGATAGGTCAGGCCAGACAGCAATGTTCCCAACAATCGCCCACCTGCATTGGCCATGTAATAAAAGCCTACGTCCAGTGTGACCCGCTCGGCCGAGCTAAGGACCAAGATCAGATAGGAATGCAGCGATGAATTTACCGCAAAAATCACCCCAAACACGATCAGGCCTGCGGCCATTATCATGGCAAATTCAAGGGTCTGTGGCGTGCCGGTCAATGTCAGTGCGGTCAGTGCAATCGGAACCGCAGCCAGAATCAATCCCCAATGGGTCACGGCCCGCATTTGTTGGGCCAGTCCACTGTCGCGCGATTTCAGGATTTTGGGCGCTGCGGCTTGGACCATTCCATACAGTATGATCCACGCCGCCATGAACGCGCCAATGATGAAAAACGCGGTTTTGTTGCCATGTGGCGTGCCATCCGACAAAACGCCATAGAAATAAATTGGGATGCCCACCACAAACCACACATCGCGCGCGCCAAACAGGAAAAACCGCGCGGCCGACAGCCAGTTGATATTTGCCGATGTCGATAGGATGTCGCTGAACTTCGCGCCTGTTTTGCCTTGGGGCAGGCCCGACGGCATACGCATCACGATCACGATCAGCACGATAAACAGCACCGCCGCCATCGCCAACAAGGCCGCATTATACCCCAAGGTTCCCAGCAGGGCCGCACCGATGAAAAACCCGATGCCCTTGATCGCGTTTTTTGAACCGGTCAGAATGGCAACCCACCGAAACAGCCCGCTGTTCTGGTCGGGGGCCAGAAATTTAACGGCGGATTTTGCGGACATTTTCGTCAGGTCTTTGGCAACACCACTTAGACCTTGGATCAGCATAACGAATGTCACGGACAGGGCGATGGTCCAGTTTGTGTCCAACTGCGTCAGCGCGACCAAGGCCACCACCTGTAACGTCAATCCTGCATAAAGTGTCGAGGCCAGCCCATAACGCGCCGCAATCCAGCCCGCGGTCAGGTTCGTCACCATGCCCGCGATTTCATACAATATGAACAGATAGGCCAGTTGAACGGGCGAAAACCCCAGACTTTGGAAATGCAACAATACCAACATGCGCAGCGCGCCATCGGTGATCATAAACGCCCAATAGGCCGCCGTTACGGCCGTATAGGCGGCAATCCCTTGGCGTGCGGCGGTCATGTCAGATGGGATCCAACCATCATGGCCACATCGATCAAACGATGGGCATATCCATATTCGTTGTCATACCAGGCATAGATTTTCACTTGGGTCCCGTTGATCACCATGGTTGAGGGGCCGTCAATGATCGATGACCGTTTGTCATTGGTGTAATCCGTGGACACCAGCGGCCGCGTTTCATAGCCCAGTATTCCCTGCAATTCCCCAGATGCTGCCTGTTCAAACAGGGCGTTGACCTGCTCGGCGGTGGTGGGTGCTTCAACCTCGAACACGCAATCGGTCAGGGATGCGTTCAACAGGGGCACGCGCACGGCGTGGCCATTCAGGCGGCCCGTTAATTCAGGGTAAATCAGGGTAATCGCTGTCGCGCTGCCGGTTGTTGTGGGGATCAGCGAATTCAACGCCGATCGCGCGCGGCGCAGATCCTTGGCGGGGCGATCCACAATGGTTTGCGTGTTGGTCACATCGTGGATCGTGGTGATGGATCCATGACGGATTGTCAGGTTTTCATGGATCACCTTGACCACAGGGGCCAAACAATTCGTGGTACATGATGCGGCCGTGACAATATGATGCGCTGCTGGGTCATAGATATCGTGGTTCACACCATAGACGATATTGGCGGTTGGGCCGTCCTTGACGGGTGCGGATACGACCACCTTGCGCACGCCCGCATCGAAATAGGGGGCAAGGGCGGCGTCAGATTTGAATGTGCCTGTGCAGTCGATCACAACATCCACGCCGTCCAGCGGCAAATCTGTCAGCGATTTGGTGCCAATGAACAGCAGGCGCGTGCCATCTATCGTGACGCTGTCGCTGTCAAAGCTGAAATGCGCATCCCAGCGGCCATGCACCGTGTCAAATTCCAACAAATGCGCGTGCATTTCAGGATCGCCTACCGCGTCATTGATCCATGCAACTTTGGCACCCTGTTCCAACAGCGGTTTCAGCGCCAGTTTGCCGATGCGGCCCAAGCCGTTGATTGCATATGTGACCATGTGCTTGTGTCCTTGTTCGTGTAACACTCAGAATGCTGCGCGTTGGTAACTTAGGTCAGGAACAAAATCAAATGAAGGTTTTGTAACAACCAAAGGTCAAGGATCGTCATAGTAAACGGTTAAAACGCCCAACATAAATACACAGACGCACAGCCCGTGAATGATGTAATTTGGCCCATCTAGCAGACCGAACGGATAGCTGAATGCAAAAACTGCAAAGGCCATTTTATATCCAGGACGTTTTGCATGCGGAATTTTGCGACCAAAGGACCAGATTGCAAACAGGTATAGCCCTGACATCACCGCCGCAATGATTGGCCCAAATTCAATTGTGGTTGTGACCATAAAATTGTCGGTGTGTAAGACTTGCAAGTTTGGATAAATCTGCCCCGGTCCAAATCCCAAGATCGGGTTTTCGGCCCAATCCTGTGACAAGAAGTTCTGCCAATTTGTCAAACGTCCTGTTGAAATTTCGGCCAGGGCGGCGTTCTCTTCGAATGCGAAGCGACCCCAAAGTTTCGTGTTAGACGGAACATTTGGAACCACATAGGCGACAATACAGCCGGCCCATTCTTGGACGGCGAACAGGGTGTGATGCTGGCCAAAGCGCATAAATCAGAAAAACGCGCGCTGCTGGCGTAACTTTGCCAAAATAAAACAAAATAACCCCGTCTAATTTAGGCGGGGTTCGTCATCATCCGTTTGCAGGATAAGGTTTAGGTACAATAGTCTGGAAAATTCTCTTTCAACTCGGTTTGACTTTTTAACAATGCTTCTATTTGTTGGCGCAGGGCATCGGTGATTTTGTCGTGATCACGGTCCTTTATCCCCTCGAGGGTTTCAAAATTCAGGTCCAAAATCTGTTCACGCTACCACTGGATCCCAACATCCAACAGACGATAGCGCAGAAATGGTGCGGTTTGCTCTGATAAAACGTTATACACATTTACTGGACCGGTCATCTGGTAAAGAGATTTAACGAACATATCCTGCTGTTCGACAAAGGTTTCCAGCGTTTCATTTGCGCTTAGCCCAAGTTGTTGTATTCTGCCAATGTAATGCGCGCACCCGGAATTGTCTGTGGGCTTCTGATCTGATGGTGACAACCTATTTGATTTAGGGCAGATTGATATTTGTGATCCCAAGAAACAGGTGACTGACATGAATTTCGTTTTCCCCCCCGCACCGCAACCCTATGTTGCAGTGGCCGATAGCGACCAAAAAATTCCTGTCCGTCGCATTTTCTGCGTTGGACGCAATTATGCGGCCCATGCCCGTGAAATGGGCCGTGATCCAGACCGCGAACCACCTTTTTTTTCTGCAAGCCCGCGGATGCGATTGTGTTTGATGGTGCGACAATTCCATATCCGCCCCAAACAGCGAACCTGCATTTCGAAGGCGAGCTGGCCGTCATCCTTGACGCGGGGGGGCAAAATATTGCGCGTTCGTCGGCCCTGGATTGTGTTTGGGGATATGCGATTGCAAACGATCTGACGCGCCGCGATATCCAGTCACAGGCCAAGGAGATGGGCCGTCCGTGGGATATGGGCAAGGGTTTTGACCAAAGCATGCCAATTTCCGCAGTCCAGTCTGTGGCCAAAATTGGCCATCTGAGCACGGGAAAAATATCGACAATTGTAAATGGATCACAGCGACAGTCTGCGGATCTGGGTGATATGATTTGGGCGGTTCCTGACGTTATTTCGATATTATCCCAATCGGTATCTTTGGCAGCGGGCGATATCATTTTGACAGGAACGCCGGAGGGTGTTGGCGCGTTGAATATCGGTGATACATGTATGGTGTCAATCGATGGCCTGGGCACGTTGACAACCCATATCGGCGCCCCCGCGTATCAAGACTAAAAATTTCGATTTGGCAGGTGGTTAACCCTAGATTGTGTTTTCAGACGGCTTGGCGACTGAGTCATTTTATACCGGTGACCAAGCGATGGCAGCTCTGGCACCTGCGGCGCGTGCGGAAATCATGGCGATATTCCCCGAATTGCAATCGGCTGATTTCAGAAAAACACCATCAGCCCGCTCATTCTTGGACGGCGAACAGGGTGTGATGCTGGCCAAAGCGCATAAATCAGAAAAACGTGCGCTGCTGGTGTAACTTTGCCAAAATAAACAAAATAACCCCGTCTAAGTTAGGCGGGTTTTCCCATTTTAGGGGGCTGATCCGGCTATCGCACTGCGATGCTTTGCGCTAAACTGACGCCACAATAAATATTTCAAAAATGGGTAGGGTATGGCCAAAAACATTTTGTTCATTATGTTTGATCAGCTGCGCTGGGATTATCTTAGCTGCTATGGTCATCCGCATTTGCACACCCCAAATATTGACCGACTGGCAAAAATGGGCGTGCGCTTTGATCGCGCCTATATTCAATCGCCAATCTGTGGATCGTCGCGCATGTCCACCTATACGGGTCGTTATGTCCATTCCCATGGGGCCAGTTGGAATGGCATTCCGCTTAAGGTGGGGGAAATGACCATGGGCGATCACCTGCGACAGGTGGGGATGGATTGCTATCTGGTGGGCAAAACCCATATGCGTGCCGACCAAGAGGGCATGGCGCGATTGGGGCTGGAACCAGACAGCATCATTGGCGCACGCGTGGCCGAATGCGGGTTTGACGTATTTGAACGCGATGACGGCATGCGCCCCGAGGGCGAAGATGGGTTTTACGACCCCGATGGCGCCAAAACCTATAACGACTGGCTGCGCGCCAAAGGCTATGACAGCGACAACCCGTGGCATGATTTCGCAAATTCGGGCATTGATGCAGATGGAAACGTTCTGTCCGGCTGGTTTTTGAAACATTCCGCTGAACCCGCCAATATCGAAGAGGAAGACAGCGAAACCCCCTATCTGACGGGGCGGGGTATGGAATTCATGCAATCGCATGATGGGCCGTGGTGTTGTCACCTAAGCTATATCAAACCGCATTGGCCCTATATCGTGCCAGACCCCTATGCATCGATGTATGGGCCAGAGCATATCAAACCAGTTGTCCGGTCGGATGGCGAACGCGATCACGCGCACCCTGTGTTTGGGATGTTTATGGACACCAAAGTGGGCCAAGCGTTTTCGCGATCAGATGTGCGCGATGCGGTGATCCCTGCCTATATGGGGTTGATCAAACAGGCCGACGATCAGATGGGGCGTCTGTTGGATTGGATGGAACAAACAGGGCGGCTGCAAGATACGGTGATCGTGGTCACATCAGACCACGGCGATTTTCTGGGCGATCACTGGATGGGGGAAAAAACGTTTTTTCATGATGCGGCAACGCGGGTGCCACTGATCATTTACGATCCCAGCCCACAGGCCGATGCCACACGGGGTACGGTGTGTGACGCACTAGTGGAATCGATTGATTTGGCACCGACATTTGTTGATCTGGCGGGTGGCACCCCCGCGACTCACATCCTAGAAGGGGAAAGCTTGGTCCCCATATTACATGGCCAGCAGCGCACAACCGCCCGCGACTTTGTCATTTGCGAATATGATTATTCCGCCACGCCCATTGCGCATATCAACAATATTGCAGTGCGTGATGCGGTCATGTTTATGGTCGCCACAACACGGTGGAAATTGATCCATTTCGAAGGCGGCTATCGCCCGATGTTGTTTGATTTGCAAAACGACCCTGACGAACTGCAGGATTTGGGGGACAGTGCAGATCATGGGGGCGTGATTGATGTGATGTATGACCATTTGTTCAAATGGACCCGCCGTCAATCCCAACGCACTACCCGCAGCCCAGAACAGCTGATTGAAATGCGCACCAAATCGCGCAAACGCGGGGTTATTATCGGCGTTTATGATGAAAATGACACGCCACTGGACCTGACCGTGAAATATCGCGGGAAACGGGTGCCAAACAAACAACGACCCAAACGTGATGTGACGTAGCGGCGTGCAGCGCGCGCCAAAATAGTGGTTCAATTTTTCATCAGGGCCGCATAGAATTTTTGTAGAGATATTGTACACACCCTCACAGCGACAGGGTCAGGGAACCGATATGACTAATTTTTCCAGCGATTTTGCGGTCATTGGGCCGGATTTTCCATATTCCTATGCGGATTGGATCATACATCCCGCTGGATTGGGATCGGTTCCGCGCGATGCCTTGGGCTAAGAGGTGGCGATTATTGGTGCGGGCGCGGCGGGGATTATCGCCGCCTTTGAATTGATGAAATTGGGGCTGAAACCGCAGGCTATGGCGCGCGGGATATGGCGGCTATGTTGGCATTTGCAAAGGAGAATTCGAAATGAAGGCTGTTTTATTTGTGGGCGGATGGCAAGGCCACGCGCCGACGGCATTCGCGGATTGGTACAAGGAATTGCTTGAACAAAACGGCTTTGATGTGGATGTCTATGACACGCTTGCACCATTAGAGAACCCCGAAGACCTGTCAGATGTTGATTTAATCACGCCAATCTGGTCATCGGCGCGATCTGGTCACAAAGAGGAATTTGGTAACATGACCAAATTGCAAGAGGACGGATTGTTAAAGCTGATCGCTGCAGGATGCGGTATTGCAGGCTGGCACGGACATATGGTGGACGCATTTCGCGACCGCCCAACCTATCACTTTCTGATTGGTGGTCAATTTGTGGCCCATCCCCCAGGTTGGCCCGATAATTTACAACCGACCGAAGATTACATTGATTATGATGTCACAATCTGCAAGCCCGATGATCCAATCGTGCATGGGATCAAAAGTTTTTGTGTAAAATCCGAGCAATATTATATGCTGGTGGATCCTTCAAATGATGTTCTGGCAACTACAACATTTTCGGGTGATCACCCAGGTCGTGTCGTGGTCGGAACTGGCCGATCAAGAGGAGCCACTGATTGGCGAGGTGAAATCTATCCTTGGCATTGAGCAGATAACCGAGTTGGAGCCATATGCTGTTCTGTCGCTTGCGTATTCGTTGCCAAGTGAACGGTACCAATTGCTGCCTTTAGCCCTTAGAGAGGCCATGGCAGGCGACTTCCCTGCCACTGAAGGCCTGCCCCATCATGTATTTGGTCGGGATCCCGACGAAACCGAATATTTGGAAGAAACCCAAGACATGAAAGATCCACATGTGTTGTTCCAAATTGCTACGGATCACGAATTGCCAGTAATATATCTTTGATATCGGCAAAATTCGATATTACATCGACCAGAAAGACTTGGCAGCAGGAAAGTTCGATGACGTTCGCGGGCATATTTTTTATGCGTAGCGACAGCCTGCCCGTTGGATGTCGGGTCAGGTAATTAAAAAAATGCGGCGTGGGGGACACGCCGCATTCGAAAATCAGGAATTGCCGCGCTTAGGCTAGGCTGCTGTCGATGCCTTTGCAGGCCTCGACCAGACCTTTGACCGCGTCCACGGATTTGTCAAACATGGCTTGTTCGTCTTTGGCCAATTTGATGTCCACAACTTTTTCGATACCGTTGGCACCGATGATTGTGGGAACGCCGACATACATGCCTTTCAATCCGAATTCGCCGTCGCAATATGCGGCACATGGCAACAGGCGACGCTGGTCTTTCAGGTATGCTTCTGCCATTTCGATTGCCGATGTGGCTGGGGCATAGAATGCGGACCCTGTTTTCAACAGACCAACGATTTCAGCGCCGCCATCACGGGTGCGTTGGATGATTGCATCCAATTTTTCCTGTGTGGTCCAGCCCATGTCTACCAAATCAGGCAGAGGGATACCGGCAACGGTGGAATAGCGGGCCAATGGCACCATTGTGTCGCCATGACCGCCCAAAACAAAGGCTGTGACATCACGCATGGATACGTTGAATTCCGTTGCTAGGAAATGACGGAACCGTGCGCTGTCCAAAACGCCCGCCATGCCGACCACTTTGTTGTGAGGCAGGCCGGAAAATTCGCGCAAGGCCCAAACCATCGCGTCCAGCGGGTTGGTGATACAGATCACAAATGCGTTTGGCGCGTGGGCGGCGATGCCTTCGCCAACGGATTTCATAACTTTCAGGTTAATGCCCAGCAGATCGTCACGGCTCATGCCGGGTTTGCGGGGAACACCTGCTGTTACGATACAAACGTCTGCGCCAGCGATATCGGCATAGTCATTGGTGCCTTTGAACGATCCGTCAAACCCTTCTGATGGGCCAGATTCGGCGATATCCAACGCCTTGCCCTGTGGGGTTCCTTCGGCGATGTCGAACAAAACAACATCCCCCAATTCTTTGATCGCTGCGAGGTGGGCCAAAGTCCCACCGATTTGACCTGCGCCGATTAGGGCGATTTTTGCTTTGGCCATGGAAATTCCTCTCCGGTCCGGTTGTTACACGCGCTATGGCCTAGTCGTTTTGCGCCTTTGACGCAAGAGTGCTGCAACGCAGCGCCTGTTATGCGGGCCCTGTTCAGCCGTGGCAAACCCCGCTAAACATCAATCAAACAATAGTTTTTGTGGGTAATCCGCGTGATGATGTCTATCAGCTTTTTCCTGATTGCCGCTGTGGCTGTAACCTTTGCGGGGGTGTCCAAAGGCGGATTCGGGTCTGGCGCTGCCTTTGCGGCTGGGGCGATTCTGGCCACAGTCATTGATCCGGGCGTGGCGATTGGGATCATGTTGCCTTTGTTGATGTTGATGGATG
>CBFHVU010000028.1:0-20579 GCA_965659465.1 uncultured Paracoccaceae bacterium | reverse complement strand
GTTCGCTTGCCAAACGGGAAACGAGGTAGATTGCACCACACTTTCCACCTGATCCAAAACATGCATTGCACGGTTTTGGATGAATAAATCCCCCTGTCCAGCCGTTTCTGTCACGACAAAGGACATCAGGCCATTGCGCAGCGGACTGACCTGCAGCACGCCCCGATCATGTTGCCAGTCCGATGCGATGGTGGTGGGGCTGGTCAGCGCTGCAAAATCCATATCCAACAGATCGCTAAACCGTGCCGACAGGATGTGTATGACCGCCTGCGTGGTGATCGGGATTTGTAACCGCTGCATCAGGTCCAAGGCATCGGGCGACATCTGAATGATCCGTTGGTCAGACCAAATCCACCTGAGGATATTATCGGCCGATGGAGTGCTGTCGCTGCGTTTGCGAAATAAGGCAAGCGCTGCCAATACCAATACCCAAGCCAGCGTTGCCGCAACCGCCGCGAGCCATGCATTTTCTAACAAAACCATTCGCACAATCCATTTTTGAATAAAATGTGCCGCAGATGGTTAAGAAATGGTTAACGGATCACAGGACTTGGTTTTCGCCCAGTTTTGTCGATTGCTGTTCCAGCATGTCACGGATCCATGTGATTTCGACAACGGCCCCACGGGGCTGCCCCCGCTGTTTATTAACCGCCAGCCCACCATTTGCAAAAACCAGCGTTGCGCCTGTCCGTTCCAACAGCGTTTTGGCGATGAATAATCCCAATCCCATACCGTCATAACCTTGGCGTTGGGTGCTTTGCGTCGATGTGCGGCGTTTTCGGACAAATGGGTCGCCAATGCGTCCAATCATTTCAACGGGAAATCCGCGGCCATCATCCAAAATGCGCAGGGTGATTTTATCTGCCGTCCACGCCAATTCGACCCAAACCTTGGATTGCGCGAAATCAACGGCATTTTGAATCATATTGCGCAATCCGTGAATAATTTCTGGCCTGCGGTGAATGGTTGGGTGATCGCTGGCGTGGCTGTCTGCGCTGATCGAAATATCAATCGCGATCCCGCGGTCTTGGTGTGGTTCTGCCGCGGTTTCAACCACCTCTTGCAGGGGGGCAAAGCGCATGTGTTTGTCATCTTTGCCAGCGCGGCCCATGCTGCGCATGATATCACGGCAGCGGTCTGCCTGTTCGCGGATTAACTTGGCATCCTCTGCCAGATCTGGATGATCGTGCAATTCGTCAATCAATTCAGAACTGACCAATTTGATCGTGGCCAACGGCGTTCCCAATTCATGCGCCGCCGCGGCCACAACGCCGCCCAAATCGGTCAGTTTCTGTTCCCGTTCCAGTGCCATTTGGGTTGCAAATAGGGCATCCCCCATGGTGTTGATTTCCTGTGTCACACGCCGCGCGTATAACGACAAAAACAAAAACGCCACGCTGATCGCAATCCAATTCCCGAACACAAAAATATCGGCAATGCGCAGTACGAAATATTGTTCGGTTTCCAGTTTGATGTGGTAAAACCCCAAAAAAGTCACGGCAATCAATCCCGTGATCCCAATCACCACAACAAAGCGCAACGGCAGGGTGGACGATGCAATCACCACAGGGGCCACCAACAAAATACTAAACGGATTGTGCAGCCCGCCCGTCAGGAACAACAGGGCCGACAGCTGCACCAAATCGAACAGGATCATGCCTGTGTTTTCCAATTCGGACAGGCGTTTGGTTTTGGGGTATATAAACGCAGCCGCCAGATTCATGATCACAGACAGACCAACAAAAAACAAACACCACGCCAGTTCCAACCGCAGATCATAGACCTGCACCGCCACGAAAATTGCTGCAAGTTGCCCCAAAATCGCAATCCAGCGGATCAAAATCATGGTGCGCAACCGGATCCACGTGCCACCTTGGTTGCGGCGCATTACATTTACCATCTGATCCGTCATCTTTGTCGCACCCTATTTTAATTTGGTGGTCTTTCGATTACATGACTTGCATCCGTTCACATCAAAGTCAAAGGAAATACCATGTCTGCTAAAATCCGTGCCCTTGCTTTGTCCGCTGTTGGCATCGGGTTGGCCGTGTCCTTTGCCGCTGTCTTGGGGGTTGGCCCATTTGGCGCAGGTGGGGACGATCAGTTCGCCGAATGCCGGACCAGCATGGTGGCAGGTGGCGCGGGCGCCATCGGCGGCCCGTTTGAATTGGTCAATGCGCAAGGCAAAACCGTGACGGATGCGGATGTCATTACTGAACCGTCCATTCTCTATTTCGGCTATACGTTCTGCCCCGATATCTGCCCCTATGATGCAGCCCGCAACGCCGAGGCGGTTGATTTGTTGGCCGATCAGGGGATTTCGGCCACACCTGTATTTATCACAATCGATCCAGACCGCGACACACCCGAGGTGGTCGGCGAATTCGCATCCTATGTGCACCCCAAAATGATTGGTCTGACAGGATCGCCAGACCAGATCAAAGCCGCATCCAAGGCCTATCGCACCTATTATAATAAGCAAGACAGTATAGACGAATATTATCTGGTCGATCATTCGACCATGTCCTATCTGGTTTTGCCCGACCATGGGTTCGTTGAATTTTTCCGACGCGAAACAACACCCGAACAAATGGCTGAAACTGCAGCCTGTTTTATCACGAATATGTAATGGCTTAAGGGTTTGACCTTATTAAAAAATCGGACTAGCATTCCTGTATTGACGGAGGAATGATCGTGGCAGAAAATCTATCAGCAGAAATTGGTACAGACAATTCGCTTTTGCTTGTTGATGATGATGAGGCGTTTTTGAAACGCTTGGCCAAAGCCATGGAAAAACGTGGGTTTTCGGTCGAAACAGCCGGTTCCGTTGCCGCAGGGCGTGCAATTGCAACGGCGCGTCCCCCTGCATATGCGGTTGTTGACCTACGTTTGGGTGATGGTAACGGACTAGAAGTGGTCGAGGTCCTGCGCAACAAACGTCCCGAAAGTCGCATTGTTGTGCTGACAGGATATGGTGCCATCGCCACGGCCGTGGCTGCCGTCAAAATCGGTGCGACTGATTACCTGTCAAAACCTGCCGATGCCGATGATGTCACCAATGCCCTCTTGGTCCGCGAAGAGGAATTGCCCCCACCCCCGGAAAACCCGATGAGCGCGGATCGCGTGCGCTGGGAACATATCCAACGTGTCTATGAACTTTGCGACCGAAATGTCAGCGAAACAGCGCGCCGTTTGAATATGCACCGCCGCACACTGCAACGCATCTTGGCCAAACGCAGCCCCCGATAAACGGCTATACCTGATACAGTTTTTGCACCTGATCCACACGGGTGCCGTCAGACAGCGTGACATCGCGGTACATCTGGTGGTCCACAAATCCCATCGCCGTGTAATACGCCAATCCCGAAACATTATCGGTCCGGATTGTGGCATCCAAGGTCACAACACCGGCTTGTTTTGCGGCCAATACCGTGTGGGCAAACAAAGCGCGTCCAATACCTTGGCCCTGCGCCTTTGGGTCCATAAAGCTTGCGATATAGGCCCGACCGGCAGTTTTTCCGCCCAATTGGTATACTGAAACCCCAGCACATGACCGTCACGCACCGCAACCAAACGCGACACCGCATCTGTATTCGATGCAATATGGTCCCAAAGCCTGTCTTGGGTAAACGGGGTGCGATGGGCCGTGTTATCGCCCATCGCAATCAAACCGTTGATAATCCGAACCATGTCAGCCAAATGCGCGCTCTGCGCTATTTCAATAATCATAGCAACCCCTTAACGCGCGCAATATAGTCTTCTCGAACGTCTTTGGGCGCACGCAATCGTATCTGCAAACCCTCAAAAATCCCACGATCTACGCGTCCAAAAAACTTATCTGCCTCACTTTCGGAAAATCCGGCAACCTGCACCGCTTCCATCCAGGCACTCACCTTATCGGCGGCCTTGATCTGTCGCTTCACGGCAACCGGTGTTTTCGCGGGTAACCCAAACCGAATATGAATGGCCGCCATCAGACGATCATCCAATGCACCATATTCCGCACCAATCGCGGCCTTGACGGGCGAAATCATATCCCCAATCACATATTCAGGCGCGTCATGCAGCAATGCCATTAACCGCGCCTCGCGCTTTGCCTTGGGATACATCCGATCAAACAATGCCAACACCAACAATGAATGTTCCGCCACGGAATAGGCATAATCCCCCCGCGTCTGCCCATTCCACCGCGCAACAAAGGCCAAGCCATGCGCAATGTCCTCAATCTCAATATCCATGGGCGTCGGATCCAATAAATCCAACCGCCGCCCCGATAACATCCGCTGCCATGCCCGCTGCGCCACGTAAACACCCTCCATGTTCATGCTTTGTTTCGCATATCTTGTGCAGCATCTCAAACAAAAATGCTTTCAGTTTTGCAAAAATACTCTCGGGGGGCTTGGGGGGCAGACAGCCCCCCATAAAACTAAGCTGCCTTTTGCTTGGCCACTTGCACAGCCAAAATCCCGCCTGCAATGATCGCCACACCAATCACATCCACCCAATGCAAAGGTTCTGATAATATCCACGCGGCAATCGCCACACCAAAAAATGGGTTCAAAAAATGATAGGTCGATGCTCGAACCGCGCCAATGCGATCTACCAAATAAAACCAAACCAATGTGGCCACCAATCCCGGTATTAATGTTGTATATCCGAACGCGATGATAAGGCGTGTGTTCCAAACAACATCCCATGTTTCGAACGCCAGTGCAGGGCCTAGCAATGCCAATGCGCCAACCAACATTTGCAACCCAACGACCATCATGAAATTGCCCCCCGACGATGCACCACGCATCGACAATGTGGCCACGGCCAAAGACACGGCCGCAATGGCGCATAACAGGATACCGGTCAGGTCAACATTGCCCTGAAACCGCGACCCCATGATCAACACAACGCCAATTATGCCGGCCACCAAACCCGCAATCGCCATAGGGCGCAAACGATCGCCAAAGGCCAGCCAACCGATCAGCGCCACGATCAATGGCATAGTTGACGCGATGATGGATGCCAGCGATGCCTCGATCCATTGCATCGCGACGAAATTTAACCCCAGATACAAGGCATTTTGACAAATCCCGAAAATCACCACGCTTTTCCATTGGGCGCGGGTCAGATGCCAGGTTTGTCCCATAAATCGTGCGATCATCACACCGATAACACCCGAAATAAAAAACCGCAGGGATAACGACGATATGGGCGGTGCCTCTGCCACGATGATACGCGCAGACGTAAAGGCCGATGACCACATAATCACAAACCCCAGCCCAAGGCCCATCGAACGCAAATCCATATCTATTCTCCGAAATGTTTGAATATTGGTGACACGGAACGCGGCAAAAGAAAAGGGCCGCAAATTGCGACCCCCTGTATCAATCTGAAAGGTATCAGATCTTAGCCGTTTACGCTGTCTTTCAACGCTTTTGCGATGGTCATTTTTACGACCTTGTCCGCTTCTTTCTTGAACTGTTCGCCAGTTGCTGGGTTGCGAACCATACGCTCTGGACGTTCGCGGCACTGGATTTTGCCGATGCCTGGCAGGGTCACTGCGCCGCCGCCGGAAACTTCTGATGTGATGATTTCACAAATGGTGTCCAATGCGGCCCCTGCAGTTTTTTTATCTGCGCCCATTTTCTCAGCGATTGCTGCAACCAGTTGTGTTTTGGTCATTGGTTTAGACATTTTTCTCTCCTTCAACTGCCCAACTCATGGGGCCTCGTTCTTATTATGTAACTGAATGTTGTGGAATAACACAACAAATAGTGGCTGTTTTCCAGTCAAAAACATACTTTTTTTCTGTTTTTTTGACTTTAGAGGAATGCAGTTTCGTTAAAACTGCGTAATTTTCGGCTTTGCAAGCGTTCAATTGGCATATCACGCAGGATTTCCATCGACCTTATGCCAATCATCAGATGGCGCGCAACCTGTGTTTTATAAAAATCTGACGCCATGCCGGGTAATTTCAATTCCCCATGCAGCGGTTTGTCACTGACACATAACAATGTGGCATAGGGCACGCGGAACCGATACCCGTTTGCGGCGATGGTCGCACTTTCCATATCCAGCGCGATGGCGCGCGATTGGGACAGGCGTTGCACTGGCCCGCTGTTGTCACGCAGTTCCCAGTTTCGGTTATCCACGGTGGCCACGGTGCCGGTGCGCATGATGCGTTTCAATTCAAACCCTGACAGCTGGGTCACATCAGCCACCGCCGTTTCCAGCGCGATTTGCATTTCGGCCAAGGCAGGGACTGGCACCCAAGCGGGCAGGTCGTCGTCCAAAACGCGGTCTTCGCGCAGGTAGGCATGGGCCAGCGCAAAATCCCCCAGTGATTGCGAATTGCGCAGGCCCGCGCAATGGCCCACCATCAACCACGCATGGGGTCGCATTACGGCGATATGGTCGGTGGCTGTTTTCGCATTTGATGGCCCCACGCCAATGTTGACCAACGTGATCCCATTCCCATCGGCCCGTTTCAGGTGATAGGTGGGCATTTGCGGCAATTTTTCGGGCACAGGCAATGTGCCGTCCGCAGTAGTGATTTCCGCATTTGCGGTGGATACAAAGCTGGTATAGCCGCTGTTGGGGTCGGCCAGCATTTTGCGGGCGAACTCTTCAAATTCGGACACATAGAATTGATAGTTGGTAAACAACACGAAATTCTGGAAATGTTCGGGATCAGTTGCAGTGTAATGTGACAGCCGCGCCAGCGAATAATCCACCCGCTGCGCGGTAAACAGGCCCAAGGGCTGGGTGCCGTCTGGGGCGGGCTGCGATACGCCGTTGACAATATCATCATTGGTTATTGCCAAATCAGGCACATCAAAATAATCGCGCAATGTGAAATCGGCGGCGCCATCATGGGGGACGGCCACTGCGCCACTGCCGATCATGGCAAAGTGCAGTGGGATGGGCGTATCCGATGGACCAATGTCCAGCGGTACATTGTGGTTTTGCAACAACAACGCCATTTGCTGTTTCAGATAGGGGCCGAACAATTTTGGATGTGTTACCGTAATTGCATAGGTGCCTGGCTCTGGCACATGGCCGAAACTCAGCCGGCTGTCCACCGCCGCATAGGACGTGGTGCGAATGCGAATTTCGGGATAAAATGCGCGAAATCGTGTTTGATCCACGCCCTGTTCCATCACCTGCGAAAATTTGTCCCGTAAAAACCCAACAGCCGTATCATATAACATGACCAAATGGTCATAGGCGGCCTGCGCGTCATCAAAGCTCTGCGCGGCTAGGCCGTTTGGCGTTTGGATTGTAATGTCGTGATCTGTCATTTGTGCCTATTCTCCGCTTGATTGACGGAATTATTGTTATTGGATAGTCTTTTTCTATCACACCAAGTGTGACACGCATTTGAAACTACTGCAAGATATAGCATTGAAAGTTTTCATATGGATTTTGAAACCGTATCCGCCGACGATTTTGGGGCATCCTTGACTGGGGTTGGTATCAATCTGCTGGTGCATGATGTGCGGCGCAGCGCAGAATTTTTGTCGCATGTATTTGGTATGACAGCCCACCGCGTCAGCGATGATTTCGCCATTATGCAATATCAGGGGCAGGTGATGCAATTGCACGCGGATCATACCTTTAGGACGCATCCGATGCTTGGGCTGGTCCCCGAACTACCGCCACGCGGGGCAGGGGCGCAGTTTTACCTGTTTCAATCTGACCCTGATGCCGCAGTGGATCGGGCCAAACAGATCGGCGCCGATATCCTAAAGTTGCCGGCAGACAAACCCCATGGCCTGCGTGAAGCCTGTATTACCTGCCCAGATGGCTATGTCTGGTCGCCTGCCTGTGCGATTGATACCTGCCCCAGCATTCCACAGAATGATTGAAAAAACGTGCGCTTTTGTGATAGTGTAACCCTTATTTTATTGAATTTATTTTTTTACAAAGGGTTAAGATTATGACTGGGTTATCCCCTGTTACATTGAATTCGTCGTTAACAGCCGTTGAATACGATCCCGCGATCACGCAACTGTCGGATGGCCGCACCGTGGTGGTGTGGCGCGGAAATGATAGTGGCATTGATGAAACGGGTGACACGAAAATCAAGGTTTGGTACCGCGTGCTGAACGCCGATGGCACCTATGCCGGTGATGCGGCGGAACTGGTCCCAGACGACTTTGGCGCACAAATTGTACCGCAGGTGGCCGAATTGTCAGATGGGCGCATCGCGGTGGTGTGGCAACATTATTTAACAGCCGGCGCGCCCGATCATAACATTCGCGGCGGGCTGTTTACGCTGGGCGGTGACGGGACCTTGGCCTTGGATAGCGATGTGTTTGACGTCAACACCACCACCGCCAGTGATCAGCGTGCGCCAGACATCACCGCGCTGTCAGACGGGAAATTTGCGATCGTCTGGAAAAGCTATGATTCCGATGGAACCGATGGGTTTACTGGATACGATATTACCCTGCGCGTGTTCGATGGTGCGGGCGGGGCACCGGCGGAATTTGTAGCGCCCGAGGGTGATCATTACTATGATCACGAACCCAAAATCGCGACCCTGCCCAATGGGAATTTTGTCGTGACATGGTGCAACAGTTCCAACAACCTGACGAATGGTGGTTCCGGCGACATCCATTTCGCGATATATCAGGACGCTCCGGGATATCCCCGGGTCATGGCCCAAACCATCCCAACCACCGATCCGGTCGAGCAATATGCACACCATCCCGATATCGCGGTCGATCCGGTAACGGGTCAGTTTGTTTTGGTTTGGGAACAGCGAAATATAACGGTGGTCGGGTCAGATAAAACAATCATGTCGCAACGGTTTGATGCCCATTGGGTTGCCCAAGGCGGTGCATTTGTTTTGCACGATGTGGCGGGTCTGGACGATGGCCGTGCCAAGGTTGCATTTCTGACAGATGGGCGTTTGGTGGCCATTTGGCGCACTGATATTGTGGCCGATCCGAATAATACCCACGCAGGGACCATTTTTGACACAGACGGAACGCGCCATGATTTTGCGTTTTCTGCGAATGATGAATTGTTTACGACAGACCCCGAAATCATCGCCACCGCATATGGTGGGTTTGCCATCGTGTGGAACGGGTATCAAGCCGTGACCTATACCACCGATATTCTGATCGAACGGTTTGACAGCGATGGCAATCCCGTGGCCCAAGGCGACTGGCCCAGTACTGATCCCGATGAACGCCTGACGGGCACATCAGGTCACGACCAGATTGATGGCGGCACGGGGAATGACACCATTTTAGGACAACGCGGCGATGATACACTGACTGGGTTTGATGGCTACGACGTGATCCTTGGCGGGCGCGGTCGCGATAAAATTGACGGCGGTGCAGGCGATGATTTTCTGCGCGGTCATCAGGGCAACGATATGATCCAAGGCGGCGAAGGTCATGACAAATTGTTTGGTAACCTTGGCAATGACACGCTGCGGGGGCAGGAAGGGGACGACACAATTTCAGGGGGTCAAGGCCACGATCACATAGAAGGTGGCTCTGGCAATGACTCTTTGTATGGTGGGAATGGCAACATCGCATGCTTGGGAACACGGGTGATGATTTTATGACCGGTGATGGGGGAAATGACATCCTACAAGCAGGCGAGGGTTTTGATATCTTGCATGGCGGATCCGGATTTGATCACCTAATTGGTGGTTTGGATCAGGATAAGTTTGTATTCTTGCAGGGTGATGACACAGCAATCATTCATGACTTCGGTATACTAGAAGAGGATTACTTGGTCCTTGATGATATGTTCCTAGTGCATGATGCGCATCTTGGATTTACAATTTCATCGTCGCAAGCCGAAGGTTGGGTCCAAATTGAAACCACAGATCACATGTTGCGTATCCATATCAAAGATCACGCTGATGTCTTTGACGCGACCAGCGTTGATCCATGGCAAGATCAAATGTTGTTCTATATCGAAGGCGCGGTTTTGCCGGCATCGTATTTTGAGTTTTTGTGATTGATTGCGCCAAGTCCATAAATTGAAAAAATAATTTGCGCGCGATATAAACCTATGCGACCCTTGGTTATAATTGACATGAGGGTCGCATGAAACACGCAAACATCGATAACTGGGCCGAACGGGTTGATTTGGCCGCTGCCTTTCGCTGGACCGCACGGTTGAACATGCATGAAGGCGTGGCAAACCATTTTTCACTGGCCATCAACGACGATGGCACACGGTTTTTGATGAACCCGAACCAAGTGCATTTTTCCCGCGTCAAGGCATCAGATTTAATCGTGGTCGATGCAAATGATCCCGATACACTGTCGGGACCAAATGCGCCCGATCCCACCGCATGGGGGCTGCATGGCGCGATCCATCGCCATTGCGCGCATGCGCGTTGCGCGATGCATGTGCATTCGATCCACGCCACGGTTTTGGCGTCTCTGGCCGACAGTCGCCTGCCGCCCATTGATCAAAACTGTGCCACGTTTTTTAAACGCTATGTGATTGATGACCATTACGGCGGCTTGGCATTCGAAGAAGAGGGCGCGCGGTGTTCCACCTTGCTATCAGATCCCCAGAAAAAGGTGTTGATTATGGGCAACCACGGCGTGTTGGTGGTTGGTGAAACCGTGGCCGACACGTTTAACCGTTTGTATTATTTCGAACGCGCGGCGGAAACCTATATCCGTGCGCTGCAAACCGGTCAGCCCCTGCGCATTCTGCCTGATGACATCGCCGAAAAAACCGCCCGCGAATTGGAAACCTATCCCGAACAGGATGCCCGCCATCTGGCCGAGTTAAAGGCGATCTTGGACGAAGAAGGATCAAATTACGCCAGTTAGGTCATGGCTTGCCACTTGGATTGGGGCGTGTCACTGTGATGGTAACGAATTTGGACAAACACACTATGACCGAACATGATTTTCCCCGCAATTCGGGGACCCCAATGGATTTGGACTGGGCGCTGGGCGTGCAGGCCAATCAATCTGCCATTGAACGCCGCGCGGGCCAATTGGGCACCCGCCGTTCCGTTAAGAAAGATCACCAAGCCGCATGGTTATTACGCGCAGTGACCTGCATCGACCTGACCACCCTATCGGGCGATGACACCGCCGATCGGGTCCGCCGTTTGTGCGCCAAGGCCCGCAATCCCGTGCGCCGCGATATATTGGATGCGCTGGGCATGGGGCCAATCACGGTGGGCGCGGTCTGTGTTTATCACGATATGATCGAAACCGCCGTTCAGGCGTTGGATGGCACCGGTATTCCTGTCGCTGCCGTATCCACGGGGTTTCCCGCAGGTCTGTCGCCGCTAAGCCTGCGCATTGCCGAGATTGAGGCATCCGTTGCCGCAGGGGCTCGCGAAATCGATATCGTCATATCGCGCCGCCATGTGTTGTCGCAAAATTGGCAGGCGCTATACGATGAAATGCGCGCATTCCGCGATGCCTGTGGTGATGCCCATGTCAAGGCGATCTTGGCCACCGGCGAATTGGGGTCCCTGCGCAATGTAGCGCGCGCATCGATGATCTGCATGATGGCTGGCGCGGATTTTATCAAAACATCGACCGGCAAAGAAAGCGTGAATGCCACTCTGCCGGTATCATTGGTCATGATCCGCGCGATCCGCGATTATTACGACCGCACTGGTTATATGGTCGGCTATAAACCCGCAGGCGGCATTTCCAAGGCCAAGGATGCCTTGGTCTATCTGTCCATGATGAACGAAGAACTGGGCCGCCGTTGGCTGGAAAATGATCTGTTCCGCTTTGGGGCATCGTCGCTGATGGGCGATATCGAACGCCAGCTGGATCACCACGTCACCGGCGCTTATTCCGCCGCCAACCACCACGCGATGGGGTAAAACAATGACTGTGAAAGAGATTTTTGAAACCATGGACTATGGAACCGCCTCTGAATCTGCAACTGTCGCTTTGGATTGGATCGCAGCAAACGGCCCCTTTGGTCATTTCATCAACGGCAAAATGACCGCCGCCGGATCAACATTCGACACACTGAACCCTGCAACGGGTGAACCCTTGGCCCAGGTGTCACAGGCGACGCAGGACGATATCAACGTCGCCGTATCTGCCGCCCGCAAGGCGCAGGCCAAATGGGAAAAACTGGGCGGTCAGGGCCGCGCGCGGGTGTTATACGCCTTGGCGCGGCTACTGCAAAAACACGCGCGGTTATTTGCCGTTCTGGAAACGCTGGACAACGGCAAACCCATCCGCGAAAGCCGCGATGCCGATATCCCCTTAGCGCAACGCCATTTTTATTACCACGCAGGCATGGCCGCGGTGATGGATGCCGAACTGCCCGACCGTCAGGCCTTGGGCGTGTGTGGTCAGATCATTCCGTGGAACTTTCCACTGCTCATGCTGGCATGGAAAATTGCGCCTGCGCTGGCGATGGGCAATACGGTGGTGTTGAAACCGGCCGAATACACATCCCTAACCGCGCTATTGTTCGCGCAAATCTGTACCGAGGCCGGCGTGCCAAACGGCGTGGTCAACATCGTCACAGGCGATGGCCGCGTGGGTGAAATGATCGTATCGCACCCCGATATCGATAAAATCGCTTTTACCGGCTCGACCGAGGTTGGGCGCAAAATCCGCGTGGCGACCGCCGGCACGGGCAAATCGCTGACCTTGGAATTGGGCGGCAAATCCCCCTTTATTGTCTTCGACGATGCCGATCTGGACAGCGCCGTCGAAGGCGTGGTTGACGCCATCTGGTTCAACCAAGGCCAAGTGTGCTGCGCAGGATCGCGCCTGCTGGTGCAAGAGGGCGTGGCATACAGGTTCTATACCAAACTGCGCGCGCGCATGGCGAAACTGCGCGTCGGCAACCCGCTGGACAAATCCATCGACATGGGCGCCATCGTGGATCGCAGCCAATATGACCGCATCACTGCAATGGTTGGCCAATGCGATGCTGACATCACCCAAGGCAGTGCATCAAATTCCGGCCTGTTTTACCCGCCAACCCTGATCACGGGGCTGGGCACGGCCGATCCCCTGATGCAGGACGAAATCTTTGGCCCCGTTTTGGTGTCTATGACCTTCCGCACCCCGTCCGAGGCGGTGGAATTGGCCAATAACACCCGCTACGGCCTCGCCGCCTCTGTCTGGAGCGAAAATATTAACCTTGCCCTTGGCATCGCCCCGCAACTGCGTGCCGGCGTGATCTGGATCAATGGCACCAATATGTTTGACGCCGCCGCCCCCTTTGGCGGCCAGCGCGACAGTGGTTTCGGCCGCGAAGGTAGCTGGACAGGACTGTCCGCCTATACCAAACCCACGGCAAAACAGGTCAAAATCAAACCTATCGCCGTAAAATCAGTCTCTAACACGGGCGTTTTGGATATTGATCGCACCGCGAAACTTTACATTGGTGGCAAACAATCCCGCCCCGACAGCGGATATTCCCAACCCGTCCACGACGCGGATGGTAAACTCATTGGCCACATGCCATTGGCCAGCCGCAAAGATATCCGCAACGCCGTAACGGCCGCCATTTCGGCCAAGGGGTGGTCAAAATCAACGGGCCACCTGCGGGCACAGATCCTGTATTTTCTGGCTGAAAACCTATCCACCCGCGCCGATGAATTTGCCGCCAATATCAACGCACAAACAGGCTCTAAATCAGGGAAATCCGAGGTTGCGACAGCACTCGACACCCTATTCACCGCCGCTGCTTGGGCCGACAAATTTGATGGCACTATCGCCAACACGCCTATGCGCGGTGCAACATTGGTCGTCAACGACCCCGTAGGGATCATCGGTGCATTCTGTCCCAACCATATGCCCTTGATGGGCTTGATAGCTCCCCTTGCAGCGGGCCTTACCATGGGCAACCGTATGATCATGGTCGCCAGCGAAACGGCCCCCTTGATCGCAACCGACCTTTATCAAATCCTGGACACATCTGACGTTCCCGCAGGCGCGGCCAATATCCTGACTGGCTCGCATATCGAATTGGCTCTCCATATGGCCGGCCACATGGAAATCGATGCAGTTTGGTCCTTTTCTCAGGCAGATATCTCTAAAACGATCCAAGAAAACAGCATCACCAACCTCAAACGCACTTGGGTCAATCACGGATACGACCAAACCTGGACCAGCGCATTCATCAAAACCGCACTTCCCCAAGCAACCGAACCAAAAACCATCTGGATTCCATTTGGCGAAGGCTAGTCTTTCATTTTTGCCAAAATAATCGCGCCGCAGGCTTGGCCCGTCAGGGCCAATCACCGCAACCCGTCAACCGAAACCACTCTTCGGTGGTGGGGTACCCGTCTGCAATGCGCCCAACAGACGCCTGCCAGTCGCGCAAGGCACGCACACTGCCAGAACCCCAGATGCCATCGACACCGTTGGTATTATATCCCAACCCAACCAAACCCGCTTGCACGTCGCGCAATTGATCGTTGCTTAGAATGGTCAGCGCGACGGGCCATTGAACATCAGGCACATCCATACCCGCCAATGCCCGTGCCAAGAACGTGACCGCCAAAACATAATGCAGTGAATGGTTATAGGCATGAATGGCCTGCGCATTTGGGCCCAAAAACACCGCAGGTCCATGCGACCCATAGGGCGCAATCGCACGGTATTTGCACCCGATGTGCAATCCCCAACGCCCATCCCCAATAATTAGATCGTCTAGCGTGGAATAATCGAAATCAGTCTCTAATTCGGCAATTATGACGTCATCAACACCAGAAACCGCCCCATGTTCCGCCAAATACCGTGCCGTCGATGCCAATGCGTCACGCGGATCATCGCCCCAGATATCGGCGGCCGCTACGCCATCAAAGGCGGCGGCATAGTCGCGGTATGCGGTGGGCATAAATTGCGTGTGCCCCATGGCGCCCGCCCAACTGCCCCTAAGGGTCTGGTGCGCCTGCGTGGCTATGTCGGTCAGGCTGCGCAATTGTTCCAAAAAAATATCGCGCCGGCGCGGGGTTTTGGACCCATAGGCCAGGGTCGCCAGCGCGCTGGGCACATGATAATCGCCACGGGTTGCGCCATAATTTGTCTCTAATCCCCAGATCGCCAAAAGCACATAGCGCGATACGGGGAACCGTGTTTCAAGCTGGGCCAAATCATCGCCCCATTGCGCGGCCATGCGGTAGCCCTGCGCGATGCGCGTATCGCTGAGAACACGGGGGATATAGTCCCACAGCGGCACGGTTTTTTCCGGCTGCCTCTGGTCACGTTCCAGAACATCGGGCAGATAAACGCACAGCCCTGACCATTCAGGCGCTGTTTGATCCAGCCAATGATCAAACGCGTGCTGCGTCATCCGCGTCTCCGTTGGACCTTGCGCTTGATTTTTCCGTCCTTTTTCTTGGCCAAGGCCATCTTTTTCTTGGATGACTTGGAAAATTTGCGCGGGCTGCGGGGCAGGGCCGCGTCGTTGACCGACAGCAATTCGAATGCAATGCCCCCTGCGATGGGTTCGGCTTCGGTCAGGCGAACGGTGACACGCATGCCCAATGACAGGGCCAATCCTGTGTCTGATCCAACCAAGGTGTTTGTTTGCGGATCATGGTGGAAAAATTCCCGTCCCAGTGACCGGACAGGCACAATGCCATCTGCGCCGCTGTCATCAATACGGACAAAGATCCCGAATTTCGCCACCCCACTGATGCGCCCGTCAAATTCATTGCCCTTGCGTTCGGACAGATAGGCCGCCAAATACCGATCAACCGTATCGCGTTCGGCCACCATCGACCTGCGTTCGGTGGTGGAAATATTGTTGCCCGTTTCCTCTAACCGTTCGATTTCTTCGGGTTTTAGACCATCGTTGCCCCAGCCATGGCTGGCAATCAATGCACGGTGTACAATCAAATCGGCATAGCGGCGAATGGGGGATGTGAAATGGGCGTAGTTGCGTAGGGCCAGACCAAAATGCCCGAAATTCTGCGGCGCGTAATACGCCTGGGTCATGGACCGCAGGGTGGACATATTGATTAATTCGGCCTCATCCGTGCCTTTGGCCTGTTGTAACAGCTGATTTAGATGTTTGGTGCGTAATACCAGCCCCTTGGCCAGAACCAAACCTGCAGCCTGCGCGGTTTCGCGCAAGGCTTCTAACTTATCCTGTGACGGCTCTTCGTGGACACGAAACAGCAACGGCGTTTTTTTCGCGATCAGCGTTTCCGCGGCGGCGACATTGGCCAAGACCATGCATTCTTCGATCAATCGATGCGCATCAAGGCGATCTTTGAACGCGACCGAGGCGACTTTGCCATCATCCGACAATTCGATGCGGCGCTCTGGTAAATCCAGATCCAACGGCTGACGACGCGCGCGTGCGGCCGCCAAGGCGGCATAGGTGGCATATAGGGGCTGAATAACAGTCTCTAAATATGGCTCTGTGCGTTCGGTCACACGGCCATCCATTGCGGCTTGGACCTCTTCATAGGTCAAGGATGCGGCTGATTTCATCATAGCGCGATAGAATTCATGCGATATTTTATCGCCTTGGGCGTTCAACACCATACGCAGCGCGATACAGGCGCGCGGCACACCTTCGTGCAGGCTGCATAGGTCACCAGACAGGCGGTCGGGCAACATTGGGACCACGCGATCAGGGAAGTATGTGGAATTTCCGCGTTTCCATGCCTCGCGGTCCAGTTGGGATCCGGGGGTGACATAATGGGCCACATCGGCAATCGCGACCCACAGGATAAACCCGCCCGCATTCGCTGAATCAGTGTCTAATTCGGCAAAAACCGCGTCATCGTGATCGCGCGCATCGGCGGGATCGATGGTGACCAAGGGGATATCGCGCAGGTCTTTGCGACCTTTCAGGGGGGCAGGTTTTTTCGCGTCTGCCTCGGCGATAACGTCTGTGGGGAAATCATCGGGAATTCCATGTTGGTGAATGGCGATCAGGGACACGGCCTTGGGCGCAGTTGGATCGCCTAAACGATCCATAATTTTTGCAACGGGCAGACCCATTCGGGTTTTGGGGCCAGACTGCTGGGCCTCGACCAATTCACCGTCGCGCGCGCCATTTACGGATGCCTCGGGGACGGTCCATTCTTTGCCAGATTTGTCGATGGGGACAATGCGGCCCCCTTCGGCGGTTTTGCGAAACACGCCCAGAACGCGGCTGGGGGCAGTGCCGATTTTGCGGATGATTTTTGCCTCATACTGATGCGCTTCGCCGGTCACGGAACGCACCTTGCCCAAGACACGATCGCCATATCCGACTGCGGGATCGGTGGGGGATAGGGTCATCAAAACGATCGGCTCTTCGCCGTCGCCATGCCATTCAAGGGGGCGGGCAAAAATGTCACCATCGCGTGTGGGGTGCATCATTTGCAGCAATGTCACGGGCGGCAGGCTGTCGCGGTCGCGATAGGTCTTTTTGCGCTTGGACAGGTGGCCTTCGTCATCTAACTGTTTTAGCACGCGTTTCAATTCAATACGTGCGGCACCTTTGATGCCAAAGGCTTTGGCAATGTCACGTTTGGCGGTCAGGGTCGGGTGCGTTGAAATCCAGTCGAGGATTTCGGCTTTGGATGGGATCTGTGTCATATGCGCCCCCTAGCATGAATTTTCGCGGCGGTCATGCACAAAGCCACGCAGCGCCCAAATTTCATCTGGGCAAGACGCAGGCGCTGTGCCACATAAACCCTATGACCAACCCCGAGGATACAATGCAGATACGTCCCGCCCATCCATCAGACAGCCGCGTGATTGCCGAGATTTGGAATGATATGATCGAAAACACGCCCAATACCTTTACCACGGCGCTGAAAACGCCGGATGGTATCGCCGCTGATATCACCGCGCGACAGGCGGCGGGGCTGGGGTTTTTCGTGGTTTGTGATGATATGGGGGTGGCGGGCTTTGCCACATATTTCCAATTTCGCGGTGGTCCGGGTTATGCGCAAACCATGGAACATAGCATCGTTTTGGAGCCACGCGTTCACGGTACGGGTGCGGGCCGTGCATTGATGGCGCATCTGTGTGACCATGCCCGCGATGCCGGGGTGCATTCCATGTGGGCGGGGGTTAGCGGTGAAAACCCTGCCGGCGTTGCGTTTCACGACCGCATCGGGTTTCAGCGCATCGCGACACTGCCACAGGTGGGGTACAAATTTGGCCGCTGGATGGATTTGGTGTTGATGCAAAAATTGTTGTGATTTTGGGCTATCCGTTTTCCAAATTGTCTGTTCCCCCTATATGTGTTAGGTCGCCTGCAAAGTATAAGGAATCCCCGAAATGACGACTGATTACATCGTAAAAGACATCGCCTTGGCCGAATTTGGGCGCAAAGAATTGAACATCGCTGAAACCGAAATGCCGGGCCTGATGGCCTGCCGCGCGGAATTTGGCGACAGCCAACCGCTGAAAGGCGCGCGCATTGTTGGGTCATTGCACATGACGATCCAAACGGCTGTGTTGATTGAAACATTGGTGGCGCTGGGCGCTGATGTGCGCTGGGCGTCTTGCAATATCTTTTCCACGCAGGACCATGCCGCGGCTGCGATTGCAGCGGCAGGTATCCCCGTGTTTGCGATCAAAGGTCAGTCGCTAGAGGAACATTGGGATTATCTGGATCAATCGTTCCAATTTGCAGATGGCGCGAACATGATTTTGGACGATGGTGGTGATGCGACATTGTATGTGTTGCTGGGTGCGCGTGCCGAGGCGGGCGAAGACATCATTCCGGTGCCTCAGTCCGAAGAGGAAGAAGTCATCAAAGAGCAGATTAAAAAGCGTATGGCACAATCGCCCGGATGGTTCACCAAAACCCGTGATGCGATCAAGGGCGTGTCCGAGGAAACAACAACCGGCGTTCACCGTCTGTATGATCTGCACAAGAAAGGCCAGCTGCCGTTTCCCGCGATTAACGTCAATGACTCGGTCACGAAATCGAAATTCGACAATAAATACGGGTGTAAGGAATCGCTGGTTGACGGGATCCGCCGGGCCACCGACACGATGATGGCAGGCAAGGTTGCTGTGGTCTGCGGCTATGGCGATGTGGGTAAAGGATCGGCCGCATCCCTGCGCGGTGCGGGTGCGCGCGTCAAGGTGACCGAAGTGGACCCAATCTGCGCTTTGCAGGCCGCGATGGACGGGTTCGAGGTTGTGGTGCTTGAGGATGTGGTGGACAGCGCCGACATCTTTATCACCACCACGGGCAACCGCGATGTGATCCGCATTGAACACATGCGCGAAATGAAGGATATGGCCATCGTCGGCAATATCGGCCATTTCGACAACGAAATTCAGGTGGCCAATCTGCGCAACCACAAATGGACCAACATCAAGGATCAGGTGGACATGATCGAAATGCCGTCCGGCAGCCGCATCATTCTGTTGTCCGAGGGCCGTTTGCTGAACCTAGGCAACGCGACAGGACACCCATCATTCGTGATGTCTGCGTCTTTTACCAACCAAGTTCTGGCCCAGATTGAACTGTGGACCAAGGGTGACGACTATGCCCCTGGCGTGTACATCCTGCCCAAACATCTGGATGAAAAAGTGGCGCGCCTGCATCTGGACCGCATCGGTGTGAAACTGACCAAACTGAACAAAGATCAGGCCGATTATATTGGCGTGACGACCGAAGGTCCGTTTAAGCCTGAACATTATCGTTACTAGGCAAATCAGGACTGAAAATCGCAAAACCGCGCTAATGGGCGCGGTTTTTTGCGTTTTAAGGCATATTCAGCATTGCATGACCATAACATTTGGATAACGATACTTTCGTTATTAAATTTACCCAAAGGGGTTAATTATGGGCACACGTGACGAACTAATTGCGAAATATGCAGACGATTTGAAAAACAAATGCGGGATGACGCCAGATATGGATTTGTTGACCAAGGTCACAATCGGCTGTGGTCCGTCCATTTACAACGCAGACGCGTCCACCGTTGCTGGTAGCCAGCAAAGCGAATTGGAAACGGTTAAAAACAGCTTTCTGATGAAAAAACTGGGTCTGGCGGATGGTCCTGAATTGATGGCTGCCATCGACAAGGCCATCGAAACCTATGGCCGGTCCGAGCGGAACAAATACCGCGCTGTGATTTATTACATGCTGACCAAACATTTTGGCAAAGAATCCATCTACGGATAATGCCTGATCCGCGCCACCCCTGCGGTTGGCGCGGATTTTCCTAAAGTTTTCCATACTATGTATTTGTCAAAACACGGCCCCCTGCGGTAGTGTTGTTGTATCGGCTAGAACGGCTGGACCAATCGACCTGTGTTGTGGGTGCACATGGGGTGAGAGGGTTCCGGTCGGGGGGCCGGAACCCAATACCCTTGAAGCAAGTCTCCGAAATCCATAAATACTATCGTATAGATAGAAAGAGAGATTTTTATGCTTGGTATAGTAATGTCTTTTATTGGCTTGTTGATTTTGTATGTATCAACACGCCTGATCCCAGATCGCTATGCACAGTTCAAACCATTTACAGGTATCGGGTATGTCGTCCTTATCGGTACACTGGTCTATTCCCTGTTTAATGGCATATTTTTCTATGCCGAACCGGGGTTAAAATACCATGTGCGCACCATCACCGGTCAGGAAAAAATGGTGTCTGACACAGGGTATAATTCATATTTATTTGGCCG